>JAIRSC010000044.1 GCA_031255645.1 Treponema sp. | reverse complement strand
CCCAAACCACTTGACTACAACTATTTTTTCGGGTATCAATAAAACAGCCTCTATAGGAGACACGGGCGGTTAGCTCAGTTGGTGAGAGCACTAGCTTGACATGCTAGGGGTCGTGGGTTCAAGTCCCCCATCGCCCAATGGCAAAATATTTTGCCTTTCTGGTTCTGTTTTTTTCCCTTTCGGGGCCCGCTTTCGCGCAGGCGGGTCTTACTATAACCATAGCGGAAGAAAACGGAGAAATCACAATCGTCAGGTGCAGGGGAACCGTCAAAGAACTGGTGATCCCCGAAACAATCAGCAACATACCCGTAACGGCGATAGGCGATTACGCGTTTTCAAAAAAAGAGATCGTCAGCGTGGTTATTCCCGATACGGTTACGGTTATCGGGAACGGCGCCTTCGCGGAAAACAACATTACCGAGCTGGTAATCGGCGACAATGTAACGAGTATCGGCCGCGGCGCTTTTGCCGGTAACCGGCTGACAAGGCTTGTTATCGGGCGGGGCGTTACGGTCATTCCCAGAGGCTGCTTTCAGCTTAACTCACTCGGTTCCGCCGAAATCCCCGATACGGTTCAGGTCATAGAGGATTACGCGTTCTACAACAACCGCCTTACCGGCGTCTCCATACCCCAAAGCGTAACGGAGATAGGGGAGGGCGCGTTTTCCAACAACCGCCTGACGGTTCTCGCAATCGGCGGCGGCGTCAAAAAAATAGGCGACGGGGCGTTTTACAATAACGAACTTGAAAACATCACCATACCCGCCGGTATTGACGAACTTGGAAAGCGGGTTTTTAACAACAGGCCGACGGCAAGCGCTTTGCGTTCAAAGGTCGACTATCTGGACAGGTACGATAATCTTGTCTTTTCCACGGACGGCGGTTTCGACGCGTATTTCGAGTCGCAGGACAGACAACCGGGCGTTTACGTATACGCGAACGGCGCCTGGTCTCCACAATAGCGTCCCCGCCCTGAACGCGGTTCACGGCGGCTGTCAGACCCCGCCGCGAATGACCCCCCTCATTGAAACAAGCGGAAAAATAGTGTATCACTAAAACAAGGGAGCTTATGATATGGAAGGCGACAGGGAAAAGAGCGTATATAAAGGCATCCTGGAAGAACAGTCCTGGGTTATGGAACTGATAGACTGGCGGCAGGTTAAAGACATGCTCAGGGAAATATCCGCGGCGGCCCGTGTTTTTGTGTACGGGGCGGGCCGTTCGGGGCTTGTCATTCGTTCGTTCGGTGAGCGGCTTATGCATCTGGGCTTTGAATTTCACGCTATAGGGGAAATATCCTGTCCGCCCGCCGGCCGGGGAGACCTGATCCTCGTGTGCAGCGGATCGGGTAAAACAAAACCGGTACTCGCGGTTTGCCGGGCGGCCAAAGACCTGGGGGTCAGAGTCGGCGCCATAACCGCCGCCGCGGCGGGAGCGCCCATTCTGGAACTTGCGGACCGCGTTGTCAGCCTTAACGTCCCGGAAACAAAACCGGAATTTTTCCCTTCGCCGCTGTTTCAGCCGATGGGAAGCCCGTTTGAACAGGCCGCGTTTCTCCTGTGCGAAAGTATGGCGATAGACCTTATTCAGGACAGAGCCGTGCCGCCGGGCGACATCGCGAGACGGCACGCCAATATCGAGAGTTAGTTTTATGATTGTAATGAAATTCGGCGGGACTTCGGTAGCCGATGCCGAGCGTATCCGCAATGTAACGGAGATCGTCCGTTCCCAGGAAAAACGCAAGCCCGTTGTCGTGCTTTCCGCGATGGGGAATACCACGGATTACATTCTCGAGGCGGCGGAAGACGCCCTTAAACGGGGCTTTGTTTCCATAGAAAAGCTGGAAGAGCCGCATCTCAAGGCCGTCGCGGATTTGGAACTTGGGCCCCTGGTGAAAACGGAGCTTAAAACCCTTTTTTGGGAACTGGGGAGCCTGCTTACCGGAATCTCCCTTACCAGGGAATTGACCGGCAGAACCAGAGACTGCCTGGTGTCTTTCGGGGAGCGGCTTTCGGTTCGTATCGCCGCCGCCTATATGAAAAGCCGGAAAATAAAAGCCCAGGCCATTGACGCCTGGGACGTGGGTTTTGTTTCGGATTCAAGTTTCGGCCGCGCGGAACTGAAAAACGAAAGCTTTGTCCGTATCGCGTCTTCTCTTCTTACCGTTATAGCGGAAGGCATTACTCCGGTTATTACCGGCTTTATCGCAAAGGACGAGAACGGCAACATTACCACGCTGGGCCGCGGCGGTTCGGACCTGAGCGCTACGGTAATCGCGGCGGCCTGCAAGGCGGAAGAAGTCCAGGTCTGGAAGGATGTGGACGGCATACTTACCGCCGACCCGAAAATCGTTCCCGACGCCCGGCCCGTGGAAAAGATAAGCTACGAAGAAGCGGCGGAACTTGCCTATTTCGGCGCGCAGGTGCTTCATCCGCGGGCAATGCAGCCCTGCATGAAAAGCGGGACTCCGGTACTGGTGAAAAATTCGTATAATCCGAAAGCGCCCGGTACCCGCATCGAAATAAAGGGCGGCAAAGAACCTTCGCTTATCCGGGCGATTACGAGCCGGAAAAACATCATCCTGGTGGATTTGGTTTCAACCTACATGCTCGGCCAGCCGGGGTATCTTGCCAGGCTGTTTTCCGAATTTGCCGCCGCCGGCATTTCGGTAGATATGGTCGCCACAAGCGAGGTCTCCGTGTCGCTGACCCTCGACGCCGTCCACGATCTGGGAGTGGTAAAACGCGAGCTTTCCCGTATTGCCGCGGTCGAGGTAAAGACGGACAAGGCCATCGTCACGATTGTCGGCGACGTGCGGCGTTCCTCGGAAATACTGGAACAGATATTCGGCGTCTGCCGGGGCGTGGGCGTACAGGTGCAGATGGTTTCCCAGGGGGCGAGCAAGGTAAACATCAGCTTTATCGTAAACGACGAGGAAGCCCCGGAACTGGTCAAGGCCCTGCACCGGCATTTTTTCGGCGAAAAGCCCGGCGGAAAAACCGGCGGTAAGCCCGCCGGCAAAACGGGGGAAAGCGGAAAAGGTTCCGGCAGAGGGAAAGGCGCGTGAAAGCCGGACTCGTCGGATACGGAAAAATGGGCAAGATACTGGAAGGTGTTCTGCGCGGACGGGGACACGACATTGTTTCGGTAACCGATCCGTTTGAAAGCTGCGGGATTCCTTCACAGCCGGAAAAAGCGGACGTGCTTATCGAGTTTACCCGGCCGGATACGGCGTTTGACAACATCGCTCTTGCCGTCTCGCTGGGTAAACCCATCGTGGTCGGAACCACGGGCTGGTACGAAAGGCTTGCCGAAGCTTCCGCCGCCGTGGAATCGGGCGGCGCTTCCCTTTTGTGGGCGACGAATTTTTCTTTGGGCGTAAACCTTTTTTACCGCATTGCCGCCCACGCCGCCTCCGTGATGGATCCCTTCGACGAATACGATGTCGCGGGCTTCGAGGTTCATCACAACAAAAAAGCGGACAGCCCTTCGGGAACCGCGGAAACGCTGGTAAAACAGGTTCTCTCTTCCATGAAGCGGAAAAAAAAGGTACTATGGGACAGTCCGCGGGGAAAAATGGCCCCGGACACGATACACTATGCGAGCCTTCGGGTTGGTTCCGTTCCCGGGACCCACAGCCTGGTATTTGATTCACCTTCCGATACCATTGAAATCAGCCACAGCGCGAGAAACCGCGAAGGGCTGGCGTCCGGGGCGGCGCTTGCCGCCGAATGGCTTGTGTCCTGTCCCGGTCCCGGACAACCGGCGGGAACGCCCCGGCGGGGAATTTTTACGATGGACGATGTATTAAAGGATATGATTGGATGACACAGAAATCTTTTTCCGGGGCTTTTACCGCCCTTGTTACCCCGATGAAAGAAAACGGGGATGTGGATTATGACGGATTTAGGCGCCTCATCGCGTTCCAGATCGAACAGGGCATAGACGGGCTTGTTCCCCTCGGCACAACGGGGGAAACTCCCACGCTGGACGAGGAAGAGGAAGAAAAGCTTATCAGGATCGCCGTGGAAGAAACGGGGGGCAGGGTTCCCCTTGTTATCGGCGCGGGATCGAATTCGACCCGTCACATGGCCGCCTATGTAAAGCGGGCGAAAGACCTCGGCGCGGACGCCGCGCTGGTGGTTACTCCCTACTACAATAAACCGAACGATTCGGGGATCATCAAGCATTTTGAAAAAGCCGCCGCCGAGGGGCTTCCCGTGATTATCTATAACATAGCCTCCCGTACCGGGCGGAACATTCCCACTCCCCTGATGGAAGAACTTGCCCGTATTCCCGGCATTGTCGGGGTAAAGGAAGCGTCCGGCGACATTAACCAGATGGGGGACGTTATCGCGAAAATTGCCGGGCCGCGGAAGGGAACGGACAGCCCGTTCTGGGTGCTTTCCGGCGACGACAGCATGACGCTGCCCCTCGCTGCCCTTGGCGGCGACGGAGTTATTTCCGTTATCTCGAACCTTCTGCCAAAAAAGGTGCGCGAGCTTACCCGGGCATGTCTTGACGGCAGATATGACGAAGCCCGCCGTATTCACTACGAACTTTTGCCCTTCATGAAGAACGCGTTTATCGAAACCAACCCGGTTCCGGTAAAAACGGCGATGGGCTGGGCGGGCCTTCCCTCGGGGCCGCTTCGCCTTCCCCTGGGGCCGCTTTCTCCCGCGAATGCCCGGATACTCCGCGAATGTCTTGTGGATATGGGGGCGCTCAAAGCGGGGAACACTACGCCTTGATTCGGCGCTATATTTAATGTATATTTTGCTTGTCGGGCCGGATTCAAAACCGACAGGGTTTTGAATCCGGCCCATATAACCGTGACTTTATAAGTCCGTTACTACCGGGGGTGTACCGGTTTCGACTGGTACGGTTCGGGGTACAGGCTGCAGGTGGAGCGCCCATCTCCTGATTGGGCAAAAATTTAACTGCCAACAACGACAGTTACGGTCTCGCCTTAGCTGCGTAACCGCGTGGAACCCTTCCGCCGCCTTGAGGAAGGGCTTCCGCGTCACAATCAAGGCTGGCCAAACCCCGGTTCCGGACGGGGCGCGGCGAGAAATTCCCGGAATACGGATAGGCCGCGCGCCGCTTAGCCAAGCCGATCCCGACAACGCAATAAACGGCTAAACCTGTAGAGGCCTGTATTTCGCGTATTAGGACGCGGGTTCGACTCCCGCCACCTCCATAAAATTCATCATTTCCATTAGAACGCGGGAGGCGAAGGGTTCAGCCCGCCGATCCTGAAATTACTGCGCGCTAAAATACAGACCGTCCGTGATTGTGGTGATAATATCGTCCCATTGAAACGAAAGGTATATCCAGGGCAGGGCTTCTTCCCAGTCACGAAGCAGCGCGCCCGAATTTCTGAGCATGGCGATGTCTTCGGGAAAACGCCCGCTGTAGGCGGCGTTCCAGTTTACGTCTTCGGCCCTGATCCATTCGCCGTCCGCGCCGGCATAATCCGCCGGGCGTTTTCGTTTCGACACCGTCTCGGGAAGCAGAATGGGTTTCCAGTACGAGTCGAACTCCTTTTCGGTCCGAAACGAACGCCCCGCGGCCGCGGAGTCTTTCATCCAGCCGGTAAGGGCTTCTATCCGCAGCTTCCGGTTTCGTAAAACACCGAGCGCTTCGCCGCCGCTTAAACGGTTCTCTCCCGAGCGGACGCGGCCGGAGGACAGGCCGATTTCCTCGACGTTTTCAACGGCAAGCCTGTAACGCCGCCCCCCGGAACCGGTTCCCGCGTCCTCAAAGCTGCCGGTTCCCGAAAGGTCCACGGTAAATTCGTTCCAGCCTTTAAGCGTGGACGCGAGAAACCTGTACGAAGAAACAAGACAGCCTCCCGTTTCCCCGGCCGGAACCAGGTAAAAGGCAAGGGCCGGCATTGAATCGAACGAGAGTTTCAGCGCCGCGCTTCCGTCCCTAAAGCGCAGCCGTGAAAGATACGCTCCGTTTTCGCCGAGGTATCTTTCAAGGGTTTTTTCGGCAAAGCTCGAACCGTCGGCGATCCTTCCGGCATGTTCGGTAAGGGACATGCAGCCGGAAACGGCAACAAGCAGCCATACAAGCGCCCGCTTTTTCATGCCTAATAACTCCATTTAATTCCGAATGTGATAAGGGGAATGGGAAGATCGTAACTTGCGAGGCTGTTCCCCGGCGTTTCGCGCCCGGTGTTTTCGTCGAAATCTTTCGCCCCTTCCGCCCGGTATACAAGGGAAAGAAGATTTTCAAAACTCAGGTACAGTTCCCGTTTGGCTTTTCCGTTTTTGTTAAAGCTGAAAAACGAAAGCTTGATGTCAAACGGGATTACCCAGCCCGCCCTGCTGTTGTCGTCGTAGGCCTGTATCCGTTCATAAGGAGGCGGGGGGCCTACAATCTCCGTCGTTTTGAGGAGCGGAATACCGCTGGCAAGGCTGAGGCGGGTCATCAGGTTAAGCGTTTTGACCGGCTTGTAATTTACAATAAGGTTGAGCGTATGGAACCGGTGAAAGTCCGGATAGTACCAGTCCCCTTCGTTCCGGGAAAGGGCTTCGCTTTTCGGATCCCTGTATCTGGCGTTGATGTACGAATATGAAATCCAGCCGTTCCAGTAACGGGAATCGAATTTCTGGAGCATTGTGTCAAAGCCCCAGATAAGGGCCTTTCCGTCAAAGTAATAATTTGTTGTGTATTCGACTGTGCCGCTTGTATTGTCTCTGTCGTTTATCGTGTAGGCCCGGTCAAAGACATATTTGAAATAGGTTTCAAACGTAAAAGTAAAACCCGCGAAAAAATCGATCCTGGTTCCCGCCACGGTAGTCCATGAACGGTTTTGGGTGGGGGCGTATGTGTTTATGTTGTTTGTCGAGCTGATATTCTGCAGGGAACTGTTCACGGAAGAAAAAAAGCCCGTACCCGCCGTCATCGTTATGGATTCAAAAGAGCCGGAATCTTCAAGAAGCAGAAAATCAAAATTGACGCGGGGATTTACCGCCGGTATGCCCGGCAGGGTATAGCCTTTTCCCGTAAGCAGGAAATGATCCCCGCGGATTCCCGCTTCCATGCCGAAACGCCTGTTTGCGGATCGGTACTCAAAAAGCGAATAGGCGGAGCTGAACAAACCCTGGTTAAGCACGTCCAGGGTCCGTTCCCGGTTTTCCGGGGTTGAAGCAACGGTTATTGTTCCCCGGAATGTGCTGATCCTGTCCCAGCGGCTGTAGCGTTCTTCCGCTCCGGCGGCAAAGAGAAACCCGTTTCCCAGATCGCGGTCGTAATCTACCCTGCCCTGAAAATTAACCGTCCTGTCCCGGACAAAAAAACTGTAATCCCGCTCGGTAGTCGCCGCAAGGTTTTCGCTGGAGACGCGCCCGTCCATATCGGTCTGCAAAAACCCCACCCCCAGAGAGGCTTTTATGAACGAGCGGGAATCCGGGCTGTATCCAAGGCCGGAACTAAGAAAGCCGATTTTGTTGTCCCAGTAGAAATTCGCGTCGTAACGCGAAGTACTGGTATTGTCGTCGTAGTACGCTCCCGCTCCGTCGTTTCCGAAAAACCCGTTAAGGGAAAAGCCCAGATCGGTGGAAAAATCATAGGAGGCGTTCAGGGTTCCGCTTCTGATAAAAGGAGTGGTGCTGATATAGCGGACTTCCTCAAAGAAAAGCTTTGCCGTTTCCACAAACGGGTCCCAGTAGGTAACCTTCCCCATAAGGGCAAGCCCGCCTTTCCCGCCCAGCGGAAGGGAAAGGTTCAGATTGGCCGCGCTGGTCGATACGGCAAGCTCGACTCCGGCGGATTCGGGGGACGGACGCCTGGCGTGTATGTCGAGAAGGCCGGAAACGGTATGTCCGTAACGGGTCGAAAAAACCCCGTGGGAAAGCTGGGCGCTTTCCGCCATCTTGGGATCGAAGATCGAGAAAGCGCCTCCCCAGTGGTAGGGCCGTTCCACGTAAAAGCCGTCGAAAACGGCCGTTACGTCGGAAGGTTCGCCGCCCCGGACCGACGGCATGGCCATATAGCCGCCGACATAGCCCACGCCGGGCAGCAGCTTTACGGCGTTCATCACATCCCCGATAATTCCCGTTTCCGCGGGCATCGTAAGATTGCCGCCGGAAATGGCGACGCTCCGGCCGCTTACCGTTTCGCTGGAACCGGGCCGGGGCGCTTCCACAATCAGCTCCCGTTCTTCCGCCGGTTCCGCAAGGCTCAGTTCCACCGTGTAGGCGTCCGCGCCGGGCAGTACCGTAACGCGGCCGGGAGCGTAGCCGGGATAGCTTACCCGTAGCACGACGGGCCTGTCCTCGGGAACGGAAACGGCCGCCCTGCCTTCTTCGTCGCATATCTTTTCGCCGCCGTCCCAGGACACAATCCGGGCGCCTTCCAGCGGAATGGAAAGGTCGCCGTCAATAACGGTGATTTCAACATCCCGGGCAAAGGCCGGCGTCAGGAGACAGAAAAGCATAAAACCGGCTGCGGCAATTTTCCCCGCACGAGACGCCATATCAGCCAAGTATAGCAGCGCGGCGATTTCTTTACAAACCCCGTAATGTGCCCTATCATTGGTACATAAAGCGGTTCGGGGACTTTGCTTTCGGAACCGGCCAAACAACCCATTTATAACGGAGAAAATCATGGAATTAAAAGATTCAAAAACCTGGCGGAATCTACAGACCGCGTTTGCCGGAGAATCCCAGGCTCACACCAAATATCTGTACTACGCGTCCAGGGCCGAAAAGGACGGCTATGTTCAGATCGGGGCGCTGTTCCGGGAAACGGCGCTGAACGAAAAAGAGCACGCCAAAATCTGGTATAAGCATCTTCACGGCGGCGCCGTACCCGAAACGGCGGCGAATCTTAAAGACGCCGCCGAGGGAGAACACTACGAGTGGACCGATATGTACGCGGGTTTTGCCAAAACCGCCCGGGAAGAAGGTTTTGGCGCCATAGCCGCCGAGATGGAAGGGGTCGCGAAAATAGAAAAGGAACACGAGGAGCGTTACAAACAGCTTCTGGCCAATATTGACGGCGGCCTTGTATTCAGCCGGGACGGCGATCAGGTCTGGCAGTGTTCCAACTGCGGCCATATCGTGATCGGGAAAAAAGCGCCGGAGCTTTGCCCGGTGTGCAAGCATCCCAAAGCGTATTTCCAGATCCGCGCCCAAAACTACTGATCCTCGCGGCGTTTCTTTTCATTTTTTGTTTTTGGGGCTATACTCGTTTTATGTGCGCGTTACAGTCTGCCGTCACCAGGGACGACGCCTGGGAACTTTTTAAAAAACACAACAGGGATCCGTTTCACCTTCAGCATGCCCTTACCGTTGAAGGGGTTATGAAGTGGTTCGCCGGAGATCTGGGTTACGGGGACGAGGCGGAATACTGGGGTATCGTGGGCCTGCTCCACGACATCGACTTTGAGGAATACCCCGACCGGCACTGCCTTAAGGCCCCGGAACTGCTTAGGGCCGGAGGGGTAAGCGACGACATGATCCGCGCTGTTTGCAGCCACGGCTGGGGCATCGTGGAGGTTGACGCGCGGCCCGAACACGAAATGGAAAAAGTTCTTTTTGCCGTCGACGAGCTTACCGGCCTTGTCTGGGCCGCGGCGATTATCCGGCCCTCGAAGAGCGTTCAGGATATGGAACTAAAATCCCTAAAAAAGAAATTCAAGACCCCCGCTTTCGCCGCCGGCTGTTCCAGGGAGGTAATTGAAAAGGGCGCCGCCCTTCTGGGCTGGGATATGGACAAGCTCTTTGAAAAAACAATCCTCGCGATGAGAAGCTGCGAAGCGGCGCTGAACGTGAATTCAGGGGCGGGTTGAAAAAGCGGTTCGTCGCGTGAAACGGGCGCTTGTCGCGATGTCCGGCGGCGTGGACAGCGCCGTCGCGGCGGCTCTTGTGCTTGATCGCGGCTTTGACTGCGTTGGGGCTACGATGAAGCTTGTCGCTTCGGGGGGGAGCAAATGCTGTTCCCTGGAAGACATTAACGACGCCCGCATGGCGGCATGGAAACTCGGCATCGCCCATTACGTGCTTAATTACACGGAAGATTTTACCCGTTTCGTGATCGATCCGTTTATCGCCGCCTACGAAAACGGGGAAACGCCCAACCCCTGCGTTGAATGTAACCGCCATCTCAAGTTCCGCCTGCTCTCGCGCCGGGCGCGGGAACTGGAAGCGGAAGCTCTGGTTACCGGCCACTACGCCCGAATCGAAGAGGCCGGGGCGGACGGGCGCCTGTTGCTGAGGAAAGGCGTCGATCCCAAAAAAGATCAAAGCTATGTACTTTATATGATGAGCCAGGAAGAGCTTGCCTTTACCCGGTTTCCGCTGGGAACCATGACCAAGGCGGAAGTCCGGGCGCTGGCCGAACGGCGCGGGCTTGCCAACGCGGGGAAGCGGGAAAGCCAGGACATCTGTTTTGTCCCCGGCGGGGATTACGGCGCTTTTATGGAAGCCTATACCGGCAAGCGTTACGCGCCGGGGGACATCACCGGCGAAGACGGCAGCGTCCTTGGCCGTCACCGGGGCCTTGTCCGTTATACGCCGGGACAGCGCCGCGGCCTGGGTATCGCCCGCAACGAGCCGGTTTACGTAACGGCGAAAAACCGGGAAACCAATACCCTGGTGGTCGGGCCCGAAAGCTCGCTCTATTCCAAAACCCTTACCGCGGACCGGATAAACCTTATCGCCTGCCCGTCCATACCGCGTCCGCTCCGCCTTAAGGTAAAAACCCGTTATCTCCAGACCGAACAGTGGGCGCTGGTGGAGCAGACCGGCCCCGGCGCGGTTCATGTGGAATTCGAGGAGCCCCAGCGGGCGATTACTCCCGGCCAGGCCGCGGTATTCTACGACGGCGATATTGTCGTCGGCGGCGGAACCATTACCGGCCGGGGTTTTGCAGCAACTCCACTCCCGCTTTGACGCAGGCGGCGCGGAGAGCGCCGTTCAGGGTTCCCAGGGCGGCCTTTTTCCGCAGCGCCAGTTCCAGGTAGGCCGCCGCCGCGGGGTTCAGGTCGTACAGCCGGGCCATATCCAGAATACGGCCGGTATGATCCGCGCCGAACGAAACGTCCGTGTCGAAGTGGTAACGCTCAAGCAGCCTGATAATTTCCATAACGTCGGAATATTTTAGCCGTCCGCGGGCCAGGGCGGCGGAAAGCAGCTCCGTCATCTCACTCCAAAAGCAGACGGGAACCAGAACTTCGGCGGCTTCGTCAAAGGCCCTGAACACCCGCAGAACTTCCCCGGAGCGGGCGTGGGGAAGGAACAACGCGGCGCAGAACGAACAGTCCAGAACGCTTGTCATGTAAGGGTTTGATAACTGAAAAGCCGTTCGGTTATTTCCGCCCTTGTGGGGACGTCGTCGAAAACCGGAACGATGCGGGCGATGGCCTGTCCGTGCCTTATGATAAAGTATTCCTTTCCGTTTGCTACTTCGTCAATCATTTCCATAAAATAGTTTTTCGCGCTGTCTACAGTAATATTCATGGGTCAACTATAGCACAGCGGGACGGATTAGTGTCTGTCCACAAAGCCGGTTACTTTGCGGACAGGCTCGAATTAGCCAAATCCCCGCGCCGCGTCCTACAGCGAATCCCGGCTTAGGGGGCTGCCAATCCAGATACCCTCGCCCAGATAGTCTATCCGTTTGCCGTCGACAAGTATCTGTACGTCCCTGACATTGCCGAACTCGGTGGCGGTCCACACGACCTGCCGAATCTGGCCGGCGTAACCTTCTATGCCGTAGGTGTTAAAAAGGAAGTCTTCGCTAAAGTCGATATACGCCGTACTGCCCCGGACCGTGGCGCCCAGAATGGCGACGTTTTCCGGTATCAGCGAAAGCAGGTTTCGTTTCGATTCGTCGGCGGAGGGGCCTTTTATAACCGCTTCCAGGGCGTCCCGCATCGGCGAATCGCTGGAAGGCAGACTGCGCGCGACTTTTGCCGCGACAAGGCCGCCGTCGTTATCAAGCCGTATCAGGTACACCTGCCGTGTTACTGTTTTTGCCGCGGCCGGCGAAACCGTGGGTGCGGCAGGCTCGGGCGGCCGCGGATCGGCGGCCGGGGGCGTTTGGTCCGCGTTTTCGGCGCCGCCGGTAATTTCGGGGGCCTCGTCCGTTTCGACCACAGCCGGGTCTTCGGCCCCGGTCGAGGCCTCCGGTTTGTCGATTATTTCTTTGAGAATCGCCAGACCGTTTTGTATTTTTTCCCGGTTTATCACAAAAAGAAGGGTAACGCCGATCAAAAAAGCCAGCCAGAAGAGCAGCCAGCCGAACCCGGAACCTTTTTTCTGTTTGTTTTTTTC
>JAIRSC010000217.1 GCA_031255645.1 Treponema sp. | reverse complement strand
CGGGGAAGAAGCGTTACTGCCGGATAGTGACGGTCTAAAGATTACCGCGCTCGCAATGACGACCCGCAAGCCCTCTCCCCCGCTCGATTTGCGACTTTCACTCAAAACCATTGTTCACTACCCACTCCTCATTCGTCCACCGGATTGCTTCGTCCTACCGGTCTCGCCCGGACGAATCGAAAACGTCCATCGGCGGGCGACTCACCACCAAGGGGGTGTTTTGCGCGTGAAAACCTGTAAAATAGCAGGGCAGGGATGAATTTTACATAGTCAGCAGTAGACCATAGGGAGAGGCAGGCTATGACGCAGATTAGAAAAAAGGCGATTGAACTGATAAGCGGCATGAACGACGAAGAATTGATAACGGTTATCGCTTTCGTCGAAAACCTGCAAAATGAAGGGCAGGAACAGGAGTGGCCTTCAAACGGTATAGAAAAAAAACGGGCGGCTTTCAACCGGCTTATAGGGTTGACCGCTGAAAATCCGGTTTCATTGGCGGAAGCGCGGAGAGAGCGGCTGTCAAAGCAATGAAAATTTGTTTCGATACAAACATAGTGATAGATATTCTTGAAAAGCGGGAACCGTTTTTTAAGGACTCATACGCGGCGTTTTTAATGGCGGCGAAAAGAAAAATAGAAGGCATTATCGGCGCGAGTGCGGTTACGGATATATATTACAGCGTAAGAAAAAGCAGAAAAAGCAAAAGAGATGCTCTTGCCGACGTCATTGACCTGTTCAACACATTAACTGTCGTTGATACAACCCGTGACGACATTCATTTTGCGGCGGTCTCCGAAATGACCGACTTTGAAGATGCCGTAAGCGCGGCGGAGGCCCGGCGTGAAGGAGCCGGCTATATCATTATCAGAAATACCGGCGACTTCATTAATTCCCCCGTACCAGCCATATTGCCCGGAATTTTCCTAACACTGGTGTAGCCCCTCACTGCTCATTCGTCCACCTGGCCGTCATTGCGAGGCACACAGTGCCGAAGCAACCCGGCCCCAAGGCCGCCCCCGCCCCTGGTTGGGAGCCGTCGGCGCCATGTCCTTCACCATGTTACGGAACACCGGCAGGCTGTGCCACGAGTTCGTCGTCTTGGGCGCGCCCGCAAGCCGCTCCGGCGGCAGTGATTTTTCCCGTAATACCTCGAAAAACCGGTCCCGCCCTATCTTTACACCCGCATATTCCAGTTCCCTCCCCAGAATGTGGAACAGTTTCCTACCCCCCAGCCTCGGCTGAACCGCCCGTTGCGCAAAAACCAACTACTCTACCAATCCGCTTTCCTCAGCCGTCGTTCTTTCCGCCCCTTGTAATAGTTTTGACAGATCATTCCATCTGCAGTTTGCCGGCCCTGGAAATACTTCGCATATCCTGATCCGGACCGTGGAGAACATCCTGCACTGCATCTACGACAAGACCGGTATCGCCTCCCTGCCAGATCTGTAAAAAATGCAGAAACCGTGCGTACCTATCTATAAGTAGACTGATTTTTTTTGTAAAAACCATCAAAAAACCCGCAAAATTCCACGTAAATCGTGCGTAACTACTCATGACAGAACAACGGATCGCTGTTTTAATGCAACGGTATGTTACCCGCTTATGCGACAGCCCATCAAAATCTAAATGGCGGGAAAGATCGCTCGTGCGTGGGACGCAGATAAGGAATTTTGTATGAAGAAACTTTTCTGGATTATCCTTTTCAAGATAATGGTCATCGGCTTTGCGGGTGTGCAGGATTTTGAATTTGATTTTCAAAACGCGGCCCCCAATTTTTCCCTGAACACCCTTGGGTTCAACAACGATTTGCAACCGGATTTGCCGGCCGATAGCAGAAGGAGGCCCATAGTCGGCGTCCCCTTCCTGGCCGGCCTGATGAATATGCCGTTGGATCTTTGGTCATGGATAAACCAGGACCGGCGGGGGGACGCCGTGGTCAGCCGCCTGAGAATTGGGCCGGGAAGTTTTCCCTCCTTATCCCCCGGAAGAGCGGATCTTGGCCGAAGCCGCCGCCGCCGCGCTGAAAACGTGCATCCCCCCGCATACCTGGAAATGAACATCCGGGCCCTGGATTCCGGCCTGACCGCAACACTTGAAACAAATTTGTCATAATTATATGATATTGAAGCCTGAGGTTGTTCCAAAACCCGGTTGGTTTTATAGTAACCCCACAATACGGCGTAAATTGCAACGAGGAGGGAAAAATGAAAGAACAGAGGGTAAAGGGTTGGTGGCTTATCAGACTCGCGTTGACGATTGTCGGTAAAAAGGGCCTTGCCGAACTCCGAAGGTCCTCAAAAGACGTACGGCGCGCCCAGGAAGATGTGC
Organism: Treponema sp.; assembly: GCA_031255645.1. GTDB lineage: Bacteria > Spirochaetota > Spirochaetia > Treponematales > Breznakiellaceae > JAIROH01. The sequence goes on along the minus strand of JAIRSC010000217.1, from coordinate 404 downwards.
TGCGTTCATTCCTTGAAAATTCCAAAGACACTGTTTACGGCAGGGAACACAATTTTTCCGGGATTCTTGAATCTCCCGGCCAGAATATTTTCGAAGCCTACCGGAAAAACGTACCCATTAACGATTATGAGGATCTTCGTCCCTATGTGGAGCGGCACAAAAACGGTGAAGAAAATATTCTGTTTCCCGGAAAGCCAAAAATGTACGGAACCACCAGCGGTACAACCAAGGAACCGAAGTGGATCCCCATTACCGAACGGTACTACCAGGATGTTTACAAGAAATTGAATCAGATGTGGTTTTACACGCTGATCATGAATAAGCCCAAGGTCTTTTACGGCATGACCCTTTCTATTGTCGGCAAGGCCGTAGAGGGCGCCGCCCCGGACGGTACGCTTTACGGT
>JAIRSC010000076.1 GCA_031255645.1 Treponema sp. | reverse complement strand
CGCCGCCTTTGCATTATCCCCCGTTTCCCCTATAATGCGGTATGCGGGCGACACGAGCCGTCATACACCTGGATTATCTGCGGGACAATATCGCCCTGGTTCGGGAGAAAACCGGCGTTTCGCTCTGCGTACCCGTCAAAGCCGACGCCTACGGCCACGGGGCGCTTCGCGTAGCCAAAACCGCCCTGGAGGCGGGGGCGCGCTGTCTTGCCGTCGCCACCGTCGCGGAAGGCCAGGAGCTTCGCGAAGGGGGAATCTCCGCCCCGATACTGCTTCTTTCCGTCGCCGCGCCCGAAGAAATCCCCCGTATAATCGACGCCGGGCTTGAGGCCCTGGCGGGAGACGCCGAATATATAGATACGCTGGCAAAAGCCGCCCAAAAAGCGCGGCGCGGTCTCGCGCTCCATCTAAAGGTCGATACCGGCATGGGGCGAATCGGCTGCGGGCCCGAAGAAGCGGGAGCGCTTGCCGCGCGTATCGCCGATCACGGCCTTTTTCTCGCCGGAACCGCCACCCATCTTGCCGTGTCCGATTCAACGGCAAAGCGGGATACGGCCTTTACCGCCCTCCAGCTGGAGCGCTTCAAAACGGCCCTTGACGGCATTAGGGCGCGGGGCATGGATCCGGGGATAGTGCACGCCGCGAACAGCGGCGCTGTAACCTTCCATAAAGGCGCGTGGTTTGATATGGTACGACCGGGAATCCTGCTGTACGGCTACGCCCCGCCCGACGGCGAAGGAAAGCCCGCAATGCCGGTAAAACCGCTTATGGAACTGGAAAGCCGCGTCGTTTTTATAAAAAAGGTGAAGAAAGGAGAAAGCGTCTCTTACGGACGAATCTGGACCGCGCCGGAAGATACTTTTGTCGGAACCATAGCGGCGGGCTACGCGGACGGCATCCCCAGACAGCTCAGCGGCAAATGGAATGTGTATGTCGATACGCCGGGACACGGCGCCCCCCGCCCCCTTGTAGGACGTATCTGCATGGATCAATGTATGGTGGATCTGGGGCCGGCCCCGGCGGCGTCCCGCTGGGATCGGGTAGTCGTTTTCGGCGGGCCCGCGGCGGACGCCGGGGCGCTCGCCGCCCGAATCGGAACAATTCCCTATGAAATTTGTTGTAACGTCAACAAACGGGTTCCCAGGGTGTATGCCGGCTGAAAGCTCGCCCCGGGGCCCGATTCATGGGATACAACAGAATCTTGCCTGTACAGGATGTTACTTGAGATTCTTGAGATTCTTGAGATTATAGAGGAGTTTTTGATGAACGGAAAAGCGCTGTTTATGCAGGAAGACGACGAGGAAGAGGAGCGGGAAAACGAAAAACCCGGAAACGATCCCCTTGTCGCCAAAATGCTTAAAACCCGGACGATTCTTTTGTCCGGCGAAATAAAAAAGGATTTGGCGGAAAGAACCATACGGCAGCTCTTGCTGCTCGAGGACGAAAGTGATGAACCCATAAAGGTATTCATCGACTCTCCCGGCGGAGACGCCGACGCGGGTTTTGCCGTTTTCGACATGATCCGCTTTGTAAAGCCGCCGGTCTGGACAATCGGCATGGGTCTTGTGGCCAGCGCCGCGGCGATCATCCAGCTTGCCGCTCCCAAAGAACGCCGCGCCGGCCTTCCCAACAGTCATTACCTTATCCATCAGCCCCTGTCGGGCATACGGGGGGTCGCCACGGATATCGAAATCCACGCGCGGGAGCTTGAAAAGCTCCGGGAAAAAATAAACCGGCTTATCGCGGACGAAACGGGAACGGAGCTTTCCCAGGTGGAAAAAGACACGGACCGGGATTTCTGGATGAACGCCGAAGAAGCGGTCCGTTACGGGCTTATCGCGAAAATTATTCAGCGCCGCGGGGAATTGGCATGAGCGCGAAAAAAATCGCCGTACTTGTATGCGCCCTGACCACGGTTTTCGCCGCCGCGCTGGACAGCAGCCTGTATCCAAGAATGATAGCCGCGGCCGGCGGAACATTCCTTATGGGCAGCAGCGAAGGGGCGTTCAGGCAGACCGAACGAATCCACGAAGTAAGCCTTAAATCGTTTTTTATTTCCGAAACCGAAATAACCCAGGAACTGTACCAGGCGGTGATGAACCAGAACCCCGCTCTGTTCAAGGGCGCCGAATATCCGGTTGAAAACGTAAGCTGGTTCGACGCGGTAAAGTTCTGTAACGCCCTGAGCGAACAATTGGGTTTTGCGCCGGCCTATACCATAGACGGCGATACAGTTAGCTGGGACAGGGGCTCCAGGGGTTTCAGGCTTCCTACCGAAGCGGAATGGGAATACGCCGCGCGGGGCGGTCAAAACGGCTTTTTGGGCGAGCTTACCAGGGCGGGTTATGCCGGAAGCCTTACGGTGAACTATACCGGAAACCTTACGATTGGCGACGCGGCCTGGTACGCCGCCAATTCCGGCCGCCGTACCCAGCCGGTACGGAAAAAGTTCCCCAACGAACTTGGCCTTTACGACATGAGCGGCAATGTCTGGGAATGGTGCTGGGACTGGTTCGGCGATTATCCTTCCGATTCCGTGTACGATCCGGAAGGGCCGCCTTCGGGAAGAAACCGGGTTTTCCGCGGCGGCGCTTTTGTCAACCCGGTAAACCAGCTCAGGGTAAGCTTTAGGGTAGGGAATCCGCCGTCGTCAAAGGCCAATTCCGTGGGTTTCCGTATCGCCCAGAACTGGTAGTATAACGGCGTCCGGGTATTCCGGGGCGGCTGTCCGGCCGCGGCAATGTTCCGCGCGGACACCGCCGCTTTTTTCTTTTTGCGCCGAATTATTGTTGTACTATACGGAAAAACCCACCGATAATTAACCATGAGTGGATTAATCCCCATCCTTGCCGTCGTACTTGTTTTGGGTTTTGGCGCGGTGGCGGTCGTACTGTTTGCCGGAAAGGCCAAAAGCGGAAAAACAAAAAACCTTGACGCTGTCGCCAGGAACGCCGCGAAAAAACTCGCCCAGAATCCCCGGGATCCCGACGCGCTTTTCGCGATGGGGGAAATTTATTTTCAGGATCAGAAATGGGAACAGGCCTATAGAACCTACGAAGTTCTTGCCGAACTTGTCGCCGTCCGTCCCACGCTGGATGAATTCCTTATTAACCAGCGCTGCGGCATCGCCGCGGCAAACCTCAATATGCTTAACGAAGCGTACAAGGCCTTTGCCACGGCCAAAGCCATACAGCCGGACGATTTTGAGGTCAATTACAATCTGGGCAGCATCGAATTTCAGCGCAAAAACTATGAAAAGGCGATATCCTATTTTCAGCAGGCCCGGCTTAAAGATCCTGAACACGTTCCGATGCTGCGGGGACTGGGACACTCCCTTTTCAGAATAAAAAAATACAAAGAAGCGATGAACTTTATCCGCAAGGCCATGGATTTGGCGCCCGACGACAAGGAATCTTTCTATACCCTGGCCGAATGTTACTACGAAGCGAACCAAACCGATCAGGCCCTTAAAATATTCGCCCGCCTTCGGCCCGATCCGGTGATGGGGCCCAGCGCCTGCCTTTTTTCGGGGACCATCAACATGACTCAGCGCAGCTACGAAAAGGCGATAGAAGATTTTGAGATAGGCCTGCGGCATACAAACATAAAAAACGATGTGCTTCTTGAGCTTAAGTACGGCCTTGCCAACGCCTGCCTTAAACAGCAGGATATCGGCAAGGCTATCGGTCTTCTGCGGGAGATTCAGAGCCTGAGCCCTTCCTACAAGGACACCGCCGGCCTTATCGCCCGCTATCAGGAGCTTAACGCCAACAAAAATTTGCAGGTGTACCTTATGTCCCCCCAAAACGATTTTATCGCCCTGTGCCGTAAAATCGTTCTCGGCTATTTTGCCAAAGCAAAAACCAAGATCACCAATATATCGGCCAATAAAAACGAATGGGCGGACCTTCTTGCGGAGGTCGATACCCCCAAATGGTCCGACGTGGTGATGTTTCGTTTTATCCGCAGCCAGGGATCGGTCGGCGAACTTGTGGTAAGGGATTTTCATTCCCACCTGAAAGAAGTCAAGGCCGGCAAGGGAATTTGCATTACCGTCGGCGGTTTTTCTTCGGAAGCCCGCCGTTATACCGAAGCCCGGCTTATTGATCTTATTGACAAGGACAAACTTTTCGCGATACTTAACAGCGTTGACACGTCGTCCAGACAGCCCGGCGCGGCGGCGAAAAAAGGCAGGCCCTAAAACACCGCCTTTCCGGCAAGCAGCTTTACAATGTAAAGCTTGACATAGAGAAAAAGATAGTTCTGCTCGCTTATTTTGTGGAGTCCCGGCGAATCATTCATTATCGATTCGGTCATTTCATCAATGGTGTCCCTGTTGACGATTTTTTGAAAATGCAGCAGGCGGCGCAGCTTGTCCCGCACCAGGGCGTTTACGTCTTCCACAAGGTTGTCCTTGGCCTGCTTGTTCAGCAAATTCCCCCAGCGCCGGGAGAGTTCTTCCAGATATGTGTCCAGGGTAAAACCGTTCGGGACAAGCCGGGCTTCCGATTCCCTGGCGGCGTTATGCAGTTCCGTTCTGATGTCCTCGGTCCGCAAAGGGGCGGAATATTCGTCTTCGCTTTTTTCCCGCTTTTTCTTTTTCTTTCTCAGGTTTTGGAAAAACGCGATGATATGGCTGATAATGGGGATGGTATACCAAAACGGGAGCAGCAGTTTAACGTCGCTGAGCAGTTCTTTCCGTTTGATAAGGAGCAGCGCCCGCAGCGGAAGAAGCTCGTTTTTGTTGAACAGCTTTGACAGGCCGGAAAACTCCTTGCCGCCTCTCTGCAGTTCTTCGTAAACAAGATACAGCCGGCTGTCCCGCAGCAGGGTAACAAGGAGGGGAGCACATTCTTCCGTATAACGCAGTACGAGGCTTTCAAATTCCCTGTCTTCTTCCATGGCCGGTTCACAGGCGAAGTTCACAAGGAGTTTTTTCCAGCGTTTCGATATAGCCTTGATGACCACGGGACGGGTTTCCGCAAAAAGCCGCGCGCAAAGCGGCAAAAGCCTGCTTTTTTTTACCAGCCAGTTTACCCCGTCGCCGGTACGAAAGTAGAACAGTTCCGGCAGTTCTTCCGGCGAGGGCGCTTCGCTGATCCGCTTTTTTATATACACGTCAAGCCCTTCCTGGGTATAGCGGCCAAGCAGGGGAAAGCCTTTGTTGTCCCTGAATTTGGCGATTGCCTCGCCGGAAAAACAATAGGGCGGCTTTTCCAGTTCCAGCTCAAAATTTTTGAAAGCCAGCTCTATTTCCTTTGCCCGCGCCGCCTTTGCCTTGAAAAAACTTGAACAAATCTCAATAAGGAAAATCGCCTGGAGCGTTCCCCGCTCATCCGGCAAAAGTTCGTTCTTTGACGTAAGATCGTGCCGTACCTGATTGCAGAAACAGGCCCAAAAATAAGCGGTTGTTTCCCCCCCGTCCTGCATGTCGCTGATACAGTTCGCGGGATTTATCATGATCCGATCCATACATTCCCGCAGGTGATCTTCTTTACCGGTAAGCAGGGGAGCGAGTTTGTGCTGTATGTATTCCCTGTTGCCGTGCTTAAGCAGGTAGTTTCGCACCTTGATAAGGCCGGATTCCAGAACGACAAGCGGAATCATCGACGCGAGCGCCAGGGCCTCGCCGCAGTTGTCGGGAAAGATTAATTTGATGATCGGAAGGGCCGTCTTCTGGGGTTCCTTGAGAAAGACCGGAAGCCCGGATGCCACGTCGAGGGGTTTAAGCTGGTTTTGGGGAATCGTTATGTTCAAAAATTGTTCGTCGGGAAAGGGTATGTCCGCGTCGTTGTCCGGGCTCCTGTACGCTTCCTTAACCTGTTCGGCATAGTACAGGTCAAGAAAAATTTGCTGCCCGTCCTCTTTGCTTATAACCGTAACTTTTCCGTTTTCCTGCAGCTGGGTAATTTCGCGCCACATTCGGGGAGCGGTATCCACGGCCCATTCGGCCCATTCCGGCTTTTCTTCGCATACCCGTTGGGCGTATTTTTGCAGGGAAGCGATAAAACTTTCCACGTCGACAGCGGGCGATTCGTTTTTGCGCGCATAGGAATACAACACCGAATAAAAATCAACGGCCCGTGCCATAAGCCACTATATACCATAAATTTACGTTTGTCAGGGAGTACATTGGCAAAACGGGAAAATTGCAATTGTTTTCCCCTCATGTTAAGATGGGAGAATGAGGGGCCTTTTCTTTTCGCTGCTTTTGTTTCTGATTCCGGGCGTATCCGTTTTTTGCGGGATTTTCCCGGATTTTGAGGTAAAAGACCGGGTTCTTGTAAAGTACCGGGGAAGGGAAGATGTCGTGATTATCCCCGAAGCTCTTGGAATAAACCGTATTGGAGAAAGGGCCTTTGCCGGAAACATGCTGAAATCGGTAAAAATCCCCGTTGGCGTGGACGTTATTGAAGACCGCGCGTTCGCCGGTTGTTCCTTTCTTGTGGAAGTTTTTCTTCCGAATACGGTAAGCGTTATCGGCTACAGGGCCTTTTTTAACTGCGTTGTCCTTGAAACCATAAACATGCCCTACAGTTTACGGAGCATAGAAGGCGGGGCTTTTTTTAACTGCAGGAGTATCCGGGCAATAGATATGCCTTCCACACTGCGAAGCATAGGCCCGCGCGCTTTTTCCGGCTGTACGGGTCTTGCAAGCCTGCGGCTTTCCCGCCGTACCCGGGTGGGGAAACAGGCTTTTATGGGCGTGCCTCCCGACAGGATAAGCTACAAGAACTAAGCCGGCGGCAAAGAACAGCCCCGCTTTCCTAAAAATCCGCGTAGGCCGGCAGGGAAATGTCGGAAACGCTGTTGGTCATGGTTAGAAAGTACAAAAACCTGCTTCTGTATATGCCGATAATTCTGTCAATATCGTTCTGTGAAAGATCCGAATCGCCGGGAAAACTGAAAATACCCGTCCATGTTTCATTGAACGGAGCGGCGACCAGAAGATCGCTGCCGTCGTATCTTTCCTGCGCCGGGAAGTCTTCAAAGCGGTCCCGCGCGTCCCAGCCGCTGTAATAAAGCGGTTCCCGGCAAAGCCAAACGGTAAACAGCATATCCCCGCCCGTAATGCTGTAGGTACCCGACAGGGCGGACAGGGCGTTCTCGCCGAATCCGGGGACGCCGGTTGTCCGCACATTGCCTTTTTCGAGGATCATGCGCCTCCCCTGGCCTCCTTCGGGAAGGCGCAGGGCGTCTTCTACCGACATGGCGGGGGCGGTGCGGATATCCAGGTCTTCCATGACCACGTTTTCTTCCAGCAGGGCGGAATCTTCCGGTATGGAGGCCGTCTTTTCCCCACCGCAGGCAAGGCAAAGCGCGCAGAGAACGATGGCCGGCAGCCAGGACAGAAAAGCTTTTGGTATCATTCGTAGGTTCATTTGCAGGTTCCTTTCGTTTATAAGGTAACACTATCCTATCAAATAGGCAAAGTCTACAGCGTCCGCGCCTCACTGGTTAATACAAATTTGGAATTCCCGGTGTTCATGACTTGCGGTTTTTCCGTTTCCGGCATTATACTTAAGGCACATAAATGACTATAGGCCAGGAAGACGCACTTTACGAATTTCTCGAAAACGTTACGGAGCCGTTCAGCCTCGACGACATTGTTGCCTTTATCCGCATGGTTGAGCCAAAACGGCAGGGCCGGCTTAACGCCGAAACAGCCTCGTTTATCGATACCCGGCGTATCGCCTTCCCCCTGGGGGGGAAACGCTGGATGTCCAGACGGGGCTGCTTTGAGTCTCTGCGCTTTGTTATCAGCCCGACCAGGCTTGAACTGCTGAACGGTATCCTGATTCCCGGCCACCGTTGTATCCCCTTCGCGAATCCGGCGCTGCTTCCCCAGGAATACTGCTTTAGATGGCGCGGAAAGCCGGTTCCCTTTACCACGACCGAAGGCCCGCCGGAGGAATTTTATCCCTATTATTACCTGTTTGGCGAGGAATATGCCCCCCAGTACGTGGCGCGGGACAATCCCGAAAACGAAAGCGCGTTTAACAGCGATCTTTACGAAGATCCGCCCGAAGTTTCGATACATACCCTGGATATGCGGAATGTTTACCGCGAAACCTCCTTTGTTCCCGGCGATCTCTTTAGCGTTTCCACTTCGGACTGGAAAAAAGGGGTCTTTGATCTGGAAAAAGCGGATAAAAACGCCTTTGCCCGTGCGGATCTTGACCAGTGGCTGCTGGCGGCCGAAGACGGCTTTAAACAGTCCTTTGAATACCTGGGCCCCGGGTCCTCGACCGAAGAGCAGATAGCCTTTGCCTACTGGTTCGGCGGAAAACGAATGAGGTCCCTGCCGGCCTATACGACGGAAGAATTTCTCTGCGAGAAAACGGATCATATCGAGATTGTCCCCTACGGTATCGAAACCCGTTTCTGGTACGCCGGAAAGGACATTCCCGACCGCAGGGATCTTGAGGGGGTCCGCAGCCTGCCGGACAGGACGGTTATAGAAGAAATACTGTACCGCCTGGGAACGCCGGTTTCCGAATATGTGGTACAGTCCTTTGTACGGGACGCCCTGTACCGCGACGACTGCGACGAAGACCGGATTATCGAGCGGATTATTCCCCGGTCGGCGGGGCTTAACGGCAGGGATCGGGAATACCTGGCGGACTATATTCTGGAAGTGCTCAAGGAGTTTTCCGCCACCTATTCCCGCTTTACCGATTCGGCCATGGCCCCGATCAGAATGAGGGTCGGGGAACTCCATACGGCGGTGGTAGAGCTTGCCCTTCAACTGCAAAAGAGCAGCGACATTTCCTGGCTGCCAAAGCATACCTTTGTCGTGCTTTCCCAGATTCAGGGACACGCCGCCGGTATTCTCGAAGACCTGGACACCGAAGAAGCGCCTCCCCGTTCGGAACTTGACGCGATGGACAATTCCATCGACAGCATGATCGACACCTACGAGGATCTAAAAGAGCTTGTCAACGAAGCAATGGAAAGTTTCCGTAAAAACAACATTTCCCTGTTTACCCAAAACGGCGGATCTTCGTGGCGGACTGTTCAAATAAGCCTTGGCGGAACGGATATTTGGCGCCGCATGGCGGTTCCCGAAAACTTTACCCTGGGGGAACTGAAGGTTCTTATTCAGTCCCTGTTCAGCTGGAACGGCGAAGAGGGGCGGTTCAGCGTCGATACGCCCGGCGGCGACGGAACGTTTCTGGGGAGCGAGCTTACTATCGGCGAGCTTTGCGGGGGCAAGACCAACGAATTTCTCTGTGAGTTTGGCGCGAAATGGACAGTCAAGATCATCATTCTGTCCCGCTACCAGCCTCGGCCGGGAGAGGGTATCCGCTGTGTTGCCGGCGCGGGCGCGGCCCCGCCCCGTTTTATTGACGGCCCGCTCCGCTTCAGGCGTTTTATTTCCGCGCTGGAACTGGGCAGCGACCGCGAGCGCCGCCTTGCCATAAGGGAGCTTGGCGGGGAATACGATCCCGAAGGCTTCGACATTGATTCCTGTAACCGCGCCCTGCGGAACGTATCCGGCGCGGAATCCGAATACGGAAAAACCTGAGAGGTCCAGTGTTCTTCATTTGGACAGAACACTAGCGAAGCGACCGGAGCCGTTTCAGCGCCGCGCCGGGAAATTTTTTGTTGATTTCGAGAATGGACTGCTCAAGCCGTTTTTCTTTTTCATCCGCTCCGTCAAACAAATCCCCCTGGCCGGGCTCTTTTGTTTCCAGGTTCTCAAGTCCCGCGCCGATAAGCCGTATCCCGCGTCCCTTTTGGTATTTTTTCCTGAACAGGAAAAGCAGGCGGCCGTACAGTTCGTTCAGCGTGGTAACGGGACGCTCCCGCGTTTCGCGGGCGCTTGCCGTCGTAAAATCCTCGTAGCGGATTTTGACGAACACGGTGCGGCTCTGCCAGGGGCAGGACAGAAAGCGGAACATGACGGTTTGGCAGATGTCCAGAAGCGCCGACTCAATCTCAAATTCATCGTAAAGATCGTAGGGGAAGGTGCGTTCCGCGCTCATTGAGCGGCTTCCCCGTTCGGTTTCGAAGGTTTCGGCGGCTTCTCCCCGGACGGCCCGGAACAGGAAAGTTCCCTGCGCCCGGCCGAATATCGCGGTAAGTTTTTCCAGCGGCATCCGGTGAAGGTCTTCGCAGGTTTTGAAGCCGTGCCGCCTGAAGGTCTCCTGGGTTTTGCCGCCCGCGCCCCAGATTTTGCTTACCGGCAGGCTCAGCATAAAGGCTTCTTCCCCGCCCGGCGGAACGATGAAAAGGCCGTCGGGTTTCGACATTCCCGACGCGATTTTCGCGACGTATTTGTTCGACGCGATGCCGGCGGAAACGGTAAGCCCGCTTCGCCGCCGTACTTCCGCTTTGAGTTTTTTCGCGAGTTCTTCCGGGGGGCCGAACAGGCCTTCGGTACCGGCGATATCGAGAAACGCCTCGTCCACCGAAAGCTGCCTGACTTCCGGGGAAAAATCGGAAAAGATCGCCATTACCTCGCCGGATTTTTCCCGGTAACGATCCATATTGCCCCGCAAAAAAACGCCGTCCGGGCAAAGCCGCGCCGCTTCGGCTACCGGCATGGCGGAATGAACCCCGTAAACCCTCGCCTCGTAAGAAGCCGTGGAAACAACACTGCGCCTGTCTCCGGGAAGCCCCCCGACGATAACCGGCTTTCCCCGGTACTCGGGATGATCGAGTTGTTCCACCGAGGCGTAGAAGGCGTCAAGGTCGGCGTGCAGGAAAAAGGGGTTCATGTTTACAGGGTACTATCTGGCGCGGCTCAAGTAAATGCCCATGGGCATTTACAGGTAATAGGGGCCTTGTTGTGGAGTTTCGCGGCGGGTTGCCGCCGTTATTTACGCAGGCCTTGCCCTGTGTTATACTTGGCGTATGGCAACCATACGAAAGACTGTTAAGATTCCGGCGAGCCGGCGGCTTCGTCTCGATCTGGATTTGTCTCCGCCGGGACGCTCTCTGTCCGACGAATTGCGTTACAAGATCATCCTCGATTTTCCCACACCGGACGAGATACGGGCGAAAAACAAAGCGGCATGGGAAAAACTGCGGGAGCTTACCAGGGATTCGACGCTTGCGCTTTTGCCGGAACGTTCGTTACCTGCGACCACCATGAACTTGGCAAATTCGAAGGGCAGATACCGGTTCCTTTTCTCTGGATACGTCCCTGAATCACGTTTTTCATTTTCGTCTGTCCGCCAACAGCGAACAGGTGGAGTTTTTGCATCGCAAAAACCCCAAGGCCATAATCCGGTAGGACGCCGGATTATGGTACGACCGCGTACACCTTTATGCTGTGAAAGCCCTGATTGTTCTGTTGCCGGCGTCGCCTTCATATCGAAAAAGGCTCACCCAACACCACAGCGCCCGGCGGCATGGACGCCGCTGTAATAAAGGCTTTAGCCTGGAGTTTTCGCAAGGCGAAAACTCCAATGCTGTAATCCGGCAGGGATGCCGGAGTACAGCGCGGGCGCTGTGGATTTATCCGCCGCCGCGTGATACCATCTGTTCATGCTGAAAAACATCTACAGGGACAACGCGAAACAGGGCCGTTTTTTGTGGGTACTCGCCCTTTCCGGAATCAGTTACGGGCTTTACCGGGGCGTACAGGACAACTTTCTCGCGGAAGTCGTCCACATATCCAGGTTCGAGCGGGGCATCGTGGAGTTTTTCCGGGAGCTTCCCGGACTTCTTGTCATTTTAATCCTCGCCGTCATGTACCGCTTTTCCGAGAGCCGGGTCTTCAAAATCGGAACGGCGATTCTGCTGGCCGGCCTCCTGGGGCTTCTGTTCGGCCCGGCCGGGCCGGGGCTTTCCGCGAAATTTTCGGTAATCTCCTTTATGGTGATTTTCAGCGCCGGGGAACACATCATTATGCCGGTAAAGTCCACAATCTCCCTGGATTTGGCAAAGCCGTCGCAGGGCGGCGCTTCGCTGGGAGTTACCAACGCGCTGGATCAGCTGGGAAGAATTACCGGATACCTGGCGGTTACGCTTGCCTTTTTTCTTTTCGCCAGAATCGGTTTTTCGGGAACGCCGCGTTACCGGGCGGTGTTCGGGGCCTCCGCCTTCCTTGTGCTGGCCGCCGTTCTTGTTTCCCTGGCCATGGGCGAAACCAAAACCAGGGGGCCAAGGCGGCGTTTTTATTTTCACAAAAAATTCGTTACGTTCTATATGCTTGAGGTTTTTTACGGCGCGCGAAAACAGATATTTCTTACCTTTGCCCCCTATGTGCTTATTCTCCAGTACGGCGCGGATACCTCCGTTATCGCCCTGCTCTACGCAATCTGCTCGGGCGCGGGCTTTATCGTAAGCCCCCTTCTTGGAAAGCTAATCGACAGGGCGGGTTACAAGTTCGTTATGGTTACCGACACCCTAATCCTCGTCGTCGTCTGCCTGTTTTACGGTTTTTCGCACAGAATCTTTCCACAGCGAATCGCCTACATTTTGGTCTGCGTCAATTTTGTCCTCGACTCGATTATCTCGCTGGCAAGCATGGCAAGCAATGTGTATGTCAGGGATATCGCCTCAAGCCAGGAAGAGCTTACCGCCACGCTGTCTACGGGCATTTCGGTAAACCACCTTATCAGCATAAGCATCGCTCTTTTGGGCGGATGGATATGGGAACGCACCGGCATCGAAACGCTCTTTTCGCTTTCGGCGGTTTTGGGGATACTGAACAGCGTTTACGCGGCAACCATCAAAACGCGGCCCCGCAAGGCCTAGTGTTCTGACTAAATCAAATAGCATAATGCCAGCAAAACCCATGTCGCTTATTATCGAGACAGGCATACGGCTACAGCACAGCGCCCGTGCCTTGAACGGGCGCACGAAGACGAAACCGGCGGGGCCTGTCCACGGGAACGGCACGAAGGGGTTCGTGTCGTTCCCGTAAACACCCGCCTCCGCTTTTCCCCTGTGTGCGCCCGTTATGTTCTCCGGGCGCTGTGCTATTTGGTGGGCCTTCCAGGGTATAAAGGCGACATGGGTTTTAACGCTATGTGCCCTTTGATGTAGTCAAAACTGATAAGAGTAGACCTTTATTCGCAGAATACGGTCTTTATAAAATCTGTGTTTGGACAGAACAGCAGGCTTTTAACTGAATTTTAACAATGTACTCACGCTCTTTTAACAGTGCGCCGTTACGCTGAAAACCAACCATGTTTGACCGCCGCCGTTCCGATATTTTTTTTGCCTGGCTCTTTCGTATCATGTCGCTCAGTTCGGTACTCGCGCTGGCTTCCATCATGGTCTTTGTTCTTGTTCAGGGCGCGGGGCCTTTTGTTTTTTCGACAGCCAGGGGGATACGGATCGTCCCCGAAAGAATCGAAGAGATGAGCGTAAACGGCGAATCGTACCGGAACCATACGACCTTTATCAACGTCCCGCCCGGCGCTTCCGCGATCTCCATAGCGTTTTCCGGCGGGGGTTCTTCGGGGCTTTTGGAAATTGCCCTGAACGACGCGGAACAAGATCCCGAAAAGGCCCTTGCTTTTATCAAAAACGAATACGTCAAAAGCGGCTCTGACGGGAACGAATCGGCCGAAAACGAAGGCGGCGAGATAAGCTGCCCGCGGGCCTACAGCTGGACGCTGACCTATCCCGGGCGTCTGCCGGGCCTGCCGTCAAAGATACACATATTGCTGCCCGAAAGACCCTACGGTTTTTTTGATTTTGTCGCCGGGGCCGAATGGCGGCCAACCTACAACAAACGTTACGGAATACTGCCGATGATACTCGGCACAATCGTCGTAAGCTTTGCCGCGATCCTTCTGGGGCTTCCGCTGGCGATCTTCTCCTCTGTTTTTCTCGCGGAATTTGTTCCCCCAAAACCGGCTTCGTTTATCAGGAGCGGCATAGAGCTGCTCGCGGGAATTCCTTCGGTAGTGTACGGGTTCTTCGGCCTTATGGTTATAGTCCCCTGGATAAAAAACACGTTTCAGGTTCCGTCGGGTAACGGACTTCTTGCCGCCGCGATAGTTCTTGGGGTGATGATACTGCCGACGGTAATTACCATCGCCGAAACCGCTCTCAGGGCCGTTCCCGTTTCGGTTCGCGAAGCCTCGCTGTCGCTGGGGGCAAGCAAAATGCGGACGGCCTGGGCGGTAGTACTGCCCCACGCGAGGTCGGGGGTAACGGCCGCGGTGATCCTGGGAATATCCCGGGCCGTCGGGGAAACCATGGCCGTTATTCTTGTGGCGGGAAATTCTCCCCAGTTTGTAAAGGGAATTACCGGCAGCCTGCGTACCCTGACCGCCACGATAGCGCTTGAAATGGGATACGCCGAAGGCCGGCACAACGAAATCCTCTTTTCAATCGGCGTGGTCCTGTTCGTTCTTATCCTCATCCTCAACAGCGTCATCCTTTTTGTAAGGAGGAACACGGAAGAATGAGCGGCCCGGCACCCAATCCGGCGGTCATGAGAAAAACACGAAAAATCGGCGACGGTCTTTTGTACGGGATCATGGCGGCCTCTCTTGCGGCGACAGCGGCGATTCTTGTTCTGATCCTCGCCTACATACTCGTCCAGTCGGCCGGTTTCCTCAAGCTTTCGTTTGTTTTCGCTTCCTCGGAAAACGGCGGTATCTTCCCGATGATCGTTACCACGTTTTATGTGGTGCTGGTTTCTCTGGTCATCGCCCTTCCCGCCGGAATCATGACGGCGATTTTCCTCAACGAATATTCGCGCAATACACCCGTTGTCCGGCTGCTCCGGCTGGCTGTCGAAACCCTTGCCGGTATTCCGTCGATTATTTACGGCCTGTTCGGGCTTTTGGTATTCTGCCGGGTTTTTAAATTCGGCCAGTCGATAATAGCCGGGGCGTTGACCCTAAGCATTATGATTCTGCCGGTGATCATACGGACCGTGGAAGAATCCCTCAAAACCATCCCGCTGTCTTTTCGCGAAGGAAGCCTGTCCCTTGGGGCGGCGAAATTTCAGACGATCTTTTTTGTGGTGATTCCGCCGGCCCTGCCGGGCATTGTTACCTCGGCGATTCTTGCCGTAGGCAGGGTCGTCGGAGAATCCGCCCCGGTACTGCTTACGGTGGGAATCGCCCGGAACCTTCCGAAATCAATCTTTGAGTCCGGCCGTACCCTGACCATACACCTCTACTATTTGACGAAAGAGGCGATTCATCCCGACGACTTCGGCATCGCTTTTGCCACGGCGGCGGTTCTTGTTATCGTGGTGCTTGTAATCAATGTATCGACAAAGATCATTACAGGCGCCTTCAAAAAACGAATGGGAGAATCCCAATGATATCCGACAAAGACAAAATCGAAGTCAGCGGCCTGGATCTTTTTTACGGTGATTTTCAGGCGCTGAAAAACATCAATTTTTCCCTCGCCCGCCGGGAAGTGTCCGCCCTCATCGGTCCTTCGGGCTGCGGGAAATCAAGCTTTATCAGGATACTGAACCGCATGAACGACCTTATTCCGTCCTGCCGCGTCAGGGGAAACGTTTTGCTTGACGGGGAAGACATATACGGCCGCCTGGACGTAACGGAACTGCGCAGCAGAGTCGGCATGGTGTTCCAGAAGCCGAACCCCTTTACCATGAGCGTCTTTGACAACGTCGCCTACGGCAGACGAATGCAGGGGCTGCGGAACAGGCGGAAGCTCGAGGAACTGGTCGAGGCGGCCCTCGTTAAAGCCGCGCTTTGGGACGAGGTGAAAGACCGCCTGAAAAAATCCGCCCTGAGCCTTTCCGGCGGCCAGCAGCAAAGGCTTTGCATAGCCCGGAGCATTGCCATGGAGCCGGAGATCATCCTGATGGACGAGCCGACCAGCGCCCTCGATCCGATTGCCACGGGCAAAATAGAAGAACTTGTCGGGGAACTGAAAAAAGACTACAGCATCATTATTGTAACCCACGCGATGCACCAGGCGGCGCGGGTAAGCGACAGAACGGCGTTTTTTCTTTTGGGAGAACTGATAGAATACGGCGATACCAGGACGCTGTTTACCAATCCCCGTGACAAGAGAACCGAAGATTATATTTCGGGAAGATTCGGCTAGGGAACCTGAAAAGCGCGCCGGCGTTTTTTGGCGTTTCGCGAAAGGACTTTACCATGGAAAACAAACGCGCAATCTTTTCTGAAGAACTGGGCCGCCTTCGCCATGATGTTCTTGTTATGTCGTCCCTGGTTGAGGAAGCCCTCGGAAAGGCCCTTGCGGCTTTTCAGGACAACAACACGGAACTGGCAAAGGAGGTCCGGGAAGGCGACGCCGCGGTCAACTCGATGCAGCTTGGAATAGAAGACGCCGTAATCGCGCTTATCGCCACCCAGCAGCCCGTCGCCAGGGACTTAAGGGAAATTTTTACGATACTGAAGATTACGGTGAATCTTGAACGAGCCGGGGATCATGCGGTACACTTGGCAAAGACGGCGATAAAGCTTTCGGGCAAGACGCCGTTCCGCGCGATGGAACGGCTTGCGCTGATGGTGAAAACCGGCCAGGAGATGATACGCGCTTCCGTTTCGGCGTATCTGAAACAGGATACGGACGCCGCGCGAAAGGCCGCCGCCCTGGACGACATCATCGACGGCGAGCACAAAAAGCTTTCCGGGGAGATGTTAAAGCTGATGAAGAAACATCCCGAACTGCTGAAAAAGGCGTTCCGCTTTCTCCATACTTCGGGAAACATCGAGCGTCTGGGGGATCATATCACCAATATCTGCGAAGCGATAATTTACATGATCGAAAGCAGGCACGAGGAGCTCAATGAATAAGGCTGCGAACAAATAGGGCCGCCATGAATAACGCTTCCATGAACAAGGCCGCCGTGCTGATTATCGAAGACGATCCGGAAATTCAGGAAATGCTTGCCCTTGCTTTTTCGGGTGAAGGATGGAAACTCCGTCAGGCGGAAACGGGAGAAGCGGGCATAGCCCTTCTTGAAAAACACGGGGCCGACTGTATTATCCTTGACGTTATGCTTCCCGGCATGGACGGCTTTCGCGCGCTGAAAAAAATCAAGGCCGAAGACAGGTGGAAGAAGGTTCCGGTGATCCTCGCTACCGCGAAGGGAGAAGAGCCCGATATTGTTACCGGCCTGGAACTTGGCGCCGACGACTATGTGGTAAAACCCTACAGCCCCCGTGTGCTCATTGCCCGGATACGGGCGGCCCTGCGGCGCGGCGAAGAGGCCGGCGACGCGGAAAACAAATTCTGGCGGGCGGGAAAACTTACGGTAGACGTTTTAAAGCATGAAGTTTCCCGGGAAGGCGCGCCGCTGGATCTTTCCGCCACGGAATTCGCGATGCTTCTTCATTTTGTATCCCACCCTGATATTGTTTTTTCCCGGAACCAGATCATCGCCGCCGTTCACGGTTCCGATTACCCGGTAACCGACCGTTCCGTTGACGTACAGATCCTCGCCCTGAGAAAAAAACTTAAGGACGCCGGAAAAATGATTGAAACCATACGCGGCGTCGGTTACCGCTTCCGGGAAACGGCGCTGTGAAAACCGTATTCCGCCGGAGCCTTTTGGTATTGACCTTAAGCGTTTTGGGGCTTTCCCTGCTTTTTATGATTTCCGTACTCCGCTTTATGGATTCCCTGTACTACGAGATCAATACCCGGAATATACTCGATACGGCCCGGCTTGTTTTGCGGGCCTTTCCCGAAGAAACCCTGTACGCGCATTTTAAAAACGGCGAAACGGAGGCCCTCGCGGAATGGATGGAACAGCTTCCCTCCCCCTACCGGCTTAGCCTTGTCGGCGTTGACGGAGAAGTCCTGGCCGATTCCCGCTTTCCCCGCGAAACGCTTCCCAATCACGGGGACAGGCCGGAAGTGCGGGCCGCCCTCGCGGGAAACGAGGGAAGCGCCCGGCGGAGTTCCGAAAGCCTCGGTACGGAACTCCTCTATGCCGCCCTGCCGGTGTACGGGCCCGCGGCAAGTCCGATGGGAGTTTTCCGCCTCTCCGTGGAAACGCCGGCGTTCTGGCGGCGCGTATCGGGGGCCGCTCTGCCGTTTCTGATCGCCGGCGCCGTTTTTTTTCTTGCCGCTTTTGGAACGGCCTGCCTTTTTTCCAAATCCCTTTCCGTTTCTTTTGCCCGTCTTGTTATGATAACCGAATCGGTACGCTCGGATACAAACGGTTCTTTCCACAGGGCGATCAACTCTCCGCGCCTTATCTCCGATACCGGAGAATTTATCGTCCTTGAAAAGGCCCTTAAATCCATGGCGGCGGAGTTAAACGCCCGGATAGAAGCGGCCCGGGCCGAAGGCGGACGACTTGAGGCTATCCTCAACGGCATGTCGGAAGCGGTTTTCGCGGCGGATGAAAAGCTTATGCTTCACATGGTAAACAAACAGGCCAGACTGCTTTTCGGCATAGACGGAAAAGCCGATGTCCGATCCCTTTCCCTGCTGGAGGCCACCCGTTCAATGGAACTGGAAGAAGCCGCGAAACGTGTCCTCGCCGGGAACAAACCCGAAGAGACGGAGGTTCTCTGTTATACGTCGGCCGTAGAGCGCCGTTTCCGCGTGTTTGCGTCTTCCCTGAACCCGCCGCTGAACCGTAGTTTGGAGGAGCCCGGCGCTTCCGGCGAAACGCCGAACGGCGTCGTGCTGGTACTCGGCGACCTTACCCGAATGTACAAACTGGAACAGGTTCGCAAGGATTTCGCGGCCAACGTATCCCACGAACTGCGTACACCCATCCAGGTTATCAAAGGATTTTCCGAAACCCTTCTCGATTCGCCGCTGAACGACAGGGAACAGATACGCCACGTTATCGGGATAATCGAAAAAAATTCACGGAATATGGAAAACCTTACCAACGATCTTTTGAGTTTGGTAAGCCTTGAAGACGAAAGCGGGGCCCGGCCTGATATGGAAGAAACGAATATAGCGCGGCTTCTTGAAGAAGCGGCCGGCTCCCCTGGCTTCCTGTCCGGGGAAAAAAAGATGCGCGTTGAAATCCGCTGCCCCGGGGAACTTTCGGCGGCGCTTAACGGAACGCTTGTTGTACAGGCCGTGGTTAACCTTTTGGATAACGCGCTAAAGTATTCCCCGCCGTCGTCGAAGGTATCCCTTGAAGCGGAAAAAACAAACGGCGAACTTGTTATCTCGGTCCGCGATCGGGGCATAGGCATTCCGCCGGAACACCTTGACCGCATTTTCGAACGGTTTTACCG
>JAIRSC010000056.1 GCA_031255645.1 Treponema sp. | reverse complement strand
CACTCGGCGAACGCGACCCAGCAGGTCAGCGACGTGGAAAACCTCGCTTCCTGGGGCATGAATTACCTGGTAATTCTTCCCCATGAATCCGCCCCGCTTACCGCTCCGGTCAAGCAGCTTCATGCCAAAGGCGTCAAATGTATCGTCGTAGACCGCGGCCTTACCGACACCAGTTTCGGCTATGTTAACCTTGCCGGCGACAACGCGGGCCTTGGCCGTGAAAGCGGCAAATGGCTTGCGGCAACGATGAAGGCGGAAAGGCTTACCAACTATGTCGCGATGGGCGGCATGCCGGTAGTTATCGACACGGAACGGATGGACGCGTTCTTTGCCGAAATGAACAGGGAAAGTTCCCTGGTGAACCTTCTTGGACAAGACCGCTATGAATTTGCCAACTGGTCCGTACAGGACGGTCTTCGGATTATGGAATCTTTCCTGCAGCGCTATCCGAAAATCGACGCGGTATTCTGCCAGGACGACGACGTTCTTACCGGCGTGTACCAGGCGATTCGGGAATCAGGCCGGACGGATATCAAGATCCTTCTGGGCGGCGCGGGAAGCAAAGTCGTCTACAAGATGATTATTGACGGCGATCCCCTGGTACGGGCGACAACGCTGTATCATCCCTCGATGATCCGGGACGGTATCCAGTACGCGGTTGATGTGGCTACGGGCGCCAAGAGCGACAGTTTCCACACCGCGAGCTCGCCTGTTTCCGTGGTTATTCCTTCGGGCCTTGTCGACAAGAGCAACGTACAGCAGTACTACAACCCCGATTCTTCATTCTAACGCATGGCGTTTGGTTTTGCGGGCCGCCAAAAACCCGAGGTTTTTGGCGGCCCGCTGTTATAAAAACGGCCGGGAAACCGGCCGTTTTTTTATACCAACATCCGTTGCCGGAACTAAACTTATCCGCCGCCGGAACTACACTCCCAGACAGGTTCCGACCGCCGCGGCCGTGTCGAGTATTGGGGCGTCCCGGGGGACAAATTTGATTTTTCCGGCGGGGACGGACAGCTCTACGTTCCCGATAACGCCGCCGTTTTGGGCGATCATTCTGCCGTATTCGCCGCGGGCAAGCAGATCCGCCGCCGCCGTCCCCAGGCTGGTCGCGAGGACGCGATCCGACGCGCTGGGGATGCCGCCGCGCTGGACGTATCCCAGAACGGTGGCCCGCGTTTCCATGCCGGTTTCTTTTTCGATTTCGCGGGCCACCCGGTACGCGACGGACGGGATGCCGCTGTCGGCCCAGCGTTTTTTGCGGTCTTTTTTGTCCATTTTGGCCTCTTCGGCCGACATCGCCCCTTCGGCGACTACGACAATGGAAAAGCTTTTGCCGGTTTTCGCCCGCTCCTTAAGATGGCTGCCGATAGCCTTTATGTCGTAGGGTATTTCCGGAATCAGGATCACGTCGCCTCCGGCGGCGATGCCGGAATAGAGGGCGAGCCAGCCGGCTTTGTGGCCCATGGTTTCTATCACCATGACCCTGTTGTGGCTTACCGCGATGGAATGAAGCCGGTCTATCGCGTCGGTACAGATATTCATCGCCGAATGGAAGCCGAAACTCCGTTCCGTGCCCTCAATGTCGTTGTCGATGGTTTTCGGCAGCCCAAGGATATTAAGCCCTTCCCCGGAAAGCAGATAGCCCGTTGTATTGGTGCCGTTTCCTCCAAGAACCACAAGGCAGTCAAGCTTGTGCTTTTTGTAATTTTCCTTTATCGCCCTGACTTTATCTTCCCCGATTTCGGAAGTCTTAAACGGCTTTTCCCGGCTGGTTCCCAGAATCGTGCCACCCCGCGTAAGTATGCCGGAAAAATCCTCAGGATTAAGGGGCCGCACGTTTCCGTCGATAAGGCCCCGGTAACCGTTGGCAATGCCCAAAATGTTCATGTGGTAACGGTCGTAGGCCGCACGGCAAACCCCCCGAATGGCGGCGTTAAGCCCGGGGCAATCGCCTCCGGCGGTAAGAATACCGAATGTCCGTGTCGCGCTCTCTTTCATAGTCTCAATGTACGGAATTTTCCGGTTTTTGACAAACCGAAACTGTCGTTTTCCGCGGCGCGTTTTTCAGCCTTGCATAACCGGGAAATTATTATTTTTTTCGTGTTTTTGCTTGACAAAAGATCAATATGAAGGTATGTTTCTATACACAGAATCGTTTCTATATAGAGAAACGAAGGACAAAGCGTCCACACTACTTTTATAAGGAGGAGCGTATGGCTCACAAGATTCCCACCAGAATTTATCTTTCCGAAGAGGAGATGCCCGCATATTGGTACAATCTTAGGGCGGTGATGAAAGATAAACCCGATCCGATTCTCCATCCCGGAACCCTTGAACCGGTTACCGCGTCCGATATGGAGCCGATTTTCTGCAAAGAGGCGGTACGCCAGGAACTGGACGATACGACAAAGCTTGTCCCCATTCCCGAAGGAATACGGGACTTTTACCGGGCCTACAGGCCGTCGGCCCTGATACGGGCGTATTACCTTGAGAGGCACCTGGAAACCCCCGCGGAAATCTACTACAAGTTTGAAGGGACGAACACGTCGGGAAGCCACAAACTCAATTCCGCGGGGCCGCAGGCCTTTTATGCCAGGGAGCAGGGGCTTGACCGCCTTACCACGGAAACCGGCGCAGGCCAGTGGGGAACGGCGATGGCGATGGCCGGCGCGTTCTACGGTCTTGACCTTACGGTATATATGGTAAAGGTCAGTTCCCAGCAGAAGCCCTACCGCAAGGCGGTAATGGAAACCTATGGGGCAAAGGTTATTCCTTCGCCCTCGGACACTACCGAAGCGGGCAGGAAGATACTTGAAGGCGATCCCGATACCGGCGGTTCCCTGGGCTGCGCCATTTCCGAAGCTGTGGAAACGGCGGCCAAAACCGAAAAATGCCGTTATGTGCTGGGAAGCGTCCTTAACCACGTACTGCTGCACCAGTCCGTAATCGGGCTGGAAGCCAAGGCCGCCATGGACAAGTACGGAATCAGCCCGGACATCATCATCGGCTGCGCCGGCGGCGGTTCAAACCTCGGCGGGCTTATCGCCCCGTTTATGGGCGACAGGATCGAAGGCGCGTCGAAGACCCGTTTTATCGCCGTGGAGCCCGCGTCCTGCCCCTCGTTTACCAGGGGCCGCTACGCCTACGATTTTGGCGATACCGGCAAAATGACGCCCCTGGTGCGCATGAAAACCCTGGGCAACGGCTTTATTCCCTCGGCCAACCACGCCGGCGGCCTCCGGTACCACGGCATGAATTCCGTGCTGAGTAAACTGTACCAGGACGGCCTGCTTGAGGCCAGGGCGGAAAACCAGACGGAAGTGTTCGACGCCGCGGTAAAGTTCATGAAGGTCGAGGGCATACTCCCGGCCCCGGAATCGAGCCACGCGATCAAGGCTGCCATTGACGAAGCCCTCCAATGCAAAAAAACCGGCGAAAAAAAGGTAATACTTTTCGGCCTTACCGGTACGGGTTACTTCGATTTGAGCGCCTATATGTCGTACAACGCCGGGACTCTGAGCGACAGGGTTCCCACGGATGAGGAACTGGAAAAGGGCTTTGCCACGATACCGGATATTCCCCAGAACGGCTAAGCTTGCGGAAAACGGGTTTGGCGGCTATAGTGTAGTGCAGGAGTTATCATGTCTATTCATATTGCCGCCAAACCCGGTGAAATCGCCGACGCTGTTCTGCTTCCCGGCGATCCGCTCAGGGCGAAATTTATAGCCGAAAATTTTCTGGAAAACGTCAAACAGTATACGGAAGTCAGGAATATGTTCGGCTATACCGGAATGTACAGGGGAAAGCCGGTCTCGGTTCAGGGTACCGGCATGGGGATTCCCTCGATATCAATTTATGCCAATGAACTATTCAGGGATTACGGGGTAAAACGGGCCATACGGGTCGGTACCGCCGGTTCCATACAGGAAGGCCTCAAGTTGAGGGATATTATCATCGCCCTGTCGTCCTGTACCGATTCGGGCGCGAACAATCTGCGTTTTGGCGGGCGGAATTTCGCCCCCACGGCGAGCTATAAGCTGGTAAAAAAAGCCTGCGATACGGCGGCCGAAAAAGGCATTGAGCCAGTGGTGGGTCCGGTAGCTTCCTCGGACCTGTTTTATACCGAAGACCCCGATGCCTGGAAGATTTGGGCAAAGTACGGCGTATTGGCCCTGGAAATGGAAAGCGCCGAACTGTACACACTGGCCGCGAAATACCGGCGCGAAGCCCTGTGCCTTCTTACCGTTTCGGACAGCCTTATTACCGGCGAACAAACCAGCGCCGAGGAACGGCAAAAAACCTTTACCGCGATGATGGAAATCGCGCTGGAAACGGCAATTTGTTAAGGCGAGCCTGTTCCGAAATTTTAACTTTCGCGGCTGGTTCCGATGAGCCTCCGCGCCGGACAAGTTTCCGCGTCCGCTTGACGTATCCGGCATATCCGCCGTATAGTAGACATGCGCCCGGATGGTGGAATTGGTAGACACGCTGGTTTCAGGTACCAGTGCCTTCAAAAGCATGGAAGTTCGAGTCTTCTTCCGGGCAAAAACAGGCCCCGCCGTTAGGTGGGGTTTTTGCTTACAGTGTTCTGTCTTATACGGATTTTATAACGACCGTATTCTACAGATAAAGGTCTATTCTTATCAGTTCTGACTAAATCAAAGGGCAAATAACGTCAAAATCCACGTCGCCGGGATTTTGGCAGGCACACCTACGAAAAAGTAGAACGGGGTGGCCGCAAAAACCGACCCGGACTTGTTCCGGTGTGGTTTTTGCGGACAGGCCCCCAAACTTTTTCGTGCGCCTGCCCCACTACGCAGCGACGTGGGTTTTGCTATATATGGCATTTGATTAAGACAGAACTCTA
>JAIRSC010000223.1 GCA_031255645.1 Treponema sp. | reverse complement strand
ATGCCTACAAAAATTTGGTGTTAAACCAGACGGTATTATAAACTTCCTATCGAACGAGCCTCCGATCAAATTAACGCAACGCTTAAGATACCGCGGGGCTTGCCCCGCGGAGGCTCATTTATAAACCCGGCCGGTTCCAAAAGCCGGGGGGTTGGAACCGGCTCCTTGTTCTCTGTCTTTGTTTATACTACAGTGTAGTACAGTGAAAGCGATGTTCGAAAACGTTTATTCCATGCCGTATCTTGCTTTTTTTGACAGGGGACGGGTCGATCCGCCTTTGTCGCTGCTTTTTATGGCAGGGTTTGCCGCCGCGCTGCTGGTTTTCGTCGCCATTGTTTTACTGTACAGTATCGTCCGCCCGGAAGCGGAAAAGACCGGCGGGCGGGCCTGGAGAATCGGGGCCGTTATTTCCATTCTTGTTATAGCGCTTGCCCTGGGCTCTCCGTTTATGCCCGGATCGGGAGGCGGAATCGCCGTTTTGGCGGGTTCCGTTGTCCAGTTTACGGGTTTTTTGAGCTTTGAAGTCTTTTTTTTGCTTCTGCTGTTAAAGCGGAGCTTTCCGTCCTGGGGCCTGAAACAGTTCCTGCCGCTTCCCGCGCTGGCTCTGGTTACGGCCCTTCTTCCCCTGACGGGCAGGATCGGCGCGCCGCTGGCCCTGAGCTGTTTTTCCCTGGCCGTCTTTGTGCTGTGCCTGGTTCTGCTGGCCTTTTCCCTGAAAACCGGCCGGGAACGGGCGGTCTTCTGTTTCGGGCTTTGTATCTGTCTTTTTGTGGGCCTCGCCTTTGTTCTTCCTCCGGGTATGGGCGGTTTTTTCTGGCCCGCCGTGCTGTTGGCCTATCTTTTTCTGGAAAGCAGGTTTTTCGCGGAATCCGGGAAGGCGTTCTTCCAGTTCCCGCCGGGGATAGCGGAAAAAACCGCCGCGCCGGCGGAAGCGGGACCGGCCCCGGAACCGGCTTCCGGCCGGGCTTTGGAAAGCCGTGAAAGGCCGGACGGCGGGACTTCCGAAAAGGCCGCCGGGCCCGAAACGGACGCTGAGGAACCGGAAGATCTGGAAGAACCGGAGGCCGCGGATGTCGGGCTCGATCCGTTTATTCCCCGGGAATTCCTGGCTATCCTCAACAAGGATTCCATAAACCAGCTTGCGCTTGGGGATCATATCGAACAGGAAATGACGATCTTCTTTTCCGACATTCGCCAGTTTACCGATCTTTCGGAAAAACTTACGCCGGAAGAAAGTTTCGCGTTTATCAATTCCTACCTTTCCCGGATTGTGCCGGAGATAACGAAAAACGGCGGCTTTGTGGACAAGTACATCGGCGACGCGGTACTCGCCCTTTTCCCCCAGAAAGACGGGGCCGATATGGCGGTACGTACGGCGATTTCCATTCAGGAACGGATACAGGAATATAACAGGCACCGGGCGAACTGCGGTTACCGTCCCCTTTCCATGGGTATCGGCCTTCATACCGGAACGCTTATGGTGGGCGTTGTCGGCGTCAAAGACAGGATGCAAAGCACGGTTATTTCCGACGCGGTAAACCTGGCGAGCAGGCTTGAGAGCATCACCAAGGTTTTCAGCGTATCGCTGGCGATAAGCGAGGAAACCTTCAAAAAATTATCCGATCCGGGTTCCTACAAATACCGTTTTATCGGAAAGGTCCGGGTTAAAGGCAAGTCCGATCCCGTTTCCATATTCGAGATTTTCGACGGCGTCGATCCGGTGCTGCAGGAGCGGAAAATAAAGGCCAACATGTTTTTTGAGGAAGGGATGTTCCGCTACTATCAAAAAAGCTATTCGGAGGCGTTGATGGATTTTCGCAAAGTACGGGAAGTGCTTCCCAACGACGGCGCCGCGGCGTTCTATATGGACGCCTGCCTTTCAAAAATAAAGACCCTGTAATGGCGCTTTCCGTCGCGGGCACGGTCGAGAAACTCTGCGCGCTTATAAAGGACACGGCGTACTGCGTCGCCCTTACCGGCGCGGGCGTAAGCACCCTTTCGGGAATCAGGGACTTTCGGGGAAAGAACGGCCTTTACAGAGACACGGACGCGGAAAAGATCTTCGATATAGATTATTTTTACCGGGATCCGTCGTTTTATTATTCCCGCGCGAAAGATTTTATTTACAATCTGGACGAGAAGCGGCCCTCGATAGTTCACAGCGTTTTGGGTTCGCTCGAGGCGAAGGGCCTTGTCAAATCGGTAATCACCCAAAATATCGATCTTCTCCATACCAAGGGCGGGAGCAGACAGGTTATAGAAATACACGGTTCCCCCCAGGCCCATTACTGTCCCGGCTGCCAAAGTTCCGCCGCCGCCGAAGAGGCCGCCCTTGGCGGGAGCGGGGCGGTAAAGGCCGCCGGTTTTATGAGCTTTGAGGAAGCGGCCGCGATAGTACGGGCCGGCGGCATACCCCGCTGTTCCTCCTGTGAAAGGGCGTTAAAGCCCGCGATCACGTTTTTCGGCGAAAACCTTCCGGCAAAAGCGTTTTCCGCGGCGGAGACGGCCGCCCGAAAAGCCGGCCTGATGCTGGTGCTGGGCACGAGCCTTTCGGTATTTCCCGCGGCGGGGCTTCCCCGGTTGACGCTCCAGGCGGGCGGTAAAATCGTTATCGTCAACGAAATGGAAACGCCGATGGATCCTTACGCGGCCATGAGGTTTTCCGATCTGGCCGCGGTATTTGACGGGGTAAAAAAAATTTTCTCCTTTTGATTTTTCTTTCAGTTTGTACGATAATTGTTAACAGGAGAAATAATTATGAAAAAAGTTTTAGTGACGGTTTTACTGTGCGTACTCGCGTTTACCGGTCTCGCTGCGCAGAGTAAAAAACTTGGAGCCATGAGCCTGAGCGGAGTTACCGGTCTGTATGTCGTGCCCACCGGTTATCTGGGATGGGGAGACGCCGACCTGGGGTTCAACGCCGGCTACCACATGCATTTTGTGGACGGTAACCTGGAAGATCTCTTTCAGGCCAACATGAGTTTTTTTAAACTCTTTGAAGTCGCCGCGACCTATGTCGGGCAGTCCAACGACAACGACGACGATCTGCATATCGGCGCTAAATTCCGCCTTCCGGTAAGCAATACGGATATCGCGCTGGGGGGGAATCTGGTTTACAACAATTTCGGTTCGAGCGGCAATCATTTTGGCGGTCAGATATACGCCGCGCTCAGTTACCGGGCGGAAATGTTCGGCATGCCGGCAGAAACAACGCTGGTGTTCGGAAAGTCTTTTTATGAAGGGACTAAAATAGACAGCAATATCGACTTCGGCATGGGCTTTGACCTTGTCATTTTCCCCAAAGTTTTAAACAACTTTCTGCACTGGACAACGGACTTTTCCAACTACGGGGCTATCGCGAACATGTCGCCAAACCGGGGATCGGTAAACACGGGGCTTAGGGTTGACCTGAGCCAACTTCCGGCACTGGGAAAATTCAACTTCCTGATCGACCTGTATCTTACCGACGCCTTTGACGCCCACGATCGGAACTTCGGTCTCGGCGCCGTATTCGGAATGAAGTTCTAGTGTTCCGGCAAAATGAACCTCCCGCCCTGAAGGCGGGGTATCTCGTAAGCGTTACATCGTTTACGAGGTTCGTTCTGTAAGGAAATTATTTAACCGTGTGGTCTGCTACCAATTTTTGTTGGCGTTGCCAATTCTAACCGCCCTGAAGCTCCCCCGCG
>JAIRSC010000028.1 GCA_031255645.1 Treponema sp. | reverse complement strand
CCGATTTTCAGCGTCTCGGCGACGCTGGTTATTTTCCGTTCCTTTTGTTTTTTTGTAAGCTCCTCCCAAATTTCCTTAAGATTACCGGCGTAAACTTCCGCTTTTCTGCGATTGGCGGTATATTTTGCGTCTTCCAGAAGCGCCTCGCAGACGGCGGCGCGGTAACCGGCGGCAAAATAGGACGCCACCCACCCCAAAGCCATTGCCCCGGATGCCGCTTTGTGCATACCGGTAATTTTCGCAATCTCTTTTGCCCGGGCTGTCAGGCTGCCCAATTCAGTTAATAATGCTTCCGGCGATTTGTTGTTGTTTTCCCTACGATGTTCATTGAATTCTTTCCTTGCCGCCGTCAAAGCCTTTTTTATTTCCCTGAATTTTTCCTGTTCCTCCGCATCAATGACGGCGATCTTTTCCCCCGGCGGAAGATTTATAAACCGCTCTTCTTTTTCGCGTTGTGCCCGTTCCTGTTCTCTTTGCCTGCGTTTCTCTTCTTTCTCTTCTTTTCTTGCCTGTGCTTTCAAAGGTATGTTTATGATATTTGCCGGTATCAGGGCAAGCGCGCCGGATACAATAATCACTATCAATAAATTGGTAGTGAATTCAAACGGCGTATCCGCGCTTATGCCGAAAATATTCCGTATAAATTCCGGAATAAACCCAAGGTTGTTAAAGGTTATCGTAAATTCCGTTAATCCAAAAATATGGAAAACAACCGTAAAAATAAAGGTTGAAGAAAGCCAGATATAACCCGGACGTGTTTTTATTTTTTTCCATTTGCCAATTATTACACCGCACTGTACCAGGGTAACAATGACAAGAAGCCAAACGGGGATGGCCTTGAATAACATTGAAAATGAAAACAGGAAGATAAAAAGAGAGAAAATACTTATCCACAAAGCTTGAGTGGCAAAGCCGTCAAAAACAAATGTTATATCCCGATCAAGCTGCGTAACACTTTTGTGGTAATGATGTTTCATCATCTTCTTGCCGGTTCTGTCATAAAAAATATGGACTATCCACAGAACAAGAGACGCCAAAACGACGGCTATCCAGAAAACGCCTTTAATCAAGCCCCAGAAAAAACCGCCAATGGCGGCAAAAACGGAGCAGGATGTAAAGGTCATGGAAAACAGCGCCGCAAGGACCGCTATAATAAGGTTCCTAAAACGTTTCTTCGTTTCCGTCACAATCACCCCCGTCTAATTTTTGATTCTCCACGTATGCGGACCGCCTTTGGTACATACGCCGTTATTCGGTCTGTTCGCCGCCGAGGTTACAAGCCCGCATTTGGCGCAATACCACACTTTGGGCATAGTACTGTTGTTGGCGGTCCATCTGTGCCTGCCGCCCTTATTGCACACGCCGCTCAGAGGCTTGTTTATACCACTGGTAACCACTCCGCATTTTGTACATTTCCAAAGTCCCATTCCACGTACCTCGCAAGCCGCAGTATACAGCTAGGGAAAATTCCGGTCAACGCCGGGTTTTTCCCGCTCTTCTTCCGGTATTCTCCGGGCTTCGGCCGATACCAGCGCCTCCGCCTTAACAAGAATTTCCTGTTTATGAGCCTCGGATAATTGCCTGAAAAGGGCGTATATCTTTGCCCATTCGGCCTTTTCCGTCATTTTTCACACCTCATTATGTTCCGCTCTGCTTCTTGCTAAATCATTATTATATTATGATATAGCAATTTTATCAAGACCTCTTTTCACCAGATTTCTTTTCGGCAATCGGCTTGAAGGGGCGGCAGTTATTTGGTATGTTGAAAGCCATGGGTAAAAAAGCCGCGCCGGAAACCATAAACCTGCGGATTAAACAGGTCAGAAAAGCTCTGGAGATGAGCCAGGCGGCTTTTTCCCGGGTTATCTCCCTTTCCAGCGGATACCTGGCCGGGGTGGAGGTAGAAAAACGCCGGGTAAACGACAGGCTTGTCAAACTTGTCTGTTCCTCCTTCATGGTAAATGAACAATGGCTGCGTACCGGCAAGGGCGATATGTTCGCCTCCACGGACGACGAAATGTTTCTCAGGCTGGCGGGCCTCTTTAGGGAACTGGCCCCCAAATACCGCCGCTATATGCTTAAAGAAATGGAACTTCTTCTTGGGCTGCAGGACGATAACGGGGAAATGTAGCCTTGTCTCCGTCCCTATTTTACCAGCGGATATCTATCATTTACTGATAGAGCCGGAGTTTTTTTTAGCGGGATGGGCGTTTTGCCGCCGGCCGCGCGCGCTTTGCCGTTTGTGTCCCGCGATAAAGCGTTTCCCTGAAGATAATCCTGAACGCCTCCTGGGCGTTTTCGACAAATTCGGCGCCGATTGAAGAGCGGATGTCTTTGTCCAACTCGTTCCAGTCTTCCTTGTTTTCAAGCGGGACAAGGACTTTTTCCATGCCGTTTCGTATGGCGGCAAGGACTTTTTCCTTAAGGCCCCCGATGGGCAGGATACGGCCCGTCAATGTCAGCTCTCCGGTCATCGCGATGCCCGGCCTGGGAGCCGCGCCGCAGAGCGTCGAAAGCAGAGAGGCGGCCAGCGTAACGCCCGCCGAGGGGCCGTCTTTGGGAATCGCCCCTTCGGGAACGTGAATGTGGAAATCCGTTTTGCCCATGTCTTTTACCAGGAATTTGAAGCTGTCCTGTTCGCTGCGCAGATAGGAAAGGGCTATTCTGGCGCTTTCTTTCATCACGTCCCCAAGGTTTCCGGTAATAACAAGCTCGCCGTTTCCGTTGTAGCTTTTGGTTTCGACGGGCAGAATCGCGCCGCCCGTTTCCGTCCAGGCGAGGCCGTAGACGACGCCGACCCGCGCCTCCTTGACCACCAGGTCCCGTTTGTATCTGCGCCGGCCCAAAAGCTTTTCAAGGTCTTCGGCCCTGATCGTTTTTTTGTAGGCGCTTACCGGTTTTTTCCCGAGGCCGTAGCCGTTTTCGACGGCTTTTCTGGCGATACGCCGGGCGCAGCGGGCAATTTCCCGCTCAAGGCCGCGGACGCCGGATTCCATAGTCCAGTGCCGTATAATGGCCAGAATCGCCTCGTCCCTGTACAGAATCTTCGAATCCTTAAGGCCGTTCGCCTCAAGTTCTTTGGGAACCAGGTAGCGTTTCGCGATAGACAGTTTTTCCCGCTCCCCGTATCCGGGAATTTCAATAATCTCCATGCGGTCAAGCAGGGGGTACGGTATCGGATGAAGGGAATTTGCCGTGGCGATAAAAAGCACCCGCGAAAGATCGTAGGGCAGTTCCAGATAGTGATCGGTAAAGGCGTTGTTCTGTTCAGGATCGAGAACTTCAAGCAGGGCCGAGGCCGGATCCCCGCGAAAATCGCTTGAAAGCTTGTCGATTTCGTCCAGCAAAAAAACGGGGTTCAGTTCTCCGGCCTTGCGCATCGACTGGATGATCTTTCCCGGCAGGGCGCCGACGTAGGTTTTACGGTGGCCGCGGATTTCCGCCTCGTCCCTGACGCCGCCCAGGGATATCCGCACAAAACGGCGGTCCAGGGCCCTGGCTACCGACTTGCCGAGGCTTGTCTTGCCCGTACCCGGCGGCCCCACAAAACAGAGAATCGGTCCCTTGAGGGGGCTCTTTTTTCCGCCGGAAAGTTCCTGTACCGCGATAAATTCAAGAATTCGTTCCTTGGCCTTTTCCATGCCGTAATGGTCTTCCTCAAGAATCCGTTCCGCCCGGGCAAGGCTTTCCTCACCGCGCGGCGGGCCGTCCGCTCCGGCGTTCTCTTCAAAAGCTTCCCCGTTACCGTCCGCGTTTTCCTCAAAAGCGTCTCCGCCGGCCGCTCCGGCCGCCGCTCCGGGATCGCCGCCCGCGTCGTTCCCGTTCCAGGGAAGGTCGGCAATCCATTCCAGGTAGCCCCGCAGCACCCCGGCTTCGGGCGAAAAAGGCTGTAGTTTTCTGAGCTTGGCAAGCTCCTTCCTCGCCTTGAAGAGCACCTCGTCTCCGGGCCGCCGTTCCTCAATGGCGCGTTCCAGTTCGGCGAATTCGTCCTCCGTGTTTTCCTTGCCAAGTTCCCGGTGAATTTCCTTAAGCTGTTCGTTGAGGATATATTCGCGCTGGTTTTTGTCCATGCGGCTTTTTACTTTTCCCGAAATGTTTTTTTGGATACCCAGGATTTCGTTTTCCAGTTCCAGCGCCTCAAGCAGGGCGGTAAGCCGTTTGGTTTCGTCGCCGTGGGCCAAAAGGGCGGCTTTCTTTTCCGTTTTTATAACCAGCGCGTTGGCGATAATGTTGCACAGCCGTTCGGGGTTTTCCGTTTTTTCCGCCGAGGAGATGGTTTCGGTACTTACCTTTTTGGAGTATTCCGCGTATTGGGCAAACGCTTTTTGTACCGAGCGCAGCAGGGCGAGGTTTTCCGGGCCGGGAGGAGTCTGCCGGTCGGGAACCGTAAAAACGGCTATACGCGCTATCGTACAGCCCTTCTCTTTTCGAAGAGACGCGACGCTTCCCCGAAGCTCCCCGTGAAGCACCACGCGGTAGGTCGAATCGGGAAGGCGAAGGTACTGGACAATGCGAACCACGCTGCCGAGCCCGTAGGTATCGGCGGGAACTCCCGGTTCGGACGGCGCTTTCAGCGGGGCGGCAAAAAGCCGCATGTCCCGTTTCAGGGCTTCCTCGACGGCGGCTATGCCCGATTTGTAGGTAATGTACACGGGCAGTATGGTCTGCGGAAAAAGAACCATATCCCGCAGGGGGAGCAGCGGAAATTCTTCCCTGTTTGTTTTCCCGCCAAAGACGGAAAAAAGCTTTGTTACGCCGTCCGGTTTACCGGCGGACCCGCGCTTCATGCGCTTTTCTGAAGGGGATGAACCTCAGGCGGCTCCGATTTTTCAACCGTATCCTGGGTTATAATTACCCGCTTGTTTCCTTTCATTGAGGGGATATCGAACATTATGTCGGTCATAAGCCGTTCCACAATGGCCCTGATTCCCCGCGCGCCCGTTTTCTGTTTGATCGCCGTATTCGCTATAGCGTCAATGGCGCCGTCGGTAAATTCCAGCTTGACGTCGTCTATCGCGAGCGAAGCCTGGTACTGCTTTACAATCGCGTTTTTCGGTTCGGTGATAATCCGTTTAAGGTCTTCCTGCTTAAGCTCCTCAAGGCTTACGGTAATCGGAAGCCGGCCTATAAATTCGGGAATCATGCCAAAACGGATAAGGTCGTCCGGATGAAGCTGGGCGTAAAGTTCCCGGAGGCTTCTGTCCCGGTTGTCCTTTATGTCCGCGCCGAAACCCATCGGATGCTGAACGACCCGCTGTTCGATAAATTTTTCCAGCCCCACAAACGCGCCGCCGCAGATAAAAAGTATGTTCGTGGTGTCGATGCGGATCATCTCCTGGTTGGGATGCTTCCGGCCGCCCTGGGGCGGAACGGAGGCGATGGTTCCCTCGACACTCTTGAGCAGGGCCTGCTGGACGCCCTCTCCCGAAACGTCGCGGGTTATCGAGACGTTTTCTCCCTTGCGGGCGATTTTGTCGATTTCGTCGATGTAGACAATACCCCGCTCCGCCGAAGCTATGTTGCTCCCGGCGTTCTGTATCAGTTTAAGCAGGATATTTTCCACGTCCTCGCCGACATAGCCGGCTTCGGTAAGTGTCGTGGCGTCCACGATGGCGAAGGGTACCTTAAGCTTTCTGGCCAGCGTTTTCGCGAGGAGGGTTTTCCCCGTTCCGGTAGGCCCTATAAGCAGTACGTTGGATTTTTCGATTTCCACGTCGTCGGGATCCTTTACCGGATTGGCGATACGCTTGTAGTGGTTGTACACGGCCACGGAAAGGGCCTTTTTCGCGTCGTCCTGGCCGATAATAAACTGGTCCAGGTATTTTTTGATTTCCCAGGGCGTGGGGATATTGCCGGTAAACTGGGCGGTAAGCTCGTGATCCTCGTCGGCGAGGATCTTTTTGCAGACCTCCACGCACTCGTCACAGATAAACACGTCGTTCGGCCCGGCGATAAGCCGCCTGGTCATGTCGGCGCTTTTTCCACAGAAAGAACAGGATCGTTCCGATCCGCCGTACCCGTTACGAAGCCGCGCCATGTTGTTCCCTTGTTAATACCTTGTCCGCGACGCCGTAGGCGACCGCTTCCTCGGCGGACATATAAAAATCCCGTTCCATATCCAGGGCAATCTGCTCCGGCGTTTTCCCGGTATGCCGCGCGAAATACTCTATCGTAAGCTTTTTCAGCCTGACAATTTCCCGCGACTGAATGCCGATGTCCCTGGCCTGGCCCTGCGCGCCCCCCCAGGGCTGATGTATCAGCACCCTGGAAGACGGAAGGACAAGCCGCTTGCCCGGAGCGCCGGCGCAGAGAATAAGGGCGGCCATGCTGGCGGCCTGTCCAAGGCAGATCGTCTGAACATTGGATTTTACGTGCTGAATCGTATCGTAAATGGCAAGCCCGGCGGTTACCGATCCTCCCGGCGAATTGATATACAGATTTATGTCTTTTTCCGTATTCTGACCGTCCAGAAAAAGTATCTGGGCCACTACCATGTCGGCGTTAAGATCGACAATTTCCCCGTCAAGAAAGATGATTCTGTCCGAGAGAAGCCTTGAATATATATCGTAATACCGTTCCCCCATGCCGGTTTGTTCGACCACATGGGGAAGGATGTTGCTCATAAAAACTCCCTTTCCTACAATTTAACCATTTCTGGCCATCAAATCCAGATATTTTTTTTGTTCGCCCTTTTTTACGCTGTTTTCGGCCAGGAGTAGATCAAAGAGCTTTTGTTCTTTTATGTCTTCCTGTAACTGTTCCTTCGCGTTTTCCTGTTCGTAGTATTTTTTTAAGTCTTCCGTCGGGATTTCGGAACGTGACGCGATATTCTCAATTTCTTTTTCGGTTTCTTCCTCCGACACATCGAGCCCAAGGTCCTCCATAAGGGTTTCGACGATAAGCCTGCTTTTCAGGGCTTTTTCGGCGTCGCCTTTCCATTCTTCCCGGATCTTTTCCGGGTCCTGGCCGGCGTCCACAAGGCTTTTTTCAAGTTCTTCCGGGGAAACGTTATAGTTCCGGGCGGAATTCCTCCAGCGGGCGTCCAGTTCAAGCCTCAGCATCGATTCGGGAAGGTCTATCGGGGTAGTTTCCAGTATTTTTTCGAGTATGTTGGAAATTGTAATATCCCGCAGGCGTTTTTCCAGGTTTTTTGAAAGCCGCTCCCTAATGCTGTTTTTCAGATCGTCCAGCGTATTGTACTTTTCGTCCACGTCCTGGGCCAGATCGTCGTCCAGATCGGGAAGCTTTTTTTCCTTGAGGGCGGTAAGGGTAACCCTGACCGTAACCGTTTTTCCCGCCAGTTCCCGGTATTTATAGTCTTCCGGGAAGGTTTTGACAATGTCCTTTGTCTCGCTTTTTTTCATTCCCGCGACGTCATCGTCAAAGTCGTAGATATTGTATCCCGACCCAAGCGTAAATACAAAATCTTCCCGTTCGCTGCCCTTCACCGGATTTTTTTCTCCGTCAAGTTCATGGTAGTTTACCGTTACCACATCGTCTTTGGCGGCTTTGTCTCCGTCCTCCCTGTCAAGAACGACGGCGTTCCGTTCGCGAAGCTCCTCAAGTTCGCGGTCGAGGTCTTCGCCGCTTACAGACACGTCCGGAACCTCCACTTCAAGGCCCTTCCAGGGGCCCATGGTAAACCGGGGCAGCGCGTCGTAAACAACCGAAAAAACAAGGTCTTTTTCAAAGTCAAGAACGGGCTCTTCCTCAATCCGGGGAGTGGAATAGGGAAGAGGCTGATCGTCTTTGGGAAAACTTTCGTCTTCCAGAACCCCGGAAAGGGTTTTTCCAAATATCAAATTAAGGGCCTCGTCCCTGAGAGAGTCGCCGAATTTCCGCTCAAGCACTTCCCGGGGAACTTTTCCCTTGCGAAAACCGGGAATCTGCAGGGTTTTGACATAATTACCGATAAGCTCGTCGTACTGGCCGCGAACGTCCTCTTTGTCCACCTTAAGGGTCAGTTTGACCGCCGAATGTTCCAGCCGGGTAATTTCTTTTGATACCGACACATGTTTCCCCTGTCGCAAATTATTATGGAAGAGAAAAGGCCAAATCAGGCCATTGTTCCCTTTCTCGCGCCAAAGCGCTGCGAGAGAAGGGACTCGCCCTCCGGCCTTCAGCATCCTGCTTCAGGCCTCCGGGCCGCTGTTTGGTCCTTTCGGCGCCGTTCCGTGGCGCCTTTTCCTCCCGTTGGTCGGCGGACCAAACTTTCGAGTCCCTTTCTCGCGCCAAAGCGTTGCGAGAGAAGGGACTCGAACCCTTATGCTTTTCGCACCAGATCCTAAGTCTGGCGTGTCTACCAGTTTCACCACTCTCGCGTTGTTTGAACCGTAAACACATGGTTCAGGTTTTGAACGAGCGCATTCGCCTTGTCATTATAATAAAGAAGACGCCCAGAGATGTCAAGGCGAATGGAAAACGGATGCCGCTATATCTTTCCAGGCAAAATAATAATTATTGTTATGCAAGATTATTGTGGCCGGAGAGTCACAGAGGGAAACGATTCCCGCGCCGGAATCCGTTTTCCAATATCCAAAAAAATTAACTTGACAAACGATATGATAGTGCTGTATTCTAATAGGCAACAACAACATAAGTAAAAACCCATAGTTTAATTTTATATGTGTGGTGGCAATATGGGTGATTTAGATGAAGTAGCCGTTGACGAGGAAAAAGTCGTAAAGGCAATCCGCATGGAAGTGCCTCTTGTAATGACTACCTATACGCTTCCGCGTAAAGTGGAAAAGTATATTGAACGGGTCGTCACGCTTTTTCTTGAATACATACGCCAGTCTTCTTTGGCGGACAATATCATATACTGTGTTCAGGAATTGGTCGTTAACGCGAAAAAAGCCAATACAAAACGGGTCTATTTTCTTGAAAAAGGGCTGGATCTCAGCAGCCCATTGGACTACAGCATCGGTATGGAGACCTTTCGGGAAGAAACACTCAACAATATTCAGCATTATCTGGAGCTTCAGAGAGAAAAAGGGCTTTATATCAAACTTATGCTCCAAATCAAGAATAATATTATAACGATAGAGGTTCGAAACAATTCCATTATCGCCCAGGAAGAACTGGAACGTATCCATAAACGGCTTACAAAAGCCAGCGCCTACGGTGATCTGGAAGAAGCGCTGGTCAATATTCTGGACGATTCCGAAGGCGCGGGGCTTGGGCTTGTTATTCTGGTACTCATGATGAAAAAAATAGGCCTTTCCGAGAAAAGCTTCAATATTTTGCGTACCAGCGCGGAAACCGTGGCGCGCATAATTATCCCCAGGGACCTTGTAAAGGCCGGGTAGTTCGGTCGTATTGTCAATCATTGACAAAGCTCGTATAATTGGAACAGTATCTTAAAAACGGGGATTGAATGACAGGGCCGCTTCAACTGACATTTGTAAATTATAAAAAAGACTCGTACATTGTCGTGGAAGGCAAATCCGGCGAAGATCGCTTTTTTATTATCCGGCAGGGAAAGGTGCGCCTCTCAAAAGACATTGAGGTTGTCGAGGAAGAGCGGGGAAACGTACTCGGCCCCGGCGACTTTTTCGGCGTTGTCTCCACAATGTCGAGCCACAGCCAGATTGAGACGGCGCAGGCCTTAACGGACGTTACCCTTATTTCGGTCATGAAAGAACAGTACGGCCAGCTTATCCAGAACAATACCCCCGTGGCTATGAAGATTATCCTCCAGTTTTCCAAGCGGATGCGTTATCTGGACGAAGCCCTTACCAAGCTGACCCTGAAAAACAACGCGATGGAAGATCCGTCCCATCTGTTCAAGGTAGCCGAATACTATGCCCGCCAAAGCCAGTACAACCAGGCCTTTTACGCGTATCATCAGTATATCAAGTATTGCCCCAACGGGGAGTTTGTGAACCAGGCCCGGGAACGGATGATGAAAATAGGGCCCTATACGAAAGCGGTTAAGCTGGACTTTAAAGCGGACGAATTCAACCGGGTGTATCCCAAAGACAGCATGATCTTCTCCGAGGGAGAGCCGGGGGAAGAGCTTTTTATCATACAGAACGGTTCGGTAAAAATCGCCAAAATCGTCGACAACAACGAAGTACTGCTTGCCGTATTGAAAACAGGCGATATTTTCGGGGAAATGGCCCTGCTCGAGTCCAAGCCTCGGGCGGCCTGCGCCGTCGCCTACGAAGACTGCCGCGTTATGGCGGTAAACCGGATGAACTTTGAACGCATGGTCGGAACCCAGCCCCAGATTGTAAGCAGGCTTACCACCCTGCTGGCGGAGCGCATCTGGTTTATCTACAAACAGCTTGCCAATACGCTGATAAGCGATCCGATGGGCCGGATGTACGACGCGCTGCTTATCCAGCTTGAAAAAAACCGGGTTCCGATAAACGCTTCTCCGTATGCCTTCGACTTTGGCCCAAAAGAGCTGGTCAATATGGTGGGCATACCCCAGCAGGAAGGCGTTTTGGTGCTTCGCAAACTTATGGAAAACAAAAAAATCCAGATTCTCAAAGAACGGGACAAAGACAAGATATATGTTCTCGACGTATCCGAAATCGCGAAGCAAACCGAATATTACCGGAAAATGCAAAAAATCGAAAAGTCGCGCCGGGAAAGCGCCGGCTATTAGAGCCTTTCCCGGGTTTCGGCAAAAAAAGCCGATAATAAACATGGTATGAAGTTTTTATCCGTATGCGTTCTGCTGGGAACGGCGTTTTTTTCTTTCGCCCAGGAACGGGAGATTACAATCCCTTCCCCGCCGCGGCCCGCGCCCGTTGAAAATCCGGCGCCCCTCCCCCGCGCTTTCAGGCAGCTTAGCCTTGGGATGAGCCTTGACGAGCTGAAGGAAGCCCTCGCCGCGGACGGGCTGTTCGCGTTTCGGGGCGACAGGGACGTGTCGTTCCTCCCCGTTAAAGAGGAAAATCTTGTCGAAACCACGGGGCTTTCCTTTATCCGCCGGGCGTTTTTCCAGCTTCGGGACGGCAGGGTCTTTATTATGGCTTTTTCCCTGGACCCGGATATGGTGGATCATTATTCGGTATTTATGGCCCTGCGGGAAAAGTACGGAGACCCCGGCAGCCTTAATCCCGCCCAGGCGGTCTGGGAAAACGGGCAGACCAGGGTTTCCGTGGAGCGTCCGTTGACGGTTAAGTATATCGACATGGAAGTTTTCAGCCGTATCGTTGACGAATCGAACGCCGAAGAGTCTTCCCGTGTTTTCCTGAGGCAGAGGTTTTTGGATGAGTTCTAAACGTGTCCGGCGGGTTTTCCTGCCGTTCCTTTTGGTCTTTGCCGCCTGCGGCGTCCGCGCTGAAAAAGCGGACGAAACGGAGATTACCGGGCCCCAGGCCGTTCTTGAGACGAGGATCATCAGCATACACACCGCTTCGGGAACGAAAGTTTCCATAGAAGCGGAACTTGCCAGAACGGCCCGCGAAAGGCAGGCGGGTCTTATGTTCCGCAAAGAGCTTGAAGACGGCAAAGGCATGCTTTTTGTTTTTGAAAACGACGAAGTCCTGTCTTTTTGGATGAAAAATACCCTTATCCCCCTTTCCATCGCTTTTATCCGCTATGACGGAACGATTGTCGAAATAAAGGATCTGTATCCCCGCGATCTTAGTCCGGTTCACTCAAGCCGTTCCGTGCGCTACGCCCTTGAAGCGCCGAGGGGCTGGTTTGACCGGGCCGGCGTTAAAGCCGGCGACAGGATCGAGCTGGACGGCCTTGCCGCCGGAGCGGGCCTCGCGGGCCTCGCGATTTTGGACACGCGCTACAATTCCTATATAAAAAACATTGACAAAACGCCGCTTTGCATGTGATGATTAGTTTCCACACGGGGAGAAAAAGGACAGAAATGAAAAAAGAATAACATTGAAACCCAAATCCCAGGAGGTCTCTATGTTGTTCTTTCATAACGCCGGCTTTTTTTATCCCTCTTCTATCTATCCCGTACTTGAAAACATCAGCGCCGAATTTCACAAAGGCTGGACCGGCGTTACCGGCGACAACGGCGCGGGTAAAACGACGTTTCTTATGCTGGCCGCCGGGCTGCTGAAACCCAGGACGGGAAGCGTTTCGGGGGCGGGGGGATTGTACTGCCCCCAGCGTACCGACAAGGTCCCGGATCTGTGGGAAGACTTTTTTTCTTCCCCGGAAGGCGAAGCGGGACGGCTTATGTCCCTTCTGGGCATCGAGGCGGACTGGCCGTACCGCTGGGAAACGCTCAGCCACGGCGAGCGAAAGCGCCTACAGCTGGGAATCGCCCTCTGGCGCGAGCCGGAACTGCTGGCCCTTGACGAGCCGGCCAATCACCTTGACCGGGACGCAAAGGCTCTTGTCGTATCCGCCCTTGAATCGTATGCGGGCGTCGGGCTTTTGGTAAGCCACGACAGGGCGCTTCTTGACGGGCTTTGCCGGAACTGTCTTTTTCTGCGGCGGGGAAAGGCCGCGCTCAGGCCCGGCGGCGTTTCCAAAGGGCTTGCCGAAGAAGAACGGGAACTGCTCGAACTGAAGCGGCTGCGCAAAAAACTTTCCGGCGAACGGGAACGTCTTGCTTCGGAAACCGAAGCCCGGCGGCGGACACTTGAAGGATCGAAGAACCGGCTTTCCAAAAAAAGCCTTGATCCAAAAGACCGCGACGGCAGGGGAAAGATCAACCTGGCCCGGCTTTCCGGCAAAGACAGAACCGGGGCGGATCTGTACAGGCGCATGGCGAACCGGCTTGGGCGGATCGACGCGGCCCTGGATTCCGTCGAGGCGGCCGGAAAACGGAAGCTGGGGATCAGGGCGGAGACGGCGCGATCCAAAATGGACAGGCTTTGCGTCGTTCCTCCGGGGGTTATTCCCCTGGGCGGGGAACGCGGTCTTGTCGTCCCCGAACTTGTGATAGGCCCCGGAGACAGGATCGCCCTTGAAGGGCCGAACGGAACGGGAAAATCGACCCTGCTGGGCCGCGTAACAAGCCTGCTCCCGCCTCGGCTCCCGGTACTGTACCTTCCCCAGGAAATAAGCGCCGATGAAGCGCGGGCGGCGCTTGCCGCGCTCGAAAACGAAACGGAAAAAAACAGGGGCGAAATACTTGCCCGTTTTTCCCGGCTCGGTTCCGATCCCGTCCTGCTTCTCCAGTCAAGGCTTCCCAGCCCCGGCGAAACCAGAAAACTCCTTGTCGCGCGCGGCATTTCTCTGGGTCCGGCCCTTGTCGTCATGGACGAACCGACCAACCACATGGACCTCACCTCGATCCGGCTTCTGGAAGAAGTACTGTCGGAACTTGACTGCGCGCTGCTTTTGGCAAGCCACGACGAAGCGTTTCTTTCGGCCCTTTCCTCGATTAAATGGACAATCGGGGGACGCCCGCCGCGCTACGGCCTGGAAATCAGCCTGTAACGCGAAAGCCGGCCGGGGAAAGGCTCTCAGTCTACCGCCGCTTCGCTGGCGGCCTTTCCGTCCCTGCTGTACACCCTGCGGGGATTGGAGGGGTCGAGAAAACGTTCGCCGCGGTGAAAAAACGCGTACTGGTAGACGCCGGGCGGAAGCGGTAACGATAGCGTATAACGGCCCGGACTTGTTTCGGGAAGTTCGTACATAAACGGATCCCAGTTGTTGAAAGAACCGGCCACGCTGACCGTTTCGCCGCTTTCCGCGTAAAACGTAAACGTAAGCGTTCCGCCGGGGCCCCGCGAGGGAGAATCGGGGCGTTTGATCCGCGGGATGGAAACCACCGATTTGCTTATCCCCGACGTATCGGTTTTATAATCGGGGTTAAGGGGATCCCGTACCCACAGGCCGTCGATAATCAGCCTGTATTCAAGCTCGCCCCTGTCGAGAGTTTCGGGAATGGGGAACACGTGAAAAAGCATGCCCGAATCCCGGAACATGTCCGGCGGCGGCTTGTCTTTTATCCAGGGAGAGGCCTCTTCATTGGGGATCATCAGTTTTCTGAACCAGTAAATTTTGCCGAAACCTTCGTGGCCGAACGCGATACCCACCCGGCGGTACGAAGACGGCGCGGTAAAAACAACGGAATCCGCGACGATTTCGGGTTTTCCCGGCCCGGAACGCCGCAATAAATGATCGACAAACCGGTAAGAATCCGAATCATCAGCCCCAATCGTGCCGATAATAGCCATAAGGAGCGTTATAATTACAATGAAGAACTTTTTCATGTTCTTTACTAATATCGGTTAATGCTCCAATATCTTAATTATGCCGTCATTACAGCAGTTGGAAGAATTTACATCCTCGTTCACGAATATCGGCAGCGAAGCCAACAGCCTGTCCGCCGCCCAGTATTCCTCTGAGAATTTTCCGCTGCCCGACAGCGAACCGCCCGCCCCTTTCCCCGACGACATAGCCGGAAACCCCGAAGCCGAACAGGATCCCAATGATTTCGACTTCAGCGCCTTTTTGAACCCCTCGTCTTCGGACATTCCCGAAGGCCCGGAAACCGAAGCGGCCGAATTTTCGGCGGGACTGCCGGGTTTCGACCTGCCGGACGATTCCGGCGGCGCGGATTTTCCCGCTGGGGAAGCGTTTCCCGATTTGGAAAAGCCGGACGAAGCCCCCGCGGACTTTTCCGGCCTTGACGGCCTGGGCCTGCCGGAAATGCCGGCGGAACTGTCCGGAGAAGTTTCGGAAATATCGGAATTGCCGGCAGAATTCCCGGCGGACGAGGCCGCCGGTTACGAAGAAATCCCCGCTGAAGAATTCACCGGAGAAGCCCCGTCCGGAGAAATTTCATCTGAGGAAATTCCGGTTGGGGAAATTCCGCCGGATCTGCTCAGCGGTTTTGCCGGCGATCTTGAGACAAACGGCCTTCCGGCGGACGAAAACCTTTCGTTCCCCGCCGTAAACGATTCCGGCGAAAACGACAATCCGCTTGATTTTTCGACGATTGATCTGTCCAACGCGATGGACATCGGAGGCGAAACCGGGCCGGCGGGAATAGCGGACTTCGACATTTCCGCTGAAAGTTTTGCCGGAACGGAAGACGCGGCGGAAGCGGAAGATACGGCGGAGACGGAAAGCCTTGCCGCCGAAGACCCGGCCTGGAATCTCCCGGACGATGCTTTTGGCTCGGAGGAACCGCCGGCTTCCGCCGCGGACGAAGAACAGGATACGGCGTTCCCCGATATTTCCGGCGCCGGTATTTCAGACGCCGATATCTCAGACGCTGCCAGTCTTGATATTTCCGATACCGATATTTCCGATATTTCCGCCCCTGAGAACGAATGGGCCGAAGAAACCCTGCCCGTTCTTGAAGCGCAAGAGGATATTTCGCCTGAAGCCGGCGGGGAAACGGAAATTTCCGCTTTCCCCGATATCGGAATCCCCGAATCCGAAAATCGGGACGCGGGAGCGGGCGATCCTTTTGACTCGTTTAACCCCGACGGAGAATCCTGGCTTCCCCCGGAAGACGCTTCGCTGGAAACCCCGGACTTTAACGTTCCGGCGGAAGACGCTTCCGGTTTCTCCCTTGACGGCTTCGATGATTTCGGCGGTTCCGAAACAGACGCGGAGTTCGCCGCGCCGCAGGCTTCCGGGGATGTGGAAGAAATAACCCTTAACGAGGACGAGTTCCGCCGGCTCCAGGAAAGCCTGTCGTCCTATCCGCTGAACCTTCGCATGGCCTGCGAAGAGCTTATCGCCGAACAGGCTGTCGCGCCGGACCTTATGTCGGCGATGATAAAGCTTCTTGTCCGGGGCGCTCCCGCCAAAGAAGCGGCGTCCCTTGCGGGAAAAATTCTTGGACGCAGCATCCCCATTCCCAAAGGTTTCGCGAAACAGACCGGCGCCGGCCTCGAAGAGGAACAGGCGAGCTTCGGCTATATCTTTGTCAAAAAATTCCTTCCCGTGCTGCGGATATTTTTGTTCGCCGCCCTGGCGGCCGTTTCGCTCGGTTATCTTTCCTGGCGTTTTATCATCAATCCCCTTATCGCGGACGGTATTTACAAAGACGGCTACGAGCGTATTTTCGCGGGCGATTACGGCCGGGCAAACGACCTTTTCAGGACGGCCTTTGAACGGCACAGGGTAAAACGCTGGTTCTACCGCTACGCGGAGGCGTTTCGGGAGGTGCG
The DNA here is from genome assembly GCA_031255645.1 of Treponema sp. GTDB lineage: Bacteria > Spirochaetota > Spirochaetia > Treponematales > Breznakiellaceae > JAIROH01. Next base: position 4,923 of record JAIRSC010000028.1, on the reverse strand, counting down.
CAACTATGAAAGGGCCGCCGAAAAATACGATCAGCTTTTGCGGGTGTATCCGAGGGATAAAAAAGGCGCCCTGGATTACGCGGACATGGAAAGCTACCGCCGCAATTTCAGGAAAGCGGATGAAATTTTACGGCACAACATCCTTGACTACGCGGTAAACGACAGGGAAGCCCTGACAGCCCTGGCCGAAAACAACCTTGCCTGGGCCGAAGAAGAGCCGTCGCGCTACGAGGAAGCCAGGGCGGCCTATTCCCGGCTTATCGACCGTTACGGAAGGCAGGATTCGTTCCTGGAAGGAATGCTCAAGTATTTTATCAGAACGGACAAACTCGGCGAGGTGCTTCCCCTTCAAACCTACTTTATGGCGCCGAACAAAAAACGAAAGATAAGCGTTCCCACGCTGGCGGAACTCGGCGGCTATCTTCTGGATAAACGCTTTGAGGAAGCCCGTGTCCTGTCCCCGGCGGAACCCAGAAAAGTTCCCGACGAATACGCGGATCGCATCGACGGGATCAGAGACGTACTGCTCAGGGGAATCAGGGAAGATCCCGCCGTGCCCGAATCGTACTATCATCTTGGCAGATACTACAACAGGTACGGCTCGACAAACGAAGAGCGTTCCGCCCTGGAAAACGCGATTAGGGTTTTTAACGCCGCCGAGGAAGGAAACCCCAGGCGCGCCGGATACAGAATTGACGCCTACAGGCGTTACGCGGAAACCCTGATCAACGCCGGTGAATTTTTCCCCGCGGAAGAACAGCTTGTCCGGGGAATCGGGCTTTTCGAGGACGCGCGGACGAGAAATATACTGGGGCCGGATCCCCTGTTCGGCAGGCTTTACGGCTGCCTGGGCGATCTGGCTTTTTACAGCCATGACGGCAATATGGAAGAGGCCCTGCGCCATTACCGGGAAGCGGAAGCCAACGGCTGGACGCCTGTGGAAATCCAGTACCGGATGGGAGTCGCCCATTACGAGCTTTCCCAGTGGGAAGAGGCCCTGCGGCGGTTTTTCACGATTTCAGGCGACGTTCCCAACAACCGCCGCCTGCTCTACGCGCTGGGCAACGTTTCCTATCTGCGGGGGGATTATTTTGCCGCCCAGAGCTATTACAACCGGCTTATGGATATTCTTGACGCCGAAAGGCTGCGTTTTCCCAACCTTATGCCCGGCAGCCGCCCCGAAGAACAGGAACTGGCCGAGCGGATCATGACGGCGGACAACAACATGGGCGTAACGCTGGAAACCCTTACAAGGATTACCGGCAATACGGGTTATCGTTCCAGGGCTCTTGGGTTTTTCGCCGAATCAATCCGCGCCTGGGACGTCATTACCCGTAACCCGGAAAACATGACCCGGCTCCGGCCCCTCCGCGATCTGTACGGCCCCGGAATCAACCTGGCCTACCTTAACGTCCAGAACATACTTAACCCCTCTTCCGGCTATGATCAGCAGATATTTATGCGTATCGACAGAGACCTGCCGGAACCTTCCGTTTGGGAAACCCTTGTCCCCAGGGACTACCGGCTTTCGGAAAACCTCTATACGCGGGAATAGCTCCAGTGTTCTAACCAAATGAAGAACACTAACGGTATCCCAGCCGCGCCGCTTCGGCGGCGTCTTTTTCGGCGCGGGCGTAGTCTCCCAAAGCCCTCCACGCGACGGCGCGGTTGTGCCAGGCGAGCGGATAATTTTGATTCAGCCTGATGGCTTCGGAAAAATCCTCAACGGCTTTCCGGTCTTCGCCCCTGGAATACCAGGCGGTTCCCCGCTGGTTATAAACCGCCGCGTTTTTCGGTTCCAGTTCTATAAGCCGCGTAAAATCGGCGATGGCCCTGTCGTAGTCGCCCCTTTCCCAATGGGAAAAGCCCCGGTTAAACCAGGCGTCTCCGTAATCCGCTTTAAGGGCGATGGCCCGGCTGTAGTCCTCGATGGCCCTGGCGTGATCGCCTTTTTGGGCGTAGGCGTATCCCCGGTAGTTGTACACCACCACGGAATCGCCTTGCAGCCTGATCGCGCCGCTGTAATCCGCAATCGTGCGATCAAGGTCGCCCTTTTTGTGGTAGGCCCTTCCACGGGAAAACAGCGCCACGGGAAAGCTGGCGTTCAGGGCTATGGCCCTGTCGTACTCGGCGAGCGCCTTATCGTAGTTCCCCGCCTTAAAATACCGCTCGCCCATGATAAACGACACGTGATCCTGGCCAAGGCCCATCTCAAGCAGAATCGCGGGATCGACGGTGTCGTAATTGACCGGATCAAGTTCGCCGATAAAAACGCCGAAGGGCCGCGCCCTGATACCGGTAAGCAGGGGAACTTCCCTGTTCGCCGCCGGCACGACGGCCGCCGTACTCACCGCAGCCGCCGCGCCCGGAACGGCGGTTTTTTCCGGGGCGTCTGACGCCCCGGTTTCATCCTGAACAGACGCGGCGGTTTCTTCCGGAGAAAAAGCCGGCGCCTGGCCGCCAATGTCCGTTTCAATGGCGGGAACCACGGGAATCGGGTCCGCGCTTTTGTTACAGGCGAAAAAAACCGCGGCGGGAAACAACAGGGCCGCCGCGCGAAGGCGGGATACGGAAAACCCGAAAAAATTTTTTTTCATCGCCCGCGATACATCCATTTAGCCGCAGCGCCGGAAATATCCGGTTGTCCGCGTTTGTCGCGATATCCGCGTTTGTCGTAAAGTCCGATCATTATCATTTCAGCCGTAGGCCCGTTTCGGCGTCCAGGTTAAACTGCCAGCCTATACCAAGGCCGGGATTCATTATCCAGTGGGTTTGATCGCCGAAGGAAACGATGAAGTCAAGACCCAATTCCGCGTAAAGCCCTTTCCATAAAAAACGCTGGATGGAAAGTCCGGCGTTCAAGGCGAACGGAATAGCGACGTTGTCAGCCTGCGGATCGTAGGGATTCGCGATTCCGGCGCCAAACCGGGCGTTTACCTGCCAGTTGTCCGGCAGTTTCCGCTGATACAATACGCCGAACTGCCCATACCGCACAAGATCGAGCATTTTATAATTCCCGTAGGTTTCCCTGTTGGCATGCTCAAGTATATAGAGGGCAAATTCAAAACCGAATTTGTTGTCGTCCCAGCGGTGGGGAAGGTACGCTATCCGCAGATACGCCCCCAGCGGGTTAAACATACCCAGATCGCTGGATTCATGACCAAAGGAGTCCGTATAAGTAGAGTCGAACAGCGGAATCATCGGGGACCAGCCCAGGGAAACGGTACCTTCGTTCTTTGGTATACCGGTAACCGGAACCGACGGATCGTTCCCCCGTTTTATGGCCCTGTCCACTTCGGCGGTTTCCGCCCATCTGCCGAACTGCCAGCCCAGCCCCAGGGCGGGCCGCAGCATAAAATGGTCGACCCTGGTCATGTACTGGAAATCCAGTCCCGCTTCGGCATACAGATTTTTCCAGATAAAATACTGTACGGAAACCCCGGCGTTTATCAACAATGGCAGTGTATCTTCGTTGGCGTAAAACACGTCGTCGTAGGCGGCGCCCGAACCGACCCCGGCGCGGATCTCAAGCTGCCAGCTTTTCCAGGAAGCAAACGCTTTTTGATATACGATACCCAGGTAGCCGCCCGATATGGTATTAATATATTCCAAAGGCGTGGGATTTTCATGACGGGACACCCAATAGTTGTCGGCAAGAAAAAACCAGGTTCCTTCCAGGCCGAAATTTCCAATTTTGGTTTTTACGGGGAGCCATCCAATTCGGAAATAAGCGCCCCGGTGGTTAAAGGCATCCAGTACCGGTTTATTGGCAGACGCGGTATGATCCCAATAGGTATCGCTTCCGGGATCAAAGGCCGGTATCATCGGCGACCAGCCGAAGGAAAGCGTCCAGTCGGAACCGTTTTTGGACCCGACCCGTACCTGTCCCAGGGTAGTCCAAAGACCGCCGGGGTTGCGGATAAAAATCAAATAGTCGCCCGCTTTAAGACTCTTCCGGCTAAAATCAAGTACCGCCAGGGTATGATCGTCATTAACCAGTACTTTGTCCGGAAAAATCGTGTCGTCTTGATCTTCCAGATTAACGCCCGACCAGTCAAAGTTTTCTTCCCGCTGTACCAGGGCAAATTCCGAATCGGAAAAAAAATCCCGGCCCGAAACGGTAATGCTGCCGGAGGCGGCGGCCATTTCATAGTAAAGACCGTAAAAAGGCCGGTAGGCTTCCGCCGCCGGTTCAATCGCGGCAATCACCTCAAACTCCTGCCAGTCCGATACGCCGTCCAGGAGATTCATCTTGTTATACGCCAGAATCCGGTACCGGTACAGCCCCGCCCTGAGGGAGACCTCTATCGAATTGGTTTCGGTTTGTATTACATCAAAGGGGACGGGACTTTCACCGGCAAAGCGTTCGAGTTCCACTTTGTAGTACAGCATATTGGGAACCGGAGGGAAAGTTATTGTCTGGGAGAGAAAAAAGCCTTGATCGGTTTTGGAAACACGGCTGCCGCTTCCGCCCGAATCCTGGGCCGCGAGAATACACGGGAACGCGGCAAGCGCGAGAATAACAAGAAAGCGTTTAGGGGTTCCCATACAATACCCCCGGATTGTTCGTGGATAAGGTTCTTAGGATCGGCGGCCCTGCCCTTACGGTAAAGCGCGCCGCGGTGGGCTCGCCTGGCCTGCCGCGTCCGTCCTGTTCAACTACTTCCCAGACATATTCGCCCGGTTCCAGACTGCCCGGATTCCGCATGGTAAAAGAAGGAGCGTCAACCACCGAAGACGGAACAACGACCTCGCCGTTTGTCCGGTAAAGGGTAAAACGGTAATTCCGCCCGCCGCCTTCCCAGGTAAAATTAACCGATCCGGCGTCCGCCAGTTGTTCCGCCGAAAGGATATAGCCGTCCGGCGGGAAACTTCCGGGAACCGGGCGGGAGGCCCAACTGAAGGCCGGATCGGGCCGGGCCG
>JAIRSC010000154.1 GCA_031255645.1 Treponema sp. | reverse complement strand
GAGACCGGCCAGGGAATCCTTCAGGGAGAGCCGGGTAAAGTCCGGGGGCATTAGTTCCAGACAGATTTCCCGGATCCGCCGGGAGATCAGTTCCTGCCGGCGTTTAACCGCGGCCCCCTCCGCCGCTTCCCCGCCGGGGCCGGTGAGCAGCCGGAGTTCGGGAAGCACCGTGTCGTGAAGTTCGCCGGAAATGCGCCGCCGCTCCGTTTCAAGCCCCGTAATGACAAGCCGGGAAAGATCGCGGCTCTCCTCCTCCCGCTCCCCGGCCCGGCGCGCCGCCCGGTAGAAATACCAGAGCAGCAAAATACGAACGGAGAGAACGAGCACAAAAAGCCAGAGCAGGCGGAAATAAACCTCGATTTCCTCCAGCAAAGCGGCGGTTTCCGGGGACATAGCTCAGTATAGGGCAAAACGGTATGGATAAAAAGGGATTTTTCCGGGATACTGTTTCCTGACATTTTGAAAATGTCAGGAAATTCCGATTGTAATAGTTTGCCAGGTAAGGAATTAGCTCATTCCTTACCTGGCAAACCTAAATCTAAGGTGTATAAAGCCATGGAAACCGGTTCGGGATCAAAGCGGAGTTTGAAACGCATCGCGGCGCTGGCCCTGCTCTGTCTTGGCGGCGCGGTTTTGAACGTCCTCACGGGGAATCTTTTTCGGAACGTCCTGGGAGTTCCGCTCTTTATGGACACCCTTTTTACCGTGGCGATGACCTTTTACGGCGGCCCCGTATGCGGCGTCCTTACCGGCCTTCTGACCAACCCCATCGTCAACATGTTCAATTTTTACGGATGGGCGGATATCCTCTACGCCCTCTGCAACGCGGCGGCGGCTCTGGTTACCTTTTTCTTTATCCGCCTCTTTCCCGCCGAGCTTGGTTTTGGGGCGGGGAAGCGGATTACAACAGGGGAAGAAACCAGAACGAACAGCCCTCCCGGCGTCCTGATGAACACCCTGGTGGCGCTTTTGCTCTTGTCCTTTGTTATGTGCGTCGTTATCAGCATACAGGGCGGACTTATCGCGATCCTGATACAACCCCTTGGGGGCAGTTCCAACCCCGGCCCCGCGCTCTTTAAATCGGCCCTGTTCCGTAAAACCCTGCCCCCCGCCGTCGTTGAGATACTGGCGCGGATTCCCCTCAACGTTATCGACCGCCTGCTCTCGGTTTTTGGCGGCTGTGGTGTCGCCGCGCTGCTGTGGCGGTTCTTCCCCCGCAAAGTCGTACGCGGGTCATAAAAGAGAAAGAAACACCTATCTAAAAAAAGCCTGATACGACCGGGGACTTGTACCGGTAATTTTTCTGAACCGTTTGGCAAAATAGTTTGAGTCGCTGAAACCGGCCATACCGGCCGCTTCCTGAATCCGGGCGTTTACGTTTTCCCGCAGAAACGCCCTGGCCTTTTCAATCCGTATTTTTGTTACATAATCGGAAAACGTCTGGTTCATTTCCTTTCTGAAAAGGTGGGAAAGGTAGTATTCGCTCACGTACACTTCCCGCGCCACGATCCCAAGCGATAAATCTTCCATATAGTGGTTCATGATGTAATCGATAGCCCTGGTCATATAGACGCTGGTCTGCTTTCGTTCCCTGTTCCGGTATACCGTATCGATAAAGCCTTCCATCGCCCGGGTTGTAAGAAAACAAAGCCGTTCAAAACCGGTATCCTCTTCGCAAATTTCAAAAGACGCTTTGGTAATCGCGTTTACTTCCTTAAGCGGCGCTCCGGCATCGACGGCGGAACGGGAAAGAAACGCGATAAGCTCAAAAAGCTTTATCCGTATGGTTTCCAGATTGCCTTCCGCGAAACTGAATATTTCGCTTAACAGACTGTTGAGGAGCTTTGTCGCCCGCTGTTTGTTGCCGCCCTGTACAAACGTGATAAGCTCTTTTTCCGTTTCTTCGGGATACCGAAGCAGCGTTTTGCGGTTTTCCATTTCCAGAAGTTCCGCGGCGGTTATTTTCCGTTCGGTGATAAGTTCCGCTATCGTCGCCTGCTGCTCCGTTATCCTGGCCCGCTGCCGCAAATAGACGCTGTGTTCCCGGGTCAGGCTGTTCACCATGATAAAAAGTATCTGGGCGGCGCTGGTTATGTTGACGCAGTCCAGCGAAGGAACGGCGCCGACAAGCAGGGCGGGATCGGCGTCCAGGTTCATGGGACGGATTTTTTCGGCCAAATCGGAAACCGCTATTTCGTCGGCCTCCCAGAGCATAACGGGGCCGCAGGCGATAGAGCCGATAAGGAAATCGTTATATACGATAGGAGACGAACACATGACAAGGCCGCATCCGCAGGAATAAATATACGGCTCGCCGAGTTCAAGAGATTTTTCGCCGCCGTAGGCCAGGTGCTTTTTACAGGTCTCGCAGCCCCGCGCCGAAACACAGATCGAAGGGGAATTCCGCCTGGCGGCGACCTCTCCGCCGCCGGCGTCGTAAAAAGCGGTATCAAGGCCGGTTACCAGAAAAAAATGATGGAGCAGGCTTTCGACCTGTCCAAAATCGAGTATATCCTTAAGCTGCGGTTTTGTTTCAACAAATTCCGGCATTGTGTTATTGTGGATTTCAACACCCGTTCCGTCAAGCCTTTGCCGCGCCGCCTTGTTGACAAGCGTCCGGAAATCATCAAAAATCTTTTCCATAGTGAAAACACCGAAACCGATAAACCTGTCGATACCGGAGCTAAACCTGAGCTGCGAAGCCCGCGAAGGCGAAACGGTTCTTTCCGTCCTGATCCGTCAGGGCGTCACCGTTTCCGCGCCCTGCGGAGGCCGGGGGCTCTGCGGAAAGTGCGGCGTCACCCTTGTGGAAGGCGCCGTCGGCGGAATCGTTCCGGACAGCGGGGGCCGTTTTCCGGCCTGCCGCGCCCTAATCCGGGAGGATATCGCGATAAGCATAGACGCCGCCGGGGAGCTCGTGAACGAAACCACCGCCGGCCGCAAGCCGCCGGGAACAGCGAAAAAAGTCCCCCGCCTTGGGGCGGCCGTCGACATAGGAACCACGACGATTTCCGCCGAATGTATCGACCTGGATACCGGGGAAAGCCTGGGCCTTGTTTCGCGGATCAACGATCAGCAGGTTTTCGGCGCGGATGTGATGAACAGGATAAACGCGGCCCAAAACGGAAAAACGGGCGAACTCTTCGCGCTTGTCAACAAACAGACGGGGCGGCTGCTCCGTTTCTTCGCGGAACAATACGGCCTGTCGGATCGGGTCGAAAAATGCGCCGTTACCGGAAATACGACAATGCTCCATTTGTTCGCGAATATAAATCCGTCGGGGATGGGGGCGGTTCCCTTCACTCCGGTCTTTCTGGAACAACGGGAATACAGGGGGGAAGAGCTGTCACTCCCCGCGGCGGAACTTACGCTTTTGCCGGGAATCTCCGCCTTTGTGGGGAGCGACATTACCTCGGGGCTTGCCTTTCTCGACATACTTGAAAAAAAAGACAAAAGCCTTTTTATCGACATCGGAACCAACGGGGAAATGGCCCTGTGGAGCGGAGGGAAACTCCGCTGCTGTTCCACCGCAGCGGGCCCCGCGTTTGAAGGGGCGGAAATTTCCTGCGGCATAGGCGGAATTCCCGGCGCGGTTAACAGGGTCGCGCTTGAAAACGGAAAAATTGTCTGCGATACGATAGGAGGAATACCGCCGCGTGGTATATGCGGGGCGGGGCTTGTCGACGCCCTGGCGCTGATGCTGGAAACGGAAGTTATCGACGAAACCGGCGCGATGGCGGAAGAATACGGCGGCGTTTTTCCCCTGACGGACGGCGTCTCTCTTGGCGGCAGGGACGTGCGGCAGTACCAGCTTGCCAAAAGCGCCATCGCGTCGGGAATAGAACTTCTCTGCAAAAGCGCCGGGGAAAATCCCGATGGGCTGGACACAATCTATATTGCCGGAGGTTTCGGCTTTTTCATCAACCTGGAAAACGCCGTCAAAACAAAACTCCTGCCGGAAAGTTTTTTGGGCAAAACCGCGGTATGCGGAAACCTCAGCCTGAAGGGAGCGGTAAAAAGCCTTGTCTCCACGGACTTTGCTTCCCGCTGCCGCGGCATTATCGCGCAATGCGAAATTCTGGAACTCGCCTCGGAACGGGGTTTTACGGAAGCCTTCGCGGAAAATATGTACTTCTAGTATTCTGTCCAAAGCGGCGTTATGGAACGGAGGGATCTTCCCTGTCAAGGCCGATAAGGATATCCCGTATCTCCGCGGCCCGCTCGTAGTTTTCGACGGCGATTGCGGCCTCAAGTTCTTCCCGCAGCGACTTGTAACGGGTTTTCGCTTCATCCGCACGGGTATCGTTTTCAACAATGCTTTCGGCGGGTATGCCCGCTTCGTCGATTACCTTTTCCGAAAGATAAATCGGACATTTGCTCCGCACCGCGAGAGCCAGGGCGTCTGAGGGCCTGGCGTCAACGGCAAGCGGCGCTTCCGCGGTATAGACGCCTTTTTCCGTGGAACACAGCAGCAGTCTGGCAAAAAACGTGTTGTCCCTGATTTCGCAGATTTCCACCCTGACAAGAACAAGTCCCGCGTGACGTATAACGCTGAGCAGCAGATCCGGGGTGAGGGGCCGGGGTATGTCGATATTGCCGTAGCCGATAAGGATGGCCTGGGCCTCAAGCTGGCCGATAAAAATGGGAACGGCAAAATCCAAATCGACCGGTTTAAGGAAAACCATGCTGCCGTCGCCGGCCCGCGCGATTCCCCAAATTTCCGCTTCCAGCATATCCGTCACCGCAGCAGCTCCGTAAAACCGGCCAAAAGGCCGGCCGCCCCGTTTTCCGGCGGAAGCCCGGCCGCCGCGCCCGGCATTTCCCCGAACGCCGCTTTTGCCTCCCCGATAAGGTTTTCTCCCCTTTGCCGGGCTTCCTCAAGCGCCCCGGCCCGTTCCAGTTCCCCGATAAATTCGGCCGTTTCGGCCGCGCCGGCGCCTTTTTCACGGGCCGCCCTGTAACAGGAAGCGGCAAACGCGGCCCTGTCCCGGCGGCCGGCCTCGTCCCGGCCCTGAAGAAACAGCAGCACGGGAAGGCTTTTCTTTCCTTCGACAATATCGTCGCCCCGCTCTTTCCCCGGTATGCCGGAACTCAGATTTTTGACATCGTCGAGTATCTGGAAACCCACGCCGAGCTTTTCCGCGGCGGCCCCGCAGTGTTCCGCGGCGGCTTCGGGACAGCGGCCGGAACAAAACGCCCCAAGAAGGGCGGCAAAACGGGCAAGGCAGCCCGTTTTGAGGCGGCACATGAGCAAATAATCTTCTATAGAAGGAAGGGAATAAACGTCCCGGTGCCAGGCTATGTCCATCGACTGCCCCAGATGAAGGCGGCGCATGTGTTCCGCCCACAGGGACCAAACCCTGTTTTTCGCCTCCGAGGGCGCGTCCCAGGCTTCGATACAGGCAAGGGGAAGAAAATAAAGAAAACAGCCGGAATTGATAGCCGTATCGGCGCCGTAAAGCAGATGAACCGCCGGCTTCCCCCGCCGCTGCGCGGAATTGTCCTCTATGTCGTCGTGAATAAGGCTCGCGTTATGGGGAAATTCCACAAGCGGAAGCAGCGGCAGTACCGCGTCGTTCCCCCCAAAGGTTTCGCAGACCAAAAGCGAAAGCAGGGGCCTCCAGCGTTTGCCGCCCCG
>JAIRSC010000113.1 GCA_031255645.1 Treponema sp. | reverse complement strand
GTTTCCTGGGCGGTCCTGGACAAGGCCCCGCTGGAACCGGACGAACTGGGCCACGCGGAGCTTGCCACCCGCAGCCCCCACCTGCTGCGCTTTAGGGAAGAGGATCGGGGCAAGCGGGTTTACATCGCGATGCAGTGGCAGAACGAAAGCGGCGTAAAAGGCGACTTCACGGAAATCCAGAGCACGATTATCCCCTAGACTGCTTACAGCGGATATAGATCTGGCGGCCCGTTCCGCCCGTCTGGGCCCGTTCTTCGGTTTCGAACTGGGGAATGGCCCGGAACAGGTCGGCGAGTTTGCGGAAGCCGTAGTTACGGGGGTCGAACTCGCTGGAACGGAGCGAGATTTTCTGTCCTACCCCGCCCAGATAGGCCCAGCCGGAATCGTCGGCAAGGTCGTCCACCGTATCCCGAAGCAGTTTAAGCAGACGCCGGTCGCCCTTGAAGTCTTTTTTGACTTTCGCGGCGGGCTTGTCCTCATCATCCTGGTTGTCCTTGAGTATTTCCGTGTAGATAAATTTGTCGCAGACCGACACAAACGCCCTGGGGGTCTTTTTTTCGCCGAAACCGTAGACCTTGCGGCCGCTTTCGCGCAGCCGCTGGGCCAGACGGGTAAAGTCGGAATCGCTGGAAACAATGCAGAACCCGTCGAGTCTTTCGCTGTACAGCAGATCCATCGCGTCGATAATCATGGCCGAGTCGGTGGCGTTTTTCCCCGTCGTATACGAAAACTGCTGAATCGGCTGAATCGCGTATTCGAGCAGTTTGTCTTTCCAGGAACGAAGGTTCGTGCTGGTCCAGTCGCCGTAAATGCGTTTAACGCTGGCGATTCCGTATTTGGCAACTTCCGCCAAAAGGCCCTCGATGATAACGGCCTGCGTGTTGTCGGCGTCGACAAGAACCGCCAGTTTGTCCTGGCTGGGTTCTTCCTGCTGAAGCTGAAAAGGCAATAAAGGCATAAGCGCTCCTTTTTGGGGGGATAAGCTCCCGTGGCTTTCCGCGTTACTCCCCGAAAATTGATTGTTTGATTCGCCTGAGAACGCTGATCTTCCCAAGCGGTATTTTAACCGGTTCCGCCCGGCCGCTTCTGGGCCTGAGTACCAGTATGATTTCGCCGCCCTTTTTTTCCAGGTTTTCCGGCGTCCCCAGCAGCGTCTCTTCGCTCCCCCCGGAAGGCCAGGCGACCTCAAGAAGCGAACCCTGGACAATGGCCTGCCTGGCGATAGCCGTTTTCCCCGCGTAGTCCAGCGACCGCGCCTCAAGTTTTTCATAGCGGATCGAAATATCCTGAAGCTGGGATTCGCTTACCACAAGCCGCCTTTCAATCCGGGCCAGAAGCTCCGCGCGATCTTCCTTGCCGTAGCGTTTCCCGGCTGAATCAAGACAGGCGCGGAATTTTTCCTTAAGGCGATCCGCTTTTTCTTCGTCCCAGGAATCCGCCGGGCTTTGCGGTTCCGGGGGATTCACGGAATCCGCCTGATTCGCGGAGTCCGCCGGACTCACGGATTCCGGGGGCGTTCCGGCGGCGTCCCCGCCGCCGGGCCCCGTGTTCTGTGCGGTAAACACCTCAGGGAATAGCGCGCCGCCGGATTCCCGCCGCGTTCCGCCTGCGGGAATCCCGTTTTCCGCCGCCGGAAGAAGCGGGGATTCCAGGGCGTGGAGTTCGGGGAGCGAGATTATATCGACCCCGGCTTCCCGCAAAAATTCGGCGGCTTCTTCCCTGCTTGAGGCGTCAAGGAGAAAGACGCCGGGGGCCAAAACCCCGCGAACCCTGGCGGCCAGCGGGCCGCTTTCGGCCAGATAGCCGCGCTCCCCGCCCAGGCCAAGCACGACCCCCTGGTAAAGCGCCACTTCGCGGCAGCGCTTTTCCCAGTCTTCAAGATTCCATTTAAGGGCTTCCCCGGCCCGGCCCCCGGAACATCGTTCAAGAAGATCCCACAGATACGCGGCGCGGAACCCCCGGTTAAAGCCCCGCACCACGGATTCCCGCGACAGCGAAAAACGGACGGCGGTTCCCGTTTCCCGGACATCGCAGAACAGGGCCAGGTCCAGGGCGTCGGCAAAGGAAATGCCCGGATACAGGATAAGGGAAAACGGCGAATCCATCGCGATAACGGGAGTCCCGGCGGACGCCTCCGCGACGGAAGCCTCCGTAACAACAGCGGACGCTTCCGCGACGGCGGCGGACGCTTCTTCGGCGCGCCAGAGGGGTACGGCGTAGTCTTCCCCGGAAGGAAGTATCAGCCCCGTGGTTTCCAGCGCCCGCAGGATAATTCCGGTCGAGGGAAGTTCCCCGGCAAAATTCCAGGGATCCGTTTCGTTCCGGCGCAGTAGTTCCCCGCATTTAAACAGGGCCGGTTTCGGGTAAACGCGGAATTCACGGGGCGTCGAAGTTCCGCCCCGCTCCCGCGCTTCGGGGGGAATTTCCGAAGCGGAAGTATCCACGAAACCGAGCGTGGCAAGCAGGCTGTTGATAAACCGTACCGTAACGGCAAGCAGGCTCCGGCGTACATATCCGGGCAGGGGATTCGGCTCAAGGCTCTGAAGGTACAGGGCGGAACCCGCCGCGAGGTACTCAAGCCGGCCGGCCGGGGAAAGCTCCCGGAACGCGGAAAGCCGTTTTCCGCCGGCCCGCAGTTTTTCCCCGTCCCGCTCAAAAACGCCCAGGGACAAAAACGCCCCGGCAATCGTTTCCATATCCAGCCCCGGAAAAAGTTTTTCGGCTTCCTCGGCGGCTTTTTTTCGCAAAAGAAGGCCGCCGCCGCGATCCGGAATATCCGGCCTTATAAAACTTCTTCCCGAAAGGAAAAACGAAAAAAGCGCCGCCAGAAGCCGCGCGTCCAGGAGTTTCGCCTCTGCCGGAGCGCGGGCTTCCGTTCCCGGCGGCGGGCCGGATCGCGGCGAAAATTCGGCGGACGCCGGAACGCCGGTCCTGTCCGGGGCGCCCGATACGGGGAGCGGAAAAAAAAGCCGGGAACGGCAGACGGGGGCCAGAATGTTTTCAAGCCGCGGGTTAAGGGCGATACGGAACAGGCTGTCTTCGCGGAACCGGTATATGACAAACCGCTCCTCAAGGTTGAGCAGAAGGCTGTGGAGGGCCGCGTAGGAATATTCGCCCGAAAAAAAGCTTTCCAGTTCTCCGGGAACCGGCTCGCCGAGGGCGGCGACGGCCGCTATGATCCGGCGGTCGGCCCTGTCCAAAAAGGCGGCAATGGTTTCCTGTATCTCCGGGCGGGACAGGAACGCGCTTAAATCTTCAAGAAGTTTCTGTTTGTTAAACGGCGTCCTGATGTTTCCCAGGGCGCTGCGCATAAGGTCGAAAAAAGCCGTGTCCGGCAGGGTCATCAGGGCCGACTGCCAGAACTCAAGGGAACGGAACAGGGGCCGTTTTGTCCGCGGCGGAAGGTTCACGGTTTCCCCCAGTGCTGGATTGAATACCGGTATCCCTGTTCGGCAAGGAATTTCTGGCGGTTGGCGGCGAAATCTTCTTCTACCGTAAGCCGGGAAACAATCACGTAGAACCAGGAACTCCGGCCCCCTTTCGGGCGGAGTATGCGGCCCAGGCGCTGGGCTTCTTCCTGCCGCGAGCCGAAGGCCCCGGAAATTTCAATGGCCATCGAAGCGTCGGGAAGGTCGAGGGCGAAGTTGGCGACTTTGGAAACGACGATTATCCTCAACTCTTTGTTTTTGAACGCCCTGTAAATCCGTTCCCGTTCGGCGTTCGGGGTTTTTCCGGTAACCAGCGGCGCCTTAAGCCTGCGGGCAATGGATTCAAGCTGGGAAATATACTGGCCTATCACCAAAATACTGTCTTCTTTGTGGAGTTCGATAAGTTCCAGCGCCGCGTCTTCTTTGCGCGGATTTTCGGCGGCGATACGGTATTTTTCCCGCTTGCCCGCCACGGCGTAGGGAATCTTGCTCTTTTCGGGCAGATCGAGCCGCACTTCGATACAGACCGCCTCGGCTATCCAGCCCTGACGCTCAAGGTCTTTCCAGGGCACGTCGTAGCGCTTGGGCCCGACAAGGCTGAATACCGCGTCTTCGTCGCCGTCTTCCCGTACCAGCGTCGCGGTAAGCCCCAGCCGCCGCACCGCCTGGAGTTCCGCCGTTATCCTGAAAACCGGCGCGGGCAGAAGATGTACCTCGTCATAGATGATAAGCCCCCAGGGACGGCTGCGGAACAGGGAAAAGTGGGGAAAGTCGCCGTCTTTTTCGGGCCGCCAACTGAGTATCTGGTAAGTGGCGATGGTTACCGGCGCGACGGATTTGCCGCCGCCCGAATACTCGGCTATATCGTCCCGGGTCAGGGTTGTCTTGTCCAGCAGTTCATCGATCCACTGGTGTACGGCGGCGATGTTTGCCGAAAGAATAAGCGTGTTGGTTTTAAGGATCGCCATAACGGCCATCCCGACAATGGTTTTCCCGGAACCGCAGGGAAGAACCACGACCCCGAAACCCGTGCCGGGCCCGCCCCGCCCCAGCACGGAACGGGCCGCCGCTTCCTGGTAATCCCGCAGGACAAAGGGCTTCCCGGACGCGCAGGTTTCCCGCAGGGCCATATCGAGCTTTTCGCCTTCCCGAAGCGGCGCTTCGTCCTCGACCGGCCAGCCCAGGGCGATAAGCGCCCGCTTGACTGTGCCCCTGTTCACGAGTTTCAGGACAAAGCCCTCGTCGGTTTTAACAAGGTATTCCGCGAGCGATTTCGCGGCGCCTATCTCCTTTTCTATTGCCGCGTCGCTCGTTACCAGCAGCAGGCCGGCATCCGGCCCGTCGTCCCCGTTCCGATCCGCGCCGGAATTCCGCGCCCGCAGCCTGATTTTCCCGTAACGGGCCATGGTATCGGCGAAACCGGCGGCAATCCCCGCGGGCACCTCGTAACGGCTGTAGGCCGCCAGGGTATCCGTTACGTCTCCGGGGCGCAGACCCGCGCTCGCGGCGTTCCAGAGCGAAAGCGGGGTAATGCGGTAGGTGTGAATATGTTCGGGAGATTTTTCAAGTTCGGCAAAGGGCAGTATCGCCGCCCTGGCTTCTTCCGCTTTGGGGGCGTGTACGTCAAGAAGAAGAGTTCTATCGCTTTGTACAATAAGGGGCCTGTCTCCGCCTGTGTTATTCATCGTATATCTTATCCATTATAATAGAAATCTCTTTAAAATTTAAGCCATCGCGCTTTTTTTCAGGAATTCTTTGCTTTGATGTCATCACAAACGCCCTGGCCCGACCACCCGGCTTTACCGCGATTGCGCCCTATTGCAATCATTGTGAAGGTATGATATGAGTAATTTCATCGCTTTGATTGCCGATTCCGGCGATAAGAGCGGTTTAGCGGTCGTCGTATAACGGCATTACCCTAGCTTCCCAAGCTCGTGACGCGGGTTCGACTCCCGTCGACCGCTTAGGTCCCCTATTTTAGAGATTTGCAAAATTCTTTTGACACACGTATATTTAAGCCATGACTGTTCGGGCAGTTTTGAAACTTTTACGTGATGACGGCTGGTTTGTACATGATCAGGCCGGATCTCACATCCAGCTTAAACATCCGCTTAAAAAGGGCCGTGTAACCATCCCGAACCATAAAGGCGATTTAAAGAGAGGTACTCTTCACAGTGTCCTTAAACAGGCCGGCCTGGAATGAGCCTCGCCGCCGCAAGCGCGCAAAACGCGGTTTGCGGCGGGGTATCAGACCTCACTGCGAATGAAAGGAGATTATCATGCGTAAACTTACCTATCTTGCGGTTTTTGAAGTTGACGAAGGCCCCGGAATCAGCGTTTATTTTCCCGATGTTCCGGGCTGTGTTTCCTGCGGCGATAACTTTGACCATGCCCTGCAAATGGCGAGAAAGGCCCTTACCCTGCACCTTTACGGCATGGAGAAGGACGGAGAACCGCTGCCTGAACGCACCGACAACATCTCCAAAACAAAAGCCGGAGACATGGTTGTTCCCGTAACCGTTTACCCGGATGTGATCAGAGATGAAATGAACAATCGCAGGGAAAAAACAACGGTTACTATCCCCCATTGGCTTAAAGAAGCCGCCGAAGCGGAAGGTCTCAACTACTCCCGAATACTGGAAGCCGCAATTAAAGAAACTCTGGGGGTAGCGTCGTAAACGCCCGTCCCGAAGTTCAGTACTCTACCCCAAATTCCCGGTAGCCTTTGGGCTGTTTTTCCTCCCTGTCTACGGCTTCTACATGGGCGTAGGGCGGCCCTTTTTTGAGCCAGCGTAAAAAGGCCGCAAGTTTTTCCGGCGGCCCTTCGGCCCAGACTTCTACATCACCGTTCGCGTCGTTTCGTACCCAGCCGGCAATACCGAGCCCGCGGGCTTCCTGTATTGCCGAGTACCGGAAACCCACTCCCTGAACCCTGCCCCGAATCCTGGCGAAAAAGGCTGCCATCAGTTTCTCCACTGAAAGTATGCTGAAAGTATAGGGGAAAACGCGGAAAAGAGGAAGACTGCGCCCATTGACGCCGCGCGCCGTTGACTTTTTTCCCGGTTCCGTCTAGACTGGGAAAACGCCGAAAACCTCGATTGAGTGTTTCGCGCGTTCCAGAGTTTCCGGGGTAGATCCCAGTGGATCCCCCGCAAGGTCTTTACGGGTTTTGCGGAGGTTTCCTGAATATAGAGGAGTTGTTTCCATGAAACGGACGTATCAGCCTAGCAAGGTAAAACGGAACCGTAAATTCGGATTCCGGGCCAGAATGAAGACCCGGGGAGGACGGCTTGTGCTCAAGCGCCGCCGGGCAAAAGGCCGCTACAAGCTGTCCGTTGCGGACGAAAAGAAGCCCTATTAGCGTTGAAACCGCCGGAACCGTCCACCGGGCTGCCCGGCGCGAAGTTCAGGCGCCGGGAGCACTTAAAAAAAAGGGACGATATTACCAGGGTTTTCAAAAAGGGCCGTTCTGTTACCTGTCCGGGCGTAAAATTGTTTTATCTTGAAAATGGGTTATCCCATAACCGGATTGCGTTTACCTTTGCCAGGAAATACGGAAACGCCGTAGAACGGAACAGGGCCCGCCGCCTTGGAAGGGAGGCGTACCGTTTGTTGAAAAAAAGCGCGGGAAACGGTTATGATCTGGTTTTGCTGGCATACCCCCGGACAACAGAAAACGGAGGGCCAAAAAAACTTTTTTTATCCCTGCGGATGAGACAGCTTGAAATCCTTTTTACAAAGGCCGGTCTTTTATGATTCGAAAGGCCGTTCTTTCGGTTATCTGGTTTTATAAAAAAGCTGTTTCGCCGTATCTTCCCGGACGCTGCCGTTATTATCCGACCTGCTCATCCTACGCGATGGAGGCGGTTCGAAAATACGGTGTCCTTAGGGGTTCTTTTTTGGCTGTCAAACGGATTCTACGATGCCATCCCTTTCACGAAGGCGGCTACGATCCGGTACCTTAATTAACAGGACTATTTTGTTATATGGAAAAGAAAACAATACTTTTTGTCGTACTTTCGGCGCTGATCTTTATCGGGTTTTACCTTCTTCAGAGCTATCTGTACCCGCCGCAAAACCCGGAAACCGTCCAGGACGCTCCGGCGCTTTCTTCCCCAAACGCGGTAACGGATGAAATTGTCATACCGTCGGGGCCGGATATGTTTGTCGCGGAAGAATTTCCGGCGGAAGAATCCGGGGTTCAGGGACGGGCCGCCGAAGAGCAGGCCGAAGAACAGATTGTCGTTATCGAAACGGATCTGATTCGGGTAACGTTTACCAATGCCGGCGGCGACATGGTTTCCTATCAACTTTTGAAACACAACGACAAGGGCGAGAATGTGGAAATGGTCCTCGGCGGTTCGGCCGAGCCCCGCGCTTTTACGATAGCGTTCGGAGACCGTAACGCGGCGCCGGTGAAATCCCTTTTCCGGGTCAACCGCCCATCTCCGCTGGTCGTGGAATTTTCGCGGGATTTTCCCGTTTCGGGCGGCGGGGCGTTTACCCTTACCAAGCGTTACGATTTCAGGCCCGACGAATACATGTTCGGGCTTACCGTTTCTCTGGACAGCGCTTCCCCAATACCGCTGAACATCAACGGCGCGGCCTATACGCTGGGCTTTGGTCCGCAAATCGGGCCGCGCTTTACAAAACTCGACAACCGTTACGAATACCGCCACAACTATGTTTTCAGCAACAACAAACGCCGCCAGATAAAGGCCGACGAACTTATCGATTCCCGTTTTACCTGGGCCGGAATAGCCGGCAAGTATTTTGCCGCGATGGTAGTGCCCGACAATACGCTGTATCAGCTTTCGTTTTCGTCAAAAGCCGAAGACGGCCTTCCCGACGCGTCCCGGTTCTACATGGTTCGTCCCGCTCTTTCAAACGCGAGAACCAGCGATACGTACCATTTTTATCTGGGGCCGAAAAACCAGGAAAATCTCGGCAAGTACGATACGGGGATCAACAGTTTTGGAATACGGGATCTTCAGTTTATCAAAGCGTCAAATACAAGCGGTTTTTTAAGTCCGCTTGAAAATCTTCTTAAGCTGCTTTTGCAGTTTTTTTACCGGCTTATCCCCAATTACGGGGTGGCGATTATACTGTTGACCCTGCTGGTAAAAATAGTCCTCTTCCCGCTGACCAAAAAAAGTTCTGAAGCCAGTATCAAAATGCAGGCGCTGGCGCCAAAGATTAAGGAGCTTCAGACAAAGTACAAGGATAATCCGGCAAAACTCAACGCCGAAATGGGGGCGCTTTACAAGAAAGAGGGCCACAATCCCATGTCGGGGTGCCTGCCCCTGCTTATCCAGATGCCTCTGTTATTCGCCATGTACAACCTCTTTAACACCCATTTTGATCTCAGGGGCGCGCTGTTTATCCCGCAATGGATACCGGATCTTTCCCTGCCCGAGGCGATATGGACCTTTGGAAGCAGCCTGCCCCTTTTGGGCTGGAACAGTCTGCGGCTTCTGCCGTTTATCTATCTGGGATCGCAGCTGCTCTACGGGCTTGTTACCAGAACTCCGGAACAGCAGGGAAATTCATCGATGGCGATGATGATGTACGTCATGCCGATTATGTTCTTCTTTATCCTGTACGATGTTCCGTCGGGGCTTTTGGTTTTCTGGATTTTCTCCAACCTGTTTACCCTGATCCAACAGGTGGCGCTGAACAGGATACTGGCCAAAAAAAGAGCCGCGGCGGCGCTGGAAGAACCTGAGCCGGTAATCGCCCCCAGACGAAAAAAGAAACGCTAAAAAAACGCCGAAAACGTCATCGGGCGTTTTCGGCGTGTCCCAGGAGAATGCGTATGGTATATGAATTTGAAGGCCGCACCGAAAAGGAAGCCATTGACAAGGCGGCGGCGGAATTGGGTCTTGAAAAAGACGGATTTGACGTTGAGATTCTGGAAACTCAGCGTTCAGGCTTGTTTAAAAAAGGGTATGTAAAAATACGGGTTCATACCGACGAGGTAATGGATCGTGAAGAACGACAGCCCTCCCCGGATCGGCCCGCCGAAAAAAAGCCCCGGCGCGCCGCTGCGGTTTCTTCGGCAGCCGGTCCGGCCGACCAGGACGAGTTTGAACGGAAGATGACCGATTTTCTTTCGGGGCTTATGGAACGGATGGGCTACACGGGAACGGTCTCGGTGCTTTACCGCGAGGAACACAAGCTGGGGCTCAAAATTGAATCTGAACATTCTTCGATCCTTATCGGGAAAAAGGGAAAGAACCTCGACGCCCTCCAGCTTCTTGCCAACATTTACGCGGGCAGACAGGGCCGGGAAGACACGCGGATTATTCTTGACAGCGAAAACTACCGCCTGCGCAGGGAAGAGTCCCTTGTGCGCCTGGCCTATACCGTGGCCGACAGGGTTCGGGAAAACCGCGGCTCCCTCCTTCTTGAGCCGATGAACCCGTTTGACAGGCGGCTTATCCACACCACCCTTAACGACATATCCGACGTGGAAACAAAAAGCGAAGGAGACGGTCTCTACAAACAGGTGCGGGTATTTTACCGGGGTCTGCGGTAGCAAAGGCGGACGCGAATGTGTAAAACAAAAAACGGCAAAGCGTTTTTGTCCGCGGCCTTTTTGCTGCTGCTGATGGTTCCGCCGGCGTTTGCCCAATCGCCGCAACCGGCGCAAAGCCTCACGGATCTTGTGGGCGCGGAAAGAGCCGCGTCCCTTGTCCGGGGCGGCACACTGAGCAGTTTCCAAAACAAGAATCCCCGCCCGGCTCTGGTTCCGTCAAACGATTTTGTAAAAAACATGGCCGACGAAATGATACGGAGTCTTAGACCCAGTTTCTTTGTGGAAAACCTTTCCCTGTACAGGAAACCTCCGGCACGGGGCCGGCCCTGGACCGATTCTGAACGAACGGCCCTGTACAACGAATCTTTGGCGTTAAGCAGCCTTGCGGGAATCCAGTACTATTCGGCCAGCCGAAAAGAAATGCGCACGTTTTACGAAACTTCCACTGTCGTCAGCGGGAGCGACGGCAAAAACCCCCTGCCGGATCCGGTTTACGCGGTTCCTCCCCCGCAGCTTGTTGTTTACGCCCGGCAGAAAGATCTTTCCTTCGGAGACAATGTGTACCGTTACAACTACTATGCCCGTCCCGAATCGCTTGTCTTCGTTCAGGAAAACCTGAGCTCGATGAATTACGGCATTATCCCCGCTGTTGGAAAAAACAAACTCCGTTCCATCGTTGCCGTTCTTGACGCCGAAGAATACCTGTTAATCTATGCCGTTTCCATGGCCAAAGCCGCCTCGCTCCCCGGCATGGGTGAACGGGTCGGCAATTCCTTTTCCACCCGGGCGGAAGCCATACTCGGCTGGTTTAAAGGCCAGGCGGATAAAGCGTTCGCCAAAACAAGCCTGTAAACAAAAGCCGATTGGTGGGCGATGATGTCACGCCGCCGTATGGCGGCGCATAAATACTTCCTCTCATCAAACGGCCCAGAGGCCGTATACTGGATTCGAACCAGTGACCGGCGCGCCGCTTCCACTAAAGTGTCAGCGCCTTTACGGGGACTATAGCCTTTGCCGGGCGCCGGTACTATGCTGCCGTTTCTGGCTGAACGCTCCTTCCCGGAGCGCGTTTTCCTGTACTCTACCGTGTGAAGTCGTGTCCGGCCTGTAAACAAAAGCCGATTGGTGGGCGATACTGGATTCGAACCAGTGACTTCTACCGTGTGAAGGTAGCACTCTCGCCACTGAGTTAATCGCCCACCAATCGGCCGTATCT
>JAIRSC010000019.1 GCA_031255645.1 Treponema sp. | reverse complement strand
TTAATACCCCGCAGCTTGCTGCGGAAAACTGGGGGTGTGGGGGATTTGTTCCCCCACATACGCAAATATTTCAAGGAGAAATCTTAAATACCCCGGAGCTTGCTCCGGGGATTCTTTATGATAAGCGCCGGGATTCCGATGAACGGCATGAAGATTGCCACCGCCCCCAGCACCCAGTCGGACACCCCCGCGAGCTTTTCCCTGATCCAGCCAAACGCGGCGGAGAACGCCCCGGTAATTTTGTTCCAGAGGTTCACGAAAAAACCGGCCACCGCATCCCAGTGTTTAACCAGCATATAGCCGCCCAGGGCAAGCAGGGCAACGACGGCAACAACGGCAAGGATAGGCCAGGTCGCCGCCCATACCGCGCCTGCCGTTGCCCACATCGCCCCGGCAAAGCCAACCTCGGCGGCGGTGGCCGCGAAGGTCGCCGTGGTCTTGGCAATCAGGGGGCCTATCATTCCCGCTATCGACGATCCTATACTTTTTAGCGGGCTGAGCATTCCGCCCAACGCGCTTCCGAACAGTTTTGTAAACCCGCCCGCATTTTGCAAAGTCGCGGTGAGCGTTACAAGCTGGCTCGCCGTGTTGAGAGCGCCGGAACCCATGTCAAGCACGCCCTTCGCGGCCAGCCCCACACCCGCCGCGACGCTCTGAAAAACGCCGCCTACCGGCGATGACATAATAGGCGCGACAAAATTATTCAGAAATCCCGTTTTCACATCAACAAAAAACCCTTTTATTCTGTTGATGTCATCGCCGATCTGTATTTGCAGGGAATCGCTGGCGGCTTGCAGACGGGCAACTTTGCTTTCGTAAGATTGCGCTTGGGCATCCAGCGCCTGCGCGGTCGCGCCGGAAAGTCCGCCCGCGTAACTTGCCGCGAATGAGGTGTAATCATCGGCGGTAAGGGCGATGGCCGCCTGCAACGCGTCCACCGATCCGAGGGCCTTCGCCATCTTGTCCTGGCTGCCGCCCAGCGCGGCTTTGACCATTGTCAGGGATTCAGCGAGGCCGTATTGCTCCAGCATTGCCGAGCCGGAGGATATACCGATTGAGGCGAGGGCATCGCTCAATTCCTGATTCGGCCTCATGAGCGAAACCATCGCGGATTTCAACTGTGTGGCGGCAACGCTTTCCGTCTGCCCCTTCGCGGTGAGGAACGCCATCGAGGAACCAAGCTCGTCAAAACCAACGCCCACCGAGGCAGAAAGCCCGGAGATGGAACTCATGGCGGAAACAAAGCCGTCCAGGGAGCCGACGCCCTTTTTTACCGTCTGGAAAAACACGTCCGACAGATCGCCCATGTTTTCGGCGGGGGTGTTGTAGGCGTTGACCACGCTGATAAGCCCGCTGGTGGCGGCCTGTAAATTCGCCTGGCCCGCCTCGGAAAGATGGATGGCGGCGGTGAGCATATCCATACGCACCTCGGCCCGTCCCACACCGGAGGCGATATTGTAAAAAGCGTCTGCGGCGGCGTTCGGCCCGGCCACCGCCTTGCCGCCGATGTCGAGTATTTGCCGCGCCGTTTGCGCGAGACTGTCGTTGGTTTCCCCGGTGAGGGACTGGATATTCCGCAGGAACGAGTCAAACTGCCCGGCGAGCATTGACGGCTGTTCTATCATCGCGCCGATCCTGCCGGAGAGTTCCTCGAAGCGGCTTGAGGCCAGGGAGAGGTCCCCGGCTAGGGCGATCATGTCCCGGTTGCCGCCCAGCTCTCCCAACGCGCCCTTCATGCCCGCGAGACTGTTTTCGGTGCTGGCAAAGCCGGAAGAGAAAGCGTCCTTAAACTGTAACGTGATGGAACTTAAAAAGTTTGCCATGTCTACTTTCCCTTGCCGCTCTTGAACGCTTTCACTATCGCCTCCTGGACGACGCCCACCTCAAACTCCCGCATGATCCGGGCCTCTTCGTACTTTTCCATAAGCTCGTCGAAACCCGCGCCGGAAACACGGCCTCGCCCAGAAACCGCCTGACAAACAGGCGGATTCGGGCGAGGCCGCTTACAGCTTTCTCTTGCTTGCCGCCGCGTTTCCGCCGAAAAAAGGCTGGATCACGCTCTCAATAAACTTCCCGGTGGCGTTGGGGAATTCGCGGATGCGCTCCACCACCGACGCCGGTTCGGGGTGCACCACCAGGGTCTGAATGAAATTCAGGTTCCCGGTGATAATGCCCACGGTCTGAATGTTTTTGGAGTACGCCTCCACATCCGCCGTTTTCGGTTCGCGGAAAATAAACTCCACTTCGTGCAGTTCGTTTTCCTTGTCATTGAAGCTGATCGAGCCTTCGTAAATCTGGCCGTGCTTCTGCTTCAGCTCGTCAATCTGCGCCTTTTCGATCTTCATAAAAACCTCCTAATCAAAGAAACGGAACGAACGCCGGAACGCCGTCCGAATTGAGGGGCGCGGTGATCACGCCCTCGATTGACACGTTAAGGCTGGTGTCGCCTTTCGAGCCCTTGAAATCACGCTTGGTGAAATGCACCAGCATTGAGTCGGTAACCGGGGGCTGCCCGTCGTTGCCGTAGCTGGCGATTACCGGGATAGGCGGCATATTGTAAAAACCGCCCGACGCGGCGGAGAACAGGTTGAGCTTGTCGTACTCGAACCGTTTCAGTTCCAGTTTGCAGGTGCCCTTGTATTCCCCGCGCCCGATGCCCAGCGGCAGGTTGTTCGTTCCCGAAATAACCTCGTCGCTTTTCTCATCGCCGTACTCAACGCTTTCCGCGCCCAGGGTCAGGCCCGTAGGCAGCATCAGTTTGATGGACTCAAAATCGTAGTTTAAACCGTTGATCATCATTTACCTCCCAGCGCCGGATTTGAATAGGCGATTTCGTTTTCGATGTAGCTCATCTTGCCCAGCGGCACGATACGGATTTTCGTGCGGAGCGTTTTCGTGGACAGGATGTTTTGCCCCGGCGGAATTACCACATAACCGCTGGAAATCTCGCCGTTGGTTTTCATGATCCGCAGGGGGCTTTCGCTTTGCGCGATGAACATATCCAGCCCTTCCGGGGAACCGTCCGCGCCGACCTTTACCACGTCGTTCAGGTAGAACAACTGCGCGGCGCGGATCTGGCGGCAAGCCTTGTCCATTATGCGGCGGCGTTCCACCTGATCGTAATCGCTCCCGGCCTCGCTCATCATCTGCCCGCTGGTGATGTAAATCCCGCTCAGGCCGATGATTTTCCGCGCCGTAACATAGCCCGCGTTTTTAAGCGTTTCGATGCGGCCGTCGTTGATACCCTCCGGCATAAGCGCGGTGGCCGCGCTTATCGATCCGTAGCGCACCGCGTCCGGCCCCTGATGCACCCCGCGCTGGGCCAGCTTGCCGCAGTACACGCCGATAAGGGGCCGCGTGTCCACCTGGCCGTTCGCGTCTGCTTCCTCAATCCAGCCCGCGCAGACCTGCAAGCGCACGGAAGCGACCGTGCCGCGTTCAGGCCCGGCCAGGGCCATCGCCCACTGGTCGGCGGTTTCGGTTGCGGCCAGATACCGGGCCTGGGCCACGAAAAACAGGTACTGGTAAATCTCCGCCGCGCCCTCGGCTTTCGTTGCCAGGGCCGCCCAGATCACCGCGCTGGAAACGCCGGCCACGGCGATCCATTCGATGGCGAGCTTCGCGTCCAGGATTTTATCCACCGCCTCCAGCACCTCGCCGTTGGTTGCCTGCGGTTCCGTTGCGGAAAAGCTGAAGCTGTCGCCTTCCTGGAAATCCCCCGCGCCGGGATTGAACACCAGCGTCAGGCCGGTGTTCGGGATTTCGTATTTGCCGTCCCCGTCCGGCACGGTGATGATCTTCCCCCGCGCTTCCGTCGATGGTAATGCGGAAAGCCGCCGTATTAAGCCCCCCGGAAGCGGTGATGTCCACCCGCACGTCGTACTCGTTGCGCGGGTTTCCCAGCACGGTGATCGCGCCGCTTCCCGCGTTCGCGCTTCCGGCGCTCACCGCCGAAACCGTACCGGGAACGGTGCCCTCCAGCGCGATTGCGTAGACCGTGGTCTTGGCAATCGAGAGGGCGCTTACGATAAGATCGCGCAACGGGCCGTCGCCGATCTTCTCCTCCACCGAGGCGGGGTCAACGAAGGCGAGGATACCGTTGGACGGGATCGCCGAAACGCCGATGGCGGCGAAGTTGCCGGTGGAGTCCGCCCCGCCCACGCCCATCGCGCCGTCAAGGATTTTGTTTTTTACGTCAGGTAACG
Organism: Treponema sp.; assembly: GCA_031255645.1. Lineage (GTDB taxonomy): Bacteria > Spirochaetota > Spirochaetia > Treponematales > Breznakiellaceae > JAIROH01. The sequence goes on along the minus strand of JAIRSC010000019.1, from coordinate 144 downwards.
TCATTACTTGCCTCCTATAGGTGAGTTCAAAAAGCCCTTAACGGCCTTTTCAAACTCCGTTTGTTCAACTTTCTTTCCGGCGTTCCAGCCCTTCGCAACCTTGACGGCGGCGAAGACCGGCGTGGAAATCCCCAGGGCAGCCGG
>JAIRSC010000045.1 GCA_031255645.1 Treponema sp. | reverse complement strand
GAAGAAGAGGGCTTTGACCTTCAGCTTGCCGCCCTGGGAACCATAGCCGACATTATGCCGATGCGGGACGAAAACAGGATCATCGTCCGCGCCGGCCTTGATTCCCTGCGAACCAGGGCCCGGCCCGGCCTTTCGGATCTGCTGGTCAAGCTTAACCTCGACATACGCCACATGGGCGCCGAAGACATTTCCTGGTATCTTACGCCGGTGATCAATTCCGCCGGCCGCATGGGCGAGCCGGAAAAAGCCGTGTCCCTGCTGCTTGGCGAAAAGCCCGGCGGGGATCTCGCGGCGGAAGTCGCGGCGCTGAACGAAAAACGCAAACGCCTTGTGGAAGATATCTGTTTCAGCGCCGAACCCGAAACGGCCAAAACCCTTGACGCCTATTCGGGCAATATGGCGGTTTTTACCGGCGAAAACATACTGCCGGGGCTTACCGGGCTTATCGCGAGCCGCCTCGCGTCGCGTTTCAAGGTTCCCGCCATGGTTCTTTCTTTCGACGGTGAGAGCGCCAAGGGTTCTTTTAGATCCGTCCGGGATTACGACCTGGGCTTTCTTCTGGAACAATGCGCCGATCTGTTTACCCGCTACGGGGGCCACGATTTTGCCGCGGGCTTCAGCATGGAATGGAAAAACCGGGACGCCTTTCTGGAACGGCTGCGCGCGATATGCCGCAATATCGAACTCAAGCCGGAAGGCGGTAAAATCCTGGAAATCGACGCGGAGATCCCCCTTTCCTATCTTTCAAAACTCGACGAGGGGCCGAAACGGGGAGACAAAAAAGATCCCTATGTTCTTGTGCTTGCCGAGCGTTTTGAGCCCACGGGCGAGCAGAACAGGCCGCCGCTGTTTCTTTCCAGGGGGCTTACCGTAAGCGATATCCAGCTTATGGGAAAGGACGAGTTGAAGCACGTAAAGCTTACGCTTGATACGGGAAAACATCCCCCCCGGGATCTGCGCTGGATCGGGGTTTACTGGAACGCCTCGGACAAGGTTCGCGTTGACTTTGACCAGGGCGATACGGTGGATGTCGTGTACAACCTGAGCCGCAACTGGTTCAACGGGAACGAAACTCCCCAAATGATTATCCGGGACCTGAAAAGAAGTTCCGTCCACGCCGCCTCCGCGCCTCACTAGGCAGCGGCGCGGGTTTTGCTGACGTTACGAGCCTGTTCCAAAATTAATTGACCGTGCGCTGCGCGCGCGGTTTTGGGAAAGCCTCATTACGCCCTTTATTTTGTCAGAACACGAGCGGCTTTATCGCGTATTCAGAGCGGGTTTTGCTTATGCCCCAGAACTCCGCGGAGAGAGGGCCTGTTCCGGGCAGTTCGAGGACGGCAAAGCTGGTCCCGAAACGGCTTCGGGGGCGGCCGACGCTGCCGGGGTTAAGAAAGGCCATGTTGTCGAAAAAGCCGAAAAAGGGAACGTGGGTATGTCCGAACAGGGCGGCTTCCGCGCCGGCGGCCCTGGCGCAGGCGGCGAGGATGTCGAAGCCCAAATCCAGTTGAAAGCCCTGGCCGTGGGCAAGGTACAGTCTGCGGCCGGCGAACTCGGCGACGACGGAAAGCGGCCCTTCGTCGTCCATGTTTCCCCGGACGCTTTGCCAGGCAATAGAGGTTCCCGTCCTTTCGGCGGCGGCGTCTATGTCGCCCAGGCCGTCGCCGAGAAAAAGGCCCTGTTCAAGGCCCTGTGCGGCGGCCCAACGGAACACGGCCGCGAGAGGTTCCACGCATCCGTGGGTATCGGAAACAAGCAAAACGGAATCTTTTTTCACGCTCATATCTTAATAAAAAGTTGAGAATTGGTTAATATAAAAGTATGGGGACTTTTTTCAGTATCGCCGGTAGTCTGGGGCTTTTCCTTTACGGAATGAAAGTCATGAGCGATGGCATACAGCAGGCCGCCGGTCAGCGTATGCAGAAAGTGCTTTCGTATATGACCGGCAACCGTATCCTGGCGGTTCTTACGGGCTTCGGGGTAACGGCGGTGATTCAGTCGTCTTCGGCGACAACGGTTATGGTCGTGTCGTTTGTAAACGCCGGTCTTTTAACCCTGAAACAGGCAATCGGCGTTATAATGGGCGCGAACGTCGGTACCACCGTTACCGCCTGGATTGTCTCACTTATCGGCTTTTCCCTTAAAATCGGCGCGTTCGCCCTGCCCGCGGTCGGCGTCGGTTTTCTGTTTTCGGCGATTAAGTGGAAGCACCGGGATCTGGGGAACGCCATACTGGGTTTCGGCCTTTTGTTTATGGGCCTGGATCTCCTTACAAAATCGATGCCGGCGCTTTCCACGGATACCCTTGCGTTTGTCAGCCGCTTTTCCGGCATGGGCGTCAGATCGATTCTGATGGGAGCGGCGGCGGGGATGGTTATCACCCTTCTTATCCATTCTTCGTCGGCGGCGACGGCCATATTCCTTACGATGGCCTTTCAGGGTCTGGTCGGCTATGAAATGGCCGCCGCCATGATCCTTGGGGCAAACATCGGTACGACCATAGACGCCGCCCTGGCGGCTATCGGGGCAAAACCGGTGGCGCGGCAGGCGGCCCTGGTACACATTCTGTTTAATGTAATCGGGAACGTGTGGGCGCTGGTTTTGTTTCATCCCCTGCTGCGGCTTGTCAATATCGTTACTCCCGGAATTCCCGAAGGCGCGGGAATTACAAACCACCTCGCGATGTTCCACACGATGTTTAACCTGATAAACGCCGTCGTTTTTCTTCCCTTTGTCAACCAGTTCGCCGCCGTTGTCCGGAGGATCATTAAAGACACGGGAGAAGACAGCGCGCCCGGACATTACAAACTCAGCTACAATTCGAGCGCCCTGCGGGATACCCCGGAACTCAACATTCTCCGGGCGGAAAAGGAAATCCGCGATATGGCCGGCATTGTTTCTTCCATGTACAGCAGGGTAAGCGGGATTCTGGAAACCCTTAAGGAACATCCCAAGCAAAAAGACGCGGTACAAAAACTTACTTCGGAGCTGCGGGAAAAGGAAGCCTACGCCGACGAGATGCGGGAGGAGCTTACCCACTTCCTGATAGAATGTACCGGGCAGCATCTTAATGTACATTCCGAGATGCGGGTGTCCCGGCTGCTGCGGATTATCGCGGACCTTGAAAACATGACCGACGACTGTCTTGCCGCGAGTCTTATCCTTGAAACCAGCGTGGAAAAAGACCGGGTTTTCAAGGGGAAGGCGATGCAGGCTCTTGCCCCCTACACGAGTCTTGTGGGGGATTTTCTCGTGTTTGTCCAAAACCACCTTGGCTCGCGGCTCCTTCCCGAAGATGCGCGGCGGGCGGCGGCTATGGAGGACGGCATTACCGGCGCCCAAAAGAAGCTGCGCAAATACGGGCGCAGGCGGATAGAAGCCGGCAAAAACGTAAAGGCGGAACTGCTTTTTATCGACTTTATCCGCCGGCTGGAACAGCTGGGCGATAACTGCTACAGTATTTCGGCGGCTCTGGCGCGTGCGGATTGATTCACGGCGTC
>JAIRSC010000031.1 GCA_031255645.1 Treponema sp. | reverse complement strand
GCGAAGCGGCGTAACCGGTAGTCTCCTTCCTTCTAGTTTTTCTCCTTCCCGCTCATGGGAAAGGTTTACTCACAGGTATCAAAAAACACCCGTTTCGCGGCATATTTTTCCGGTTTTAAAAAGCCATGAACCGTCAAAATGAATTTAAAACCATCTTTATGTCGAAAAACGGCGTTTTTCGAATAAGTTGACACTACGCGCTGTCCACTGGCGGAAACCTCGGAAGACTGGGAAAACCTGCTTCCGTGGTACATTTCCACCGCTTAATTTGACGGATACTTTCATTCATTCGAAAATCCGGTTTAATACCCCGTCGTAAACTGTGTTTACGCGATCGCTTCAGGGAGGCTCATTTTTCCCCAAGCTCCCGTATGCGCTGTATCTCGTCCCGAATCGCCGCCGCTTCCTCAAATTCAAGTTTTTTGGCGTGTTCCAGCATCTCGTTTTCCAGCGCCCTGACAAGCTGTTTTCTCTGGGCGGGAACCAGAACATTGTAGGATTTTTTAAGGATTTCAACGGAAACGGCGGCGGCGTCCGCGGCTTCTTCCGCGTGACGAACCAGGATGTCGGCGACGGCTTTTTTTACCGTCGAAGGGGTAATGCCGTGCCGTTTGTTGTAGGCCGTTTGAATTTCCCGGCGGCGCTTTGTTTCGGTCAGCGCGGCCTCCATCGCGTCGCTCATCCTGTCGGCGTACATGATCACCTTGCCCGCGGCGTTCCGGGCGGCCCGGCCGATAATCTGGACAAGGCTGGTAAGCGAGCGCAGAAAACCTATCTTGTCGGCGTCGAGTATCGCGATAAACGAAACTTCCGGCAGGTCAATGCCTTCCCGCAAAAGGTTGATTCCCACAAGCACGTCGAAATCCCCGGAACGGAGCCGGGTAAGAATTTCGACCCGTTCTATGGTTTCCACTTCGCTGTGGATATAGCGCACTTTGAGCCCAAGACCGGAAAGGTAATCGGTAAGGTCTTCCGCCATTTTTTTGGTCAGGGTGAGGATAAGGCTCCGCTCCCCGGCGTCAATGCGTTTTCGTACCTCGGCGTAAATATCCTCCATCTGGCCTTCGCTGGGCCGCACTTCGATTTCCGGGTCAAGAAGGCCCGTAGGTCGGATGAGCTGCTGTACAATCCGCGCGGATTTTTCCGCTTCCGCCTTGCCCGGCGTCGCGGATACAAAAACCGTCCTGCCCAGCCGCCGTTCAAATTCGTCGAAGCGGAGGGGCCTGTTGTCCAGGGCGCAGGGCAGGCGGAAACCGTAGTCGACAAGGTTCTGTTTGCGGCTCCTGTCGCCCGAGTACATCGCGCCGATCTGGGGCAGCGTAACGTGGCTTTCGTCGATAAACGTAAGATGGCCCGGCGTTCCGCCGGGGCCCTTGGGCAGATAGTCGATAAGCGTGTCGGGCGGGTCGCCGGGCTTTCTGCCCGCCAGAGGCGCCGAATAATTCTCGATGCCCGGACAGTAGCCCATTTCGGTGAGCATCTCTATATCGTATTCGACCCTGGTCTTGAGCCGTTCCGCCTCCAGGTTTTTTCCGGTGTTTTTAAGGAATTCGTAACGTTCGGCAAGCTCGTCTTTTATCAGGGAAAGGGCGCCGCGAATCATCTCGCCGGGCATGACAAACTGTTTCGCGGGGTAGATCATCGCCCGGTCAAGGTCTTCGATGGTTTTCCCCGATACGGGCTCGAAACGGCGTATCCGCTCCACTTTGTCCCAGTCCAGATCCACCCGGTACGCTTCCTCAAGATAGGCGGGATAAATTTCCAGCGTATCGCCGCGCCGCCTGAACGAGCCCCGCTCAAGAACGGCGTCGTTCCGCTCGTACTGAAGTTCGACAAAGCGCCGCATAAGGCTGTCGGTATCCAGGGTATCGCCCAGCGAAAAACTCGCCGTCATCTTCCGGTAGACTTCCGGGGTAGCCAGGCCGTAGATACAGGAAACCGTAGCCACGATAATCACGTCTTCCCGCTCCATAAGGCTCCGGGTGGCGGAAAGCCTCATCCGCTCAATCTCGTCGTTAATCGAGGCGTCTTTTTCGATATAGAGATCCCGGCTGGCGACATAGGCTTCCGGCTGGTAGTAATCGTAATAGGAAACAAAGTATTCGACGGCGTTGTCGGGGAAAAAGCCCTTGAATTCCCTGAAAAGCTGGGCGGCAAGGGTCTTGTTGTGGCTTATCACGAGGGTGGGCATCTGCACCGCCTCGATGATCTTCGCCATTGTAAAGGTTTTCCCCGAACCGGTTACCCCCTGCAAAGTCTGGAACCGGTCTCCCGACCTAATCCCCGAGGCCAGGGTCTCAATCGCTTCGCCCTGGTCACCCGCGGGGCCGTAGGGGGCGCTTACCGTAAACTCACGCATACGGAGAGTGTATCATGATTCGCGGCAAAGGTGGTATCCGGCGGGCCGGTCAACAGCGTCCCGCGCCTTTGCGAAGGCGTCCGTTTATGCTATACTTGCACATTATGGCTGTATCCTTTCGTTTTCATCACGCGCCGCTGCGCGCGGTCCTGGGCATTTGCCTGATTGTCTTTTTTTCGGCCTGTTCCGGCAATGACGAAATCTCCCTTGACGAGTACAACGCCCGGACGGCGGCGGGCCTGGACGAGCTTCTCGCGAAAACGCTAAGCAGGCCCTGGAAGGGCCAGCCGATGGTTCCCGGCAAAATCGGCGGAACCTGGAACGCCGTTATGACCGAAGACCCGAAAAGCTTTAACCACCTCAGCGCCGAGGAAGATTCGGCGACCGCGGCCATTGTCAATGCCACAACCGATTACCTGGTAGACTACGACATGGCCGCCCGCGAATGGATTCCCCGTATCGCGTTTTTCGAACTGCGCGTCGACGAATCCGCCGGGAAACTTGACGTGATCTACACATTAAGGGAAAACCTCTACTGGAGTTATTACGGCACGGATCGCAGGATCCCGGTTACGAGCGACGACGTGGTGTTTTGGTATAACGAAATATCCGGGGATGCGCGGATGGGAAGTTCCGCCTATTACCAGCAGTTTGTCGTTATGGAAGACGGAAGCGAAGGCCATGTGGATATCGAAAAACTTGACGAGCGCCGTTTTGTGTTTCACTTTCCCCGGATTGTGGCCGATCCGCTGCTGGCGACCAATATGGACTTCGGCCCGCGCCACATATACGAGCCGCTAAAACGGAACGCCCGCGGCGAACAGGAAGCCGTCGGCGCGGTACGGAGCGTTTTTGGGGTAGATTCGGATCCCCGAACAATCCCTTCCATGGGGCGGTTTTTTATCGTCGAGTATACCCAGGGCCAGCGGGTCGTGTTTGCCCGCAATCCCGATTTTTGGGAGCGGGATTCAAACGACGTTTCGATTCCCTACTACGAACGGGAAATTGTCCGGATCATCCCCGACGCGAATACCCAGAAGCTGCTTTTTCTCAACGGGGAAACCGAATCCTATCTTCTGCGCCCCGAAGACGTTGATGAAATGATAAACAGGGAGCAAAACGACTACACGGTTTTTAACGCCGAAGGAAGCCTGGCGGCGGCCTTCTGGACATTCAACCAGAACCCCAGGTGGAAGGACGGCCCCAAATATTCGTGGTTTACCAAAAAGGAATTCCGCCAGGCCATGAGCTGTCTTTTAAACAGGGACAGGATCATCGCCCAGGCCTACCGGGGTTTGGCGGAAACCAAACTTGCGTTTTTCCCCGGCCCCAACCGTTTTTACAATCCGTCCATTACCAACGAATACACCTACGACCTAAAACGGGCGCGGGAACTTTTGCGGAAGGCGGGGTTCCGCGTCGAAAAGAACGTCCTCAAAGACGACAAAGGCAACCCGGTGGAATTCGATCTGACAATCCGTTCGGAAAGCACGGTGTACAGCGACATCGCTTCCATTATCGCCGACGAGCTTTCCAAAGCGGGGATCAAGCTCACTATCCGGGTTGTGGATTTTCAGAAACAGGTAGAAGCGATGTTCACGAGTTTCGAGTGGGATTCAATGCTGATGGGGCTTTCCGGCTCAAACATCTGGCCTTCCCAGGGGAGCAATGTCTGGCCCTCTTCGGGGAATCTTCACATGTGGTTCCCCAACCAGGAAAGTCCCGCGACGGAATGGGAAGCGCGGATCGATTACCTGTACAACGAAGGCTGCTATACCGCGGATGACGAAAAGGCCAAACCGATCTGGGACGAATACCAGCGTATCCTGCTGGACGAGCTTCCGGTCATTCATCTGTTCAGGAGCCGCAGTTTTCTTGCCGTCAACAATCGCTGGGATTTTACAAACCTTTATTTCGACAACGAAAGCGGGATAAAGGCCGATTTTATTTTCGCCAGGTAATACGCGGGTCATATAATATGCGGGTTCCGGCCGTTCTGCAACGAATCGTTTCTCCCCTTTTTTTCCTGCGGCGGAAATTCCCCCTGCTTTTTTATATCGCCGGTCGTTTCTGTACGATGTGCGTCATGCTGTTCCTGCTGGGCTTCGCGATCTTCGGCCTTATGGAACTTGCGCCGGGGGACATTGTGGACCAGATCATGCTGCGGCAGTTTTTCAGCGAAAACCAGGGCCAGTCTTCGCTGAACCGGGAACTTCTCTCCATGGAACAGCTTGACGCGCGGCGGGCCGATCTGGGCCTGGACAAGCCGTTCTACGTCCAGTACTTCAGGTGGCTTGGCCGGGTTTTTCTTCACCGCGATCTGGGGCAAAGCCTTATTTCCAGAGCGCCGGTTTCGTTCCTTATCGCGTCCCGGCTGGGAAACTCGGTGCTGCTCAACGTCATTTCTCTCGTGCTGATAACGACGTTTTCGTTTATCCTGGGGGTGTATTTTTCCACCAAGGCGGGAACCAAAGCGGATCTCGCCGTTACGTTCTTTGCCCTGACCCTTCACGCCTTTCCGGGAATACTGCTCCTTATACTGCTGCAGCTTTTCGCCTACGTCACAAACCTTTTCCCGATAACGGCCTATCCCCCGTTTCCGTTTTCCCAGTCGCCGGGCCGTTTTGTTTTTTCCTACGCCCACCATATTTTTCTGCCGCTTTTGGCCTCATTCCTCGGCGGCATCGGCAGTACCCTGCGGATGATACGGGCGACGATGCTTGACCAGCTCGGCCAGCCCTATATTACAAGCCTTCGTTCACGGGGCATAGGGGAATGGCGGGTGTATTTTCATCACGCCTTCCGCAACACCCTTAACCCCTACATCACCGGGAGCGCGAACCTTCTTGCGAGCCTTTTTTCCGGTTCACTGATCCTCGAAATTATTTTCGCCTATCCCGGCATTGGAAGACTTATGTACGAGGCGGTGATGCAGGAGGATATCAACCTGGTTCTGGCAAACATTATGTTTATCTCCGCGCTGGTGCTTGTCGGCATGATGCTGGCGGACATAGCACTGGCCCTGGTGGATCCCCGGATCCGTTACGGAAAGGAATAGGGCGTGGGAAAGTTTCTGCGGTATCTGAAATCCCGGCCTCTGGGAATGGCCTCCCTTGTTCTTGTCGCCGTTTTATACCTTGTGATGATCTTCGCCGAATTTGTCGCTCCCTATTCGCCTACGACCTCGTTTGAGGCGATGACCTACCATCCGCCGAATCTTCGTTTCGCGGGGGGCTTTAAGGCCCAGGAAGCCCGGGTCGCCAACACGGTAAGCTGGAAGTACAGCCGTATCCGGGGCCTTTACGCGCCGCTGCGTTTTTTCGCCAAAGGAGAACCGTACCGTCTCTGGGGAATCGTCCCGATGGAGCGCCACCTCTTCACGACCGGCCCGGCCGGCGCTTCGGACGCGGCGGGCGGCGGCGCGGCGTACCCTGTCTTCCTCATGGGGGCGGACAACCTTGGCCGGGATTTGTTTTCCCGCATTGTATACGGCAGCCGCATCTCTCTTACCATAGGCTTTATCGCCACCGCCATATCGCTGTTCCTGGCGGTTCTTTTCGGCGGCCTTTCCGGGTATTCGGGGGGCGCCGTTGACTGGGCCGTTATGCGCTTCTCGGAATTCTTTATGCTTATTCCGGGGCTGTACCTTATCCTTTTTCTCCGTTCCCTGCTTTCGACAAAAATGGATTCGGGCCAAACCTATATGATGATAACGATTATCCTTTCCCTGGTCGGCTGGCCCGGTTCCGCCAGAACCGTGCGGGGCCTGGTTCACGCCGTCAAGCGGGAGGAGTTTGTCCAGAACGCCCGGCTGGAAATGGTTCCCGCCCCGGTAATCGTCATCTCCCACATCATCCCGCAGATAGCAAGCCTTCTTATCGTAAGCGTCGCCCTCTCGATACCGGGCTTTATTATGACCGAGACAACCCTTTCCTATTTGGGCCTGGGTATCGTGGACCCCGCGGTAAGCTGGGGTTCCCTTATCAAGCGCGATGTTACCACGCTGAGTAACCTTATGGCCTACCCCTGGCTGCTCAGTCCGGTCTGGTTCCTCCTCGGCGTTACCCTGGCGTTCAATTTTCTCGGCGACTGCCTCAGGGATTTTTTCGACCCCTACCACACGATTTTCCGAAAACGGAAAGGAAGCGCGGGAACCGTACCCCGCTCTCAGGCTTCCCCCGCGCCGTCCGCTTCTTCCTCCGCGTCCCGGTTCCCGTCTTCTTCCCGCGCCCTTCTTGAAGTCCGGGATCTTTCCGTCACTTTTTCGGCGCTTCGGGGATCGGCGGCGGTACAGGCCGTGCGGGGGGTATCTTTCGTTGTCGGACGGGGCGAGGTGGCCGGCATTGTCGGCGAAAGCGGTTCGGGGAAATCGGTCAGCGCTTCGGCCATACCGGGGCTGCTGCCGGCAAACGCCGGGGTATCGGGGTCGATTTTGTACGAAGGAACGGAACTGCTCGGAGCGGGCACGGAAATTCTGCGGCGCTACCGGGGAAAAAAGATCGCCATGATCTTTCAGGAACCGGGGCGAAGTTATGATCCGCTTCAAAATATGAGGAATGTCTTTTTTGAAACCTTCAGGAACGGCGAAGAAGGAATCGACAGGGCAACCGCGGACAACAGGGCCGCGGCGCTGCTTGCCGACGTGGGCCTTGATCGGGGCGCGGAACGGCTTTCCAATTTTCCCCACCAGTTTTCCGGCGGCCAGCTCCAGCGGATCGGCATCGCCTTGGCCCTGGCCCAGGGCTGCGAGCTTCTTATCGCCGACGAACCGACTACGGCCCTGGACGTGACGATTCAGAAGCAGATCATCGAGCTTCTTAAATCACTGCAAAAATCCCGTACTCTTGCCGGCGGCGAAACGGCGGCCGGCAAATCAGGCAAACCGCTGTCGATTATCTTTATCAGTCACAACATAGACCTTGTGGCGGATATTTCAAACAGGATCATCGTCATGTACGGGGGCCTTGTGATGGAAAGCGGGCCCGTGTCCGCCGTTTATTCCAGTCCCCATCATCCCTACACAAAGGCCCTTCTCGCGTCGTCGCCGGTTTTGGGGAGCCACTATTCCCGGTCGCGGCTTTCGGTCATTCCCGGCAAGGTTACCGACCCCTCTCGCCCGGAGCCGGGCTGCCCCTTCGCCCCCCGCTGCCCCCGGGCCGCGCCGCCCTGCGCCGCCGCCCTGCCGCCGCTTCTCGCCGCCGGGGAGGGCCGCGAAGTCCGGTGTCTGTTTGCCGGTACAGATTCTATTGCTTGATTCGCAAGCGGCTATTTTGAAAAAGCCCTGATAATAAGACGAGAGAAGCCGTTCCAAAACCCCGGCTTTTGGACAGGCGCAATGCGGCCTATTGGCAAAAAAAGCGGAACCGCGCATAGTATAGGTATGCCGCTGATTACCGTTGAAAACTTGAGCAAGCGCTTTAACCTCGAGGCGGGGTTTTTCGCTGCCCTGGGTCAGTATGTCTACGCGGTCAACGGCGTTTCGTTTGAAATAGGCGAGAATGAATGTTACGGTCTTGTCGGCGAGTCCGGCTGCGGCAAAACCACGACGGCAAGGCTTCTTGTGCGGATGTACGACGCCAGTTCCGGCTCGATCCGCTGCCATCAGCCCGTATCCGGGTCTTCGGGCCGGCCGTTTCCCGAACAGGCTAAAGACATCGGCGCGTTCAACAAAAAAGAACTGGGCCTTTACCGGGAAAAGGTACGTTATGTGTTTCAGGATCCGGCCCGCTCTCTCAACCCCCGGATGAGTGTCTTTAACGTGCTTGTTTCCGGCCTTCGTCATTCGTCCCGCTGGCGGGGCCGCCGGGACGCCCGGGACAGGGCGGCCGCGATACTGGAAGAGGTGGGCCTTTCCTCCACGGACCTGGAACGGCGGCCCGCGGAATTTTCGGGCGGTCAGCGCCAGCGTATCTCCATCGCCCGGGGCCTCCTTGTGGAGCCGGAACTGTTAATCTGCGACGAGGTTGTATCCGCGCTGGACGTATCCGTTCAGGGCCAGATACTCAACCTGCTTTTGGACATCAGGAAACGGCGGAACCTTTCGTTCCTGTTCATCGCCCACGATCTTAAAGTCGCCTCGTATTTCTGTGACCGTATCGGCGTCATGTACCGGGGAGAGCTTATGGAAGAAGCCCCCGCCGAGGATCTCCATACGGCGGCCGCGCATCCCTACACAAAACTCCTTTTTTCCTCGGTGGCGGGCGGCGCGAGTGAAGGGGAGAAGTCTCCGCGTATTCCTTTTTCGCGCCGGGACGAACCGGGACATACGGCCTCCACGGGGGACGCGCCCGCCCTGGAAGAAAGCCTTCCGCGGCGCTCTGTCCTCGCGGGCGAAGTACGGACGGCGCTCAGCGAGACGGCGGGCTGCGCGTTCGCCGAGCGCTGCCCCCTGGCCGACGGCGGCTGCCTCGCCGAAAAGCCGCCGATGCGGGAAATTGCCCCCGGCAGAAAAGTCCGCTGTTTCAGGGCCTGATCCGGTTCCGCATCTCCCTAACCGTTTCATGACGTTCGCGACGATGGATGTACTGTTGAATATGGGGGATTATACAAAAATATACCAAAGCTGCGGCAGGAAATATCCGGACCCGGATTACGGCGGTTACGGAGGAATGGCGGAAGCATTTTTTACCGAACACGATGGTTACGCCGCTTCGCGGTAATAGTGATTGTGCAGACCAAACACCAGCGGCTTCTTTTTGATGCTGCCGGCTGCGGGTTGTGTCGGCGGAGCGTTCGGGATACCGTGCAAGTCTTGATGTGGCCGGCGATCAGCAAGAGATTTTACTTGCCAAAAACAGTTTTACATGATACAATATAACCATGCTGATAAAAATACGTAAAACAGCCGTACTCCCGTTTACATGTGGAACGACGACTTCAAGTGTCGCCGAAGTCCGGTTTTCCGGCCAGCTCCCCAATGTGAACCTGCACGCGTATCACTACGCGGGGAACAATCCCGTAAAGCTGACCGACCCGACAGGACGAGACCTTGATTGGTCAATTGATTTTCAAGATGTTGTGAAAGGATTTTCTTTAGTAACCGATTTAATAAAAAACAGCGATGAAAATAGTGCGATGGAATTGAGTAGTTTTATAAATGAGGAGTCTGATTTCTTATGGGTCGGCGGAAGTTTGGGAATGCTGACTTGGGGTCTATCAAAACTAGATGTTGTTAAATCAGCTGATGATTTTTTGAAGGGAATAGGAATTGATGTTGCGACGTTAACGTTTTCAGCCGAATTTAATAATATGTTTGCGGAAGTAAAATTTAATGGAAGTTCCAGCGAAGGAAATGGGGCTCTGAAAGTAAACCCCTCCTTAGATTTCCACATTGGTAAGGCTACTTTATCTTTGGGGCTTGAATTTGATTT
>JAIRSC010000020.1 GCA_031255645.1 Treponema sp. | reverse complement strand
CGCATGGATTCGGGCAAGATTGTTCTCAAGGGGAACGACTGTCATTTCAACAACGCCGCGGACGCGATGATCGCCGGCGTTTCCATGATACACCAGGAACTATCGAACGTGCCCGAACGTTCCGTCGCGCAAAACATCTGGCTTGGCCGGGAACCCCTAAACAAATTTCATCTTATCAACCACAAAAAGATGAGCGCCGATACGAAAACGCTTCTTGCCGGTCTTAATTTCGACTTCGATCCGAACGCGCGCATGGCGTCACTTTCCATAAGCCACCAACAGGGATGCGAAATCGCCAACGCCGTATCCTATAACGCGTCGATTGTCGTCATGGACGAACCGACCAGTTCGCTGACGGAAAACGAGGTTGATCACCTTTTCAGCATTATCAGGGATCTTCGTGCAAAAAACGTCGCCATTATTTATATCTCCCACAAAATGGAAGAGATTTTCAAAATCGCCGATCTTGTGACGATAATGCGCGACGGCCGGATTATCGGAACCTATCCCGTAGGCGATCTTAGCAACGACAGACTTATTTCCCTTATGGTCGGGCGGGATATAAAGCACCGTTTTCCGCTGGTGGAATCGGAAATCGGGGAGGTCTGCCTTCAGGTGCGCGATTTGACGTCGCCCAATCCCCGTTCATTCAAAAACATAAATTTTGAGCTGCACAAGGGTGAAATACTCGGATTCGGCGGACTTGTCGGGGCACAGCGCACGGAGCTGGTCGAGGCGATCTTCGGGATACGGGCCGTCGCGGGCGGCGAAGTTATCGTAAACGGCGTTCCACTAAAAAAAATTACTCCCCGGAACGCCATACGTTCGGGAATCGGATTTATAACGGAAGACAGGCGCAGTTCCGGAATATTTCCCCTGCTTAATGTAACGATAAACACTACGATTCCGTCTCTGGACAGGTACAGAAACAAAATAGGTTTTCTCGATCACAGGAAACTTATTTCCGTGGCTAGGGAACAAAACAAGCAGCTTAAAACAAAAACTTCTTCCATGGAAACCCTTGTTCAAAACCTTTCGGGAGGCAATCAGCAGAAGGTAATTTTGAGCCGCTGGTTAATGACCCTTCCCGATATACTTATTATGGACGAACCGACAAGGGGCATTGACGTCGGCGCGAAATACGAGATTTACACCATTATGGCCGAATTAGTAGAAGCGGGCAAATCCATTATTATGATTTCTAGCGAAATGCCGGAATTGATCGGCATGAGCCACCGCGTCATAGTACTTTGCGAGGGCAGGCTTACGGGCATTCTCGACAAGGACGAAATTTCCCAGGAACTGATCATGCGTTACGCGACGCAATTTTCCTGAAAAAAAGCACTGAGCCTACAAACATTAACGGGAGCGTTTATGAAAAAGTTCAACATGAAAGAATTATTGACAAAGTACACGACCTTCGCGACATTTGTTGCGCTCGTGTTTCTGCTTGCGATTTTAACGCGGGGACAGGCGCTTTCCTGGGCGTCGTTGAAAACGCTTATTATCGCGGAATCCGTGCGGGCATTCGCCTCTCTGGGCGTCGGCATGATCATCATCACCAAGGGCATAGACCTTTCCATAGGCTACGTCGTCTGCTGCTGCGCGTCGGTCGCGGCCTCTTTCGCGCAGATACCGACGTATGAATCCGCCCTGTATTTCGGACATTCGTTCCCGCTTTTTGTGCCAATAATCGCGGGCATTCTGGCCGGCGGCCTTTTCGGAGCCTTCAACGGTATTCTGGTAGCCTACGGAAAACTGCCTCCGTTCATCGCTACGCTGGGAACCATGTCAATCGCGAGGGGTATCCAGCTTATCTACACAAAAGCTGCGGTCGTAGGATCCCTTGAGAACAAGTTTAAAGCCATAGCCCAGAATTCCATCGGGCCTTCTTTTCTTTCGTTTCCGTTTCTCGGAATTTACGTGGTTATTATTACCATAGTAATCTGGGTGCTGCTGAAACATACAAAGCAGGGAACCAATTTTTACGCCATCGGGGGAAACGCCCAGGCGGCCCGCGTTTCGGGGATCAATGTCGAACGCGATCTGTTTTGCGTATATCTTTACGCCGGACTCCTGTACGGCGCCGCCGGCGTACTGCTCGCGGGCCGACTCGGCCTTGCCAACGCCCTGACGGCCAACGGCATGGAGCTTGACGCCATCGCTGCGGTCACCGTAGGCGGCGTTTCGCAGAACGGCGGCGTCGGAACCGTCAGCGGAATGATAATAGGCGTTTTCACAATGGGGCTTATCAACTACGGGATGAGTTTTCTTTCAATCGATTCCTACTATCAGCTTTGGGTAAAAGGCACGATCATTATTACTGCGGTTTATTTTGACATGAAAAAATACGCCAAAAGAGTGTAATACCAGCAAACCCACATCGCTGCCTTGGGGCAGGCACGCGGTAAATTCACAGTGCCCGTGTCTTGAATGGGCGGGCATCTTTGCAGGCACTATGGGCGGCGGGCTAACACACAGCACCCGTTATGTTCTTAGGGCGTTCTCCGGGTGTTGTGACATTTGGTCGGCCATCCATGATACAAAGTTGTAAACCGGTCGATAGTTACGGGTGCTGTGATGTTTGGCAGGCCGCCAAGGTATCAAGGCGACGTGGGTTTTGACGTTATTTGCTCTTTGATTGGAAGGCCGGGGTCCATACCTTGAGGCTTGCCTCGGTTCAATTCATCACCGCTGGAAAAGTTGTAAACCGGTCTTCGAAGCGGGGGCATGTACCCCGGCCAGTATAATAAATTTCCTATCCAACGAAGATACCTCGGGACTTGCCTTGAGGTATCTTCATTTAGTCAGCACTGATAAGAGTAGACCTTTATCCGTAGTGGGGTCTTTATAAAATCTGTATTTGTCAGAACAATAGTAAAAATGGATGCCGATTATGGAGCTTACGTTAACTGTTCCCGATACGGCAAATCTGTCCAAAACAGATGCCCAGCTTCTTTTCGCCATGAAGCTTTTCGAAGCGCAAAAATTTTCTCTGGGCAAAGTGGCCGAAGTAGCGGGACTTTCGTACAGAACATTTTATGAGTTGCTCATTCGTTATGGTATTCCGATAGTTTCCCTGACCGAGGAAGACGTCAAAGAGGAAATAGTGAATGTTGACCGATTTTTATAATGAAGTCGTTATTTCGGACACCATCTGCCTTATCGCGTTTACCAATATTAACCGAATGTATCTTTTTCAATCATTATGCGCTCTTTTGCGGTCAACCCGGTGGACACTACGGGAACCCCGCCTCCTATCTCTTTTTCGGCGATTTGAAGCAGTTCCCGCATCCTGATATCAGGAAGCAGATCCGTTTCCATGTATTCCCACTCAAGCCCCAGGCTACGGTACTTGTCTTTACACATATTATTAAACGCGCATAATTCCCAGCGGCCGATCGTGTCTCGGCGGGTCTTCACAATCTTCGCTATAGACAGAATATTTTCTTCCGTATCGGTGGCGTTGGGTACGATCGGGGTACGAATCCACAGTTCTCCGGTGTATTCACCATTCCTTTTTTTCAGTACCAGGCGGTCAAGATTTTTCAGGACAGGCTCGTTCCCAGTGCCGGTAAATTTTTTGTGCAAATCGTTATCGGCGGTCTTTATGTCAAAGAGTACGCAGTCAAATGACAAGAATACCGGTTCAAAAACTTCCGGGGAACAGTATCCCGACGTATCCAAGGCGGTATTAACGCCGGCGGCGTGAAGCTGTTTCGCCGCCTCAATGATAAAAGGCACGTGCAACGCCGCTTCCCCGCCGCTAAATGTAACGCCGCCGTTGAAAGCGTCGTAAAAATGCTTGTCCTTTAAGGCGTATGCTGTCAGTTCATCAACGGTCCATACCCTAGCCGAAATTTGCAGAGCTTTGGAAGGACATCTTTTGGCGCATATTCCACAGCGGCTGCAACGGGCACGGTCGATACCAAGACCTTTTTCCGTAAACTCTAGGAATTTTCCGGGACATACCTTAACGCATGTATGGCAGCCTATACACTTGCGCGCATCCCATTTTATATACGGCTCAGGGGGAATTCCCTCCGGGTTATGGCACCATTTGCAACGCAGGGGACAGCCCTGAAAAAAGAACGTCGTCCGTAATCCTTCCCCGTCATGGCTTGTCCCGCGGTGGGTGTCAAAAATCAGGGCTTCCATTTATATGGCTTCATAATTAACCCGCGCGATAAACTCCTCCTGAAACTTGCGATCCATAACACAAAAATGGGCGGAATAACCGGTAACCTTAACAACCAGCCCCTTGTGTACCGGATTTGCCGGATCATCCATGGCGTCTTTAAGCTTTTCCAGATCGATGATGTTAAGATTTATCTGTACCCCGCCCTGTCCCATGAAAGCGGCAGAAAAGCGGCGGATAAATTCGCCGGGGTTTTCCTTTCCGTCAAAAAATTTGGGCTGTAGTTCAATCTGCAGGGATCCTCCCTGGAAACGCCTGAAATCAACTTTACACAAAGAATTCGCCGTCGCGGTAATCCCCTCGGTATTTCTTCCGTGCATGGGATTACAGCCATGGGCGAATGGTTCTGCGGCAAAACGCCCGTCGTAGGTGGCCCCCTGTAATTGCCCCGCGTAGGTGTGGCCCATAAACTGGAAAAGGGAAGGCCTGAAATGTCCTCCCTTTATATTGCGTTTTAATTCCAGTATGTCCACAATCCGGTTGGCAACCCTGACGTACATGGCGTCAACTTCATCAAGATCATTGCCGAATTTTTGGGCGTTCAGAAGAAACTGCCGGAGATCCTCGGCTCCTCGCCAATCGTTAAGACAGGCTTCCCGGACTTCTCTAAGGCTGTACAGTTTCCGGTCAAACACCACTTCTTTCAAGGCATGGAGGCCGTCAACAACATTGGGAATTCCCAAAACATTTACCGATGTATAAGTGTTATTGACTCCTCCGGGGCTGGTAACATCACAGCCCTTCTCGATGGGGCCGTGCATACAGAGGGATGTAACCATTTCCGGCCAGACTCGATCCTGCCATTCATATACCTTGTTTTTAAATTCGACCAGCCCGTCAATGGTATTTTCCAGCTGTCGATCATACAATTCCCACAGTTCCTCAAAACCGGTAACGTTGTTTTTTATTCCCTCTTCAACCGCCATATCAAGCGGTTTGGTCAATACCAGACAGTTCATGTCATGATCCGAATATTCGCTGCCAACGGCGCAGTACCATTGGCATCCGCTGTACGCGACATTCCATGCATCGTCGTAACTGTAGCCCGAATAGAGTTCACTGTCCCTGAGTATATCGTAATTTACCAGCGTCGGCGTTCCGCAGCCACGCCGGGCGACCACATCGCAGCCATAGGCGTAAAATTCTCTATCAATGCCGGGGTGCCACATAAGCCCCAGATGATTGTAGCCGCCAGTAATATCATAGGCTTCTATGCCTATCCAGCTTACTTCATTGGTCGCGTCGGCCCCATCCTTTAAGCGGCCACCGAAGGCAAAATAATTGCCGCCGTATTTAAGGTACATTTCGGCGATCAACTCTCTGGCTTCGGCCCTAGTCAGAATTCCCTTTTCGGCGTCCCGCCGGTAAAAATCATTCAAAAGGAGATCGAGCCTGCCGTAACCGTTTCCGTGTCCATTGATACGCTCCGCTACCTGGAAAAAATATATCCACTGTACCGCCTGTTCAAAGGTTTGAGGCGGACATTCGCTGAGGGACCTGCAGTTAGCCGCAATCCGTTCAAACCGGGCTTTACATTCCGGGTCTTTTTCGCCTTGAGCGAGATCCAACGCTTTACCGGCGTGGCGGGCGATAAAACGGATAATCGCCTCCACCACCAGTTCCTGGGCGGAAAGATAATCCGCCCGCCGTTTCGCTCCGTATCCGGCATGGGTTTCCCTGCTTTTCCGCACCTTGTCCAAAAGCCCCGTCCAGCCAAGTTCAAGCCCGATGGAAAGATCAGGGCAGGTGTGGGCCAGACTCATGCCGCCGGCCCCCGTCCGGCGCAGTTTTTCACCCAGTTCGTATACTATGTCGGGATACTTGTAGAGCCTGGCCTCATCCAACTGCCAGTGAAATTCGCCGACAATGGTTTCATCGGGGTACACTTCCGCCGGGCTGTGATCCAGAAAGAAAGCGTAATCCTTTGCCCAATTCAGGGCGCTGTACTCAAAGCCTTCACGTTTTGAGGGCATTTGAGAGGCAAAGGGGAAATCTCCGCCCACATCAACCCGGCAATTATGGTCCCCGATATTTATCCGCCGGGACGCGCTGACCGCCATTTCGCCGGTTGCGGGTGAAAAAGCGGCGGAATGACCCGACCAGTGGTACACCAGAAATTCCGCGTTATCCGCGTAAAGGTTTCTCCGTCCCGAAACGGCCAAATCGGCGCTCCGTTTCGTAAGCCGGATAAGCCGACGCGACGGTTCAAGTTTTACTGTCATACGATTCCTCCCTGTATTAATTATTGGAACAAGTTCATTATACGACTATAAACCGGAACCTGTTTTTGTCCACATCTGAAAATATCTTTAAGGTTGCTGATTATGACTTTTATAGTAGCTTGAGGGAGAACGTCCATATACTCTTTTAAAAGCCCGTGAAAAAGCCTTTTCATCCTCGTAGGCGATCATTCGGGACACGTCCTCTATAACGGCGCCGGACAATAATTCTTTTGCCGCTATCGACATCCGTTTCTGCGTTACGTATTTCATGGGACTGGTCTTGTAATGTTTTTTAAATAATCTGGAAAAATACGCCCGTTCCATACAGGCTATTTTGGCCATATCTTCGACGGTTATCCGTTCCGTCAGGCGCTGGGTAATATAACGTATTACGTTTACCAGACGGGAATCGTACACCATTATCGGGCAATACACGGCAGTTATGTATCTGACCAATATTCCACAGAGTTCATCGAGGTTTTGTACGTCCCCGATATCACTGAAATGCCGCATTGTATACAGCAGGGACATTTCGAGGGTGTTTTGATTGACGGGAATCCGCAGTAAATCGTCGGTAATATCCGGCGTGATTTCAATATGGAAATAGATGACTTCCAGAGGATTGTCCGGATCGTGCCACAAGGTATACGGAGAGAAGGTCGGAAGTATGTACAGGTTTCCGGCCAGAAGATCGATATCCCGACTCGCGCTCCGATAATGGGCGTTACCGCCCAATACATAATAAAATCGGTGAAACGGGGCAATTTCATCCCGCATTCCCCATTTTCGGGGACAGATTATATACCCGTAGCCCAATTCATCGACAATAAGTTTGCTAATCATTTTCAACCAGTTTCATAATACCAAAATCACATTACACGCGCTACCGCAACTGGTGAATCCCCACGGCCTCAAGCATAAAACGATCTCCCGAAAGCACTGCGATTTTTCCGAGTGCTTCCAGCGGAACGGAGGGGTTGACTTCGGCCGGAGAGGAAAGCCCTACGTTAACCGCCCCCTCCATTACCCGGCAGGTGTCGTATCCGACCAGCATGTCAAACGAGGCGCTGTGTTCGATTTGCTCGACATTTGCGGCCATGCCTTTCCAGACAACATAACAATCCTGGTACAGCGCTGGCTCGTCGTGTACTTCCCTGTAGCCGAAGGAATCTTTCAGGGTGTCGAAACCGGGAATCGCGGTATAGGACTTAAGAAGGACCGCTTTGTTTTTTATCGCCTGGGACGCGTTGGATTGGAGGATACGGTTTAAATTGTATTTTGCCTTTTCGTCGCGGTATTCGTTGAAAAAATTCCGGGCTTCGTCGTAAAGGCGGATTATCTCGTTCCCGGTAAGTATGTACCGGTAAGAGCCGCCCGTTTCGACGGGTGAGGATTTTTCCTCATTCACGAGAACGCTGTTTTCAAGGCCGGCGCGGCTCAATTTCAGCGTCCGGTTCAGGAAAAAAACAGTCCCCGCCGCGACAAGGCATAAAAGGAGCGCCGGCGGCAGTAACAGCGCGGTCCGCTTGAGACGCGGAACGGGAATGGGCGGATAAAGGCGCGTGGCCTTCCGGCTCTGCATCCAGGCGGAAAGCTCCTCCCCTCCTCTCGATTTCCTGATAAGGTTCAGGGCTTTTCCGGCGATTTTATTTCCGTTGTCAAGGTCCTGTATGTCAAGGTACAGATCGACGACCTTTTCGGTATCTCCCCGTTTCAGAAAATAAAACGCAAGCCCCAAAAGAGGCCCCGTCTCGCGGAATTTTATGTTCTTTGCCCGGTTAAAATAGGTAAAAGCCCCGCCGAGATCCCCCGCGTAAAGGCAGCACAGGCCGAGGATATGATAATACTGAAAAGATTCCTGGTACTGGAACACTTCGGACTCAAGCATCTTTATCGCGGAATCGTAGTTCTTTTTCCGCATGAGACCAAGGGCTTTATTCAGCAGCGGATCGCTTGACATGCTACAGGCCGTATCTGGCTTTTAACCTGAAAATCACCAGTTCAAGGGCCGAAAGCTCTTCTTCGGATACGGACGCGCCGGGCCTGGCGTATTCGTCAAGCTTCGCGGTAAGATCGCGAAGGATAACGAGATCCGCCCGCATCGCGTCGCCCGTCTTCGTTGTTTCCGCCGTTTCCGTCGTTTCGCTTATGGCGATAAGCCTGGAAATTTCATCCGATTCTTCGGCGACCTTCCCGGAAAAACCGCTGTCGTCTCTGGACGAGAGAACCAGCGTAATGGTTTTTGTATTTCCGGCCTCTACGGCGGCGGGCTCGTAATAGTAGCATACCACCGAATCGCCGATTGAATAGGGCGGCAAATTGAAGTTCCTGCCCTGATGGAACGAAACTTTCCAGGGAGCGTCGTTAAAGCGTTTCCAGTTCGCGAAATGTATCAGGTCGGGCCTGGTAATCCCGTCGCCTGAAACGCTTCCCATAAGGCCGAACCTGTCGTTGCCCGAAACCCAGAAAGAATCTTCGGATGCGGCGTCTATTAAAGCTTCCGAATGTATCTCTCTTTTATCGGTGGAAAAATGAACGCCGTCTTCGCCAAGGCTCGTGTCGAAAAGAAAACGCGCCCCCGCCTGTATCCGCTGTCTGCCCTTGTTGGTAATCGTAACGGTGATTACAACGCCGTTGGTAAGGTGCGATCCGGAAGTTTTCATAAATCTGAATTCTTCCGTTATCCGCAGCGCCGGAGACTCAAACACCAGGGAAGGGTTCGCCCCCGATCCGCCGAAACTTGTCTTGAACGCGGCGCTGTCGCCTAGCTGGTAATTTCTATCGTTGATCTGGATCGCGAGAAAACTTGTCCGGGGATCCCTGTCCGCGAAAAACGGAACGTATTCTTCCTGGGCGATATCCGTCATATAGTACAGGGAAAAACGTCCCGTTTTCTCGCTGAGCGCCAGGCGTATCCTTCCTTCCACAAATTCGGCCGCGCCGGCCGGCAAAACGGCAAGAACAAAAAAGAGAAGGACAAAC
>JAIRSC010000131.1 GCA_031255645.1 Treponema sp. | reverse complement strand
CTTCGACTTGAACTACCTTGACGAAAGCCCCCAGCGGCTGGACCGGGACTACGCGGGCGAAGTGTTTTCCCGGTATCTGGACGAGGGCTTCGGCAGGATAAACGAAAGCTCCGCGCAGGTCATTGACGGTATCGCGGCGGGGAGTATCAGAGGGGAAGAACGCGAACTCTACAAGGATGAATTTGCCGCCCTGAACGGAGAAGTCCGCGCCGAACTGGAAAAATCCCTTGAGTATCTAAGCCGGGACGTGGACGAATACTTCGCTCAAGTCCTGGGCTTTACCCGCGCTTCATACCTCACCCTCACCATGATAAGCGCCGGCCATATCCTTTCCGGCGCGGAAATCCTCGAACCCGATGAAGAGATGACGTCCCTGCTTGAATCGCGGGCGGCCCTGAAAAACATTGAGGCCAATGACGACACGCGGACCCCCGAAATGGCGGGGGTTATGCCGTCCATATACAAACTGTTAAGCCGGGCAAGGGGCGCGGGTTTTGTCAACGCCGACGCCGACCCGGACGGCATCAGGCGGCGCGTCAACCTTCTGGTAAAGTACCGTGGAAACTACTACGGGCATTTGGCCCTTGCCGGCATGAGGGAACTTTTGGGCAATCCCGCTATTGCGGTAAGCGGCAGGGAAATTATTTTACGGAACGCCGTAATCGACGGTCGTACAAAAGATATCAGGATACCCCGGACAGAGAACGGTTCGGTACTGCTCAAGTGGCCGAAAAAAACATTTTACGAGTACCGGGTTATGTCGCTTCTGGAATTGATCCAGCACACGATCATCGAAAAAGTTTTCGCGGAGAATTTAAGCCTTATGGCTTCTTCCGGGTTTTTCATTGTGTGGGACAAGGAACAAAATCCCCGGGAGCTTTTCAACCTGGCCGAAACCTTGCGGGCCGAAGACGCGGAGACAGAAGAATGGCTTGAGGTACGGAAAAATTTTTTCTTGTCCGCCGGGGATTTTCTTGAAGGCCCCTACGAGGAACGGATTCTTGAGATGACAGCGGGCGATGAGGAAACCTCGGCCTATGTGGAGGAACTCTTTAGGGCGGCCCGCGGCCAGTTCCGGCGCATGGGGGAAATCCGCGCAAACAGCGCCGTCCTTGAGGGGGCCTTCTGCGTCATCGGCGCGGACGCCACTTCCATGACCGACAACGGCATTATCCCCTTTGAGGAAAATTACCCCAATGTGGGAACCTACGCGGTCATGGCAAACATGCTCCTCTCCGGGGAATTCCTCGACGACGCGCCGGCCTTTGTTTCCATCGTTCTCGCCCTCGTCTTCTCTTTTGGAATTATCCTTTTGACGGGCCGTCTTGCCGCGGGTAAATCCATACCCGCGGGCTTCTGCGCTCTGGCGCTTTTGACCGGCCTTTCGCTGCTCTATTTCCGTATAACGAAACAGTACGCCGGTCTTGCCCTCCCCCTTTCCACATCGGCCCTGACCTTTCTTTCGCTGCAGGTCGTCGACTTTCTGGGAACCAGCCGGGAAAAGACCTTTCTGCACATGGCTTTTTCCCGCTACCTTTCCCCTTCGATTATCAGCGAGATTATCGCCGACCCCGACAAACTCAACCTGGGCGGAGAAAAGCGGGAAATGACCGCCGTGTTTACGGATATTCAGGGCTTTTCGACGATTTCCGAACAGTTGGACCCGGTTCAACTGGTACGGCTTCTCAACCGCTACCTGACCACGATGAGCAACATCATCATGGAAAACCTCGGAACCATCGACAAATACGAGGGAGACGCGATCATCGCGTTTTTCGGCGCGCCCGTGTACCGGGAGGATCACGCGGCCCTGGCCTGCCGGAGCGTCCTGGAGATAAAAAAGGCGGAACGGGAACTGAACACGGTTATTGTGGAAGAGGGCCTGAGTCCCGCGCCGCTTTTTACCCGCGTCGGGGTCAATACCGGGGAGATGGTAGTGGGGAACATGGGCGCGGAAAACAAGATGGACTATACGGTCATGGGCAGCGCGGTGAATCTGGCCTCCCGGCTTGAAGGGGTGAACAAACAGTACCGTACCGGCGGCATCCTGATAAGCGGCTCCACGAAAGAGAAAATCGGCGACGGGTTTATCTGCCGGAGCCTTGACCGGGTGCGGGTGGTGGGGATCAACACGCCGCTGCGGCTCTACGAACTTTTGGGACTGCGGGGGGATATGAACGCGGGGCAGACGGAGTACCTTGCGGACTGGGAAAAAGCGATAGGCCTTTTTGAGAGAGGTTCTTTCGTACAGGCCGGGGAACTGTTTTCCCTGCTGACAAAAAAGATGCCGAGGGACAATACGGCGAAACTCTACGCAAAATGGTGCCTGGAGTATATCGACATGCCGCCCGATAATTGGGACGGGATCAATAACCTGACGGAGAAGTGAAGCGCGTCAGGAGAAACGAGGAGCGGTGATATGGACAAGAAGATTTTGGCGGTGTTGTTTGCGGCGCTCGCGGTTCCGGTTTTTGCCGAACAGGAGTTCGCCCTGTCCCTGTCCCCGGCTTTTGAAATCCCCGCGGGGAAAGAACACTTTGGCCCCGGCATGGGCGCCGCCGCCGCTCTTGACTGGGCTTTTCTGCCCTTTATGGGCATAAGCGCGGGCGGCGGCTTTTCAAGCCTTTCCACGGAAGCCGGGAGCGCCTTTAGCCTGTACCGGGGCGGCCTGGGCCTCTTTTTCCGGTGGCGGCCCTTTGACCGCTGGACCTTCCGCGCCGACCTGCGGGCCGGGGTATACCAGTACCGCTGGGAAGACTACAGCAACGCCCGGCCCTTCGCGGGCGGCGGCCTCCGGGCGGAGTTTCACCTGTTACCCGCTTTCTCCCTCTATGCCGGAGGGGATTACGGCTTCCACCTTTTTTCGGACGCCGCCCTCAACACGCTTACCTTTACGGCGGGAATACGGCTGAACCTGTCGGAGATCATGCGGGGAGAGGCCCGGCTGCGGGGCGAAAAAATTGAACAGCGGCGGGTTTTTCCGGTCTCTTACGCCTGGTATAAAGACAACCCCGCGGCAAGGCTGCGGATTACCAACGACGAACCGAATACCGTTACCAATGTAAGTCTTTCGCTTTTTATGGATCGCTACATGGGACAGCCGGAACCGTTCGCGTTAATTCCCAGCCTCGCGCCGGGGGAAAGCGCGGAGGTTCCGGTGACGGCCCTGTTCAACGAGGTGATGCTTTCCCTGACGGAAAACGTCAACGCCAACGGCCGGGTGCTGATGAGTTACCGGAGCCTGGGGGCCCGGAAAGAGACGGACTTTTCGGTGCAGATGCCCGTATACCACCGGAACGCCCTAAGCTGGGACGATGACCGCCGGGCCGCTTCGTTTGTATCGGCTCGCGACCCCGCTGCCCGGCTCTTTGCCCGTTATGTCGCCTCGGCAGCGGACAGCCTGCCTGAAAACGGCCTCACCGAAGACAGCCTTCCCCGGAATGTACGCTATGCCGCGGCCCTGTTTGAGGCGCTCGCGGCCTACGGCATTGCCTACGTGATTGACCCCGCCTCCGCCTTTGTGGAACTTTCGGAGGACGCTTCGGCCCTGGACAGTTTGAACTATCCGTACCAGACCCTGTACTACCGGGGCGGGGACTGTGACGATCTTTCGATACTGTACTGTTCCCTGCTTGAAGTGCTGGGAATCGACACGGCCTTTATCACCATACCGGGGCATATCTATATGGCTTTTGATACGGGGAGCGAAACCTGGAAAGCGGATGGCCTTATTGAACACGGCGGACGGTTCTGGCTGCCGGTGGAGATTACCGTTCCCGGCGAAGGCTTTTACCAGGCGTGGCGGATTGGCGCGCGGGAATGGCGGCGCTTTGCCTCGCAAACCGCGCAAATTGAAGGGGAAGCGCGGCTCTACCCCATGCGCGAATCCTGGGCGCTGTATCCGCCGGTAACGGTACCGGAGGCGGGGGATTATCTGCCGCTTGTGCCGGAGGAACAAACCTTTACCGGAGCGCTTGAACGGGAGATGAAGAAACTGGGACAGTGATAAAAGTCCCCATCGCGAAACAACCCCTCCTCTACTGTGGCAATAAACGCTTTTTTGTGCTATGGTATAAGCGTAATGCGGTTAGAGTTTTTTTCCGAAATCTTCTATACATTTGGTTTTTTTACAAGGCTCCTCAAGGGGGTATGGCATTTTATCTTTCGGGGTAAGCCGTTCTACAGGGTTCTGGTTATGCAGATACTCTTTACCTTTGTGGACGCCCTGGCGCTCGTTTCCGTTTTGGCCCTGGGCATAGGCGCCGCGGTTAATGTAATAAGCCTTCCCTTTCTCAGCAGCCTTGGACAAAACCGGATGATCTATCCGCTGCTTATCACGATCATTACCAGGGAGCTTGGCCCCCTTTTGGCGGCGTTTATCGTTATCGCGAGATCGGCCACCGCCATCGCCACGGAAACGGCCGGCATGGTTGTCTCCCACGAGGTCGAAGCGTATATTTCCATAGGGGTCGATCCGATAGAACAGCTGGGGGTTCCCCGTTTTCTCGGCGTATGTATCGCGATGTTTTTTCTTAACATCTACTTTTCGATCTTCGGTCTGGCGGGTTCTTTCGTCGTAGTCCAGCTTTTTAACGCCATGCCCGCGGCGCTTTATTTTGACAACCTGCTCCGGAATCTTAGCCTTGCGGACCTGCTCATTTCGCTGTTTAAAAGCATAAGCTTCGGCGTAATCATCTCGCTGATGGCGCTGCGGAAAGGTTTTTCCGTTGACAGGGCAAGTACGGAAATTCCGGTCGCGGGGCTTCAGGCGGTAAGCAAATCCTTTATGTGGTGTATTCTCGTGGATATCTTGCTTACGGCTTTGTATTATATCGTGAATTAGGACAGGGGCGCCATGGAACCGCTTATCAGACTAAACAACGTTTCTTTCACGGGACAAAATGTCCGCATAATTCAAAAGGTCAATCTGGATATAGACGAGGGAAAAACCACGGCCCTGGTCGGCGCTTCCGGCTGCGGCAAAAGCACCCTCCTTAAACTCTGCGCCGGGCTGTTAATTCCCACAAGCGGCGAGGTGTACTATCGGGGAAAAAACATATCCTCGATGAACCGGCAGCAGACGATGGAATTCCGGCGGGAAAGCGCCTTTGTGTTCCAGGACTCGGCCCTGTGGGCAAACCAGACCCTGTACCAAAGCCTGGAGCTTCCCCTTAAAATACACCATCCGGAATTTTCAGGCGAACAAAGAAAGGAACGCATACGGCAGGTGATGTCCGAAGTGGGCTGCCGGCGGGATCTTCACACGCGGCCTTCCTCCCTTTCCATGGGTGAACAAAAACTTATCGCGTTTGCCAGGGCGATCATGTGCGGTCCGGCGCTGCTCTTTCTTGACGAATGGACCGAGTCGCTGGACGATAACGCCGCCGGCAGGCTCGTGTCTCTTGTAAAACGGCGTCAAGTGGATAATAATACCATAGTATTTGTCAGTCATAATCCGGCTCTGGTAAAAAGTCTTGCCCAGATTGTCATCGTCGTAATCGGCGGCTATGTCTACCTTAAATTAACGACGGATCAGATTCGGGAAGATTCCGATCTTGCCGAGCTGGTGGAGAAAGGCAATGCGTAAGGGAAATGTATGAAATTTAAAATCCGTTTTGCCGATCAGGTAGTCGGTTTTTTCATTGTCGTCGCCCTGGTGTCGTTGGCGGCCGTGATTTTTATGCTTGGTTCCCGGCAGCGCTGGTTCTCCCGGGATTATGTGTACAGAACCTACGCTTCTTCCGCGTCCGGGCTGAGTGAAAACATGCCCGTCCTTCTCAAGGGCATGCAGGTCGGCAACGTAAAAAGCTTCAGGCTTACCGAGGACGACCAGGTAGAAGTAATTTTCGCGATTTACGATCAGTACAACGACAGGGTCAAGGAAGGATCCCTGATTCAGATTCTTATCAGCCCCATAGGACTGGGGAATCAGTTTCTCTTTCATCCGGGGCTTGGAACGGAGCAGCTTGGCGAAAACGATTTAATTCCCACAAGCAGATCGGAAGAGGGGCGGCGCCTTATTGAACAGGGGCTGGGCTTTATTTCTTCCCAGAGCGACACGATTGCCATCATGATGGATAAGGCCAACACGATACTTGACGGCGTTACAGCGACCCTTGGAGAGATACAACTTGCCATGACCGGAAGCGACGCCAGCGTTCTCGGCAGAACGCTCCGCAATGTGGAAGGGGCGACATCGGGCCTTCCCGCCGAATTCGCGGAAATAGAAAAAATAACCCGTGATATTTCCGCCATTACCGGCGAGCTTGCCGGTCCCGAAGGTATTTCGTCGGTACTCGACGGAACGGAAACGATAATCGACAATTTGGAACAATCGGTGCAGTCCCTTTCGGGTATCCTCGCTGACGTCAAACAGACCACCGCCTACCTGCCCAGGGAAATGCCGCAGATCATCAACCTGTTGACCGAAGTCAGAACTGCGCTGCGGGCCGCGGAAGAGGTGCTTATCGCCCTGCGCAACAATCCGCTGCTCAGGAACGGCGTACCCGACCGCATGGAAATGGGGGCGGGCGGCGCAAATCCAAGGGACATACAGTTTTAGCGGGGAGTTTCGGGAAAGGGAAGAAAGAGAGGAGAAGATGAGACCGGAATTGTATTGCCATATAACGCGAAAGGATAACAGGCCGGCGGGGTTTTTCTGTGTCCTGCCTTCCTTTTTTGTTATTTTCCCTGTTTTGTGCGGATTTTTGGCGGCCTCCTGTTCCAGCGTCCCAAAGCGGCCCGTGGAAGTTTTTGTCCTTCAAACGATGACCGAAACCCAGCTTCAACTGGCCAATACGGAAGCGGACAGGGGTAACTATGCCGAGGCGCTTTCGCTTCTTGCCGAAGCCTGGCGGCTGGCCGTTTCGACCGACAGGCCGGCCCTGCGGATACGGGTCAGCATTTCCAGGGGGAACGTGCTTTTCTACCTGGGGCGGCGGCAGGAGGCGGAAGAGCTCTGGGGGGAGGCCCAGAAAGAAGCCGAAGCCGCGGACGACAAGGTCCTGGCCGCCGTCTGCCGTATTTACCGGCAGCGAAGCGCCCTTGGCGCGGCCGCCGCCGAAGAAACGCTCGCGGCGGTTCGGGCCGAACTGCCCAACGTAAAATCAGACAAGCTGTTTACGGCGCTGGCCTGGACGGTCATAGGGCTTGCCGAAAAAGAGCTTGGCCTTTTCGGGGACGCGGAAAAGTCCATACGAAACGCCCTTTCCATTCACGAAAGCGGCCGCTATCTTGAACAGGCCGGCTACGACTGGTACCTTATCGCGTCGGTACGTTCCGTGGCGGAAAATTACCGGGGCGCCCTTGACGCTCTGGACGCCGCCCTGGGTTTTGACCGCCGCGCCGAAAACACCTTTGCCCTGGGCATGGACTGGATCGCCAGGGGAGACGTACTCCGAAAAATGGGCGAAGAAGACGAGGCCGTAACGGCGTGGCGGCGCGCCGCGGATATTTTCCGTTCCCTGTTCCTTGAGGAACAGGCCCTTGCCGCCGAATCGCGGATTGACCCGCAGTCACAAACCGGCGCCCGCGAGTAAAGGCCTCGGACGTTTGCCGCATTTCCTGTTTTGTGGAAGACCTGGGAAAAGGGGGAGCTATGCTGAAAGGACGGCATCTTATTGAGCCGGGCGACTTTAGTCAGGAAGAGCTGGAAGGGCTTTTTTCCCTCGCGGAAAAAATCGAAGACGACGAAAACTACCTGAGGGAATCCTGCCGGGGAAAACTTCTTGCCACGCTGTTTTTCGAGCCGAGTACCAGAACAAGGCTTTCGTTCGAGGCCGCGATGCTCAGGCTTGGAGGAAGCTGTCTCGGTTTTGCCGAGCCCGGTTCAAGTTCCGCCGCCAAGGGGGAAAGCCTTTCCGACACGATCCGCACCGTTTCCTGTTACGCCGACGCCATTGTAATGCGCAACCCGAAAGAGGGCGCGGCGCTTCTCGCGTCGCGGGTTTCCGGCGTCCCGGTAATTAACGCCGGCGACGGCGGCCATCATCATCCGACCCAAACCCTTACCGACCTTCTTACGATACGGCGGCTTCGGGGAGAAACGGGAAACCTCACCATCGGTTTCTGCGGAGATCTTAAATTTGGCCGCACGGTTCATTCGCTGGCGAAGGCCCTTTCCCGCTATCCCGGCGTAAAGGAGATTTTTATTTCCCCGCCCGAACTCAAGGTTCCGGATTACATTACCAAAGGGATTCTTGAAAAAGAAATGATTCCCTACCGGGAAGCGGAAAAACTCGAAGACGTGATCGGAGACCTCGACGTGCTCTACATGACCCGTGTCCAGCGGGAACGATTTTTCAACGAAGAAGATTATATAAGGCTCAAGGATTTTTACGTACTTACCAAAGACAAAATGGACGGCGCCAAGAAAGAGATGCTGATACTCCATCCCCTTCCGAGGGTGAACGAGATTGCCGCGGAGCTCGACGGCGATCCGAGGGCGGTATACTTTAAGCAGGCGCGCTACGGCATGTACATTCGAATGGCGCTTCTCGCGTCGATACTGGGGGCGGTATGCTGAACGTCGATCAAATACGAAACGGTATTGTTATAGACCACATCAAGGCCGGGCTTGGAATACGGATATTTAACTGGCTGGGCCTGGGCAAAGCGTCCTGCAACGTCGCCTTTGTGGTAAACGCGAATTCAAACCGCATGGGCCGCAAGGACATCATAAAAATCGACAATACCATTGAAATAAATTTTGAAATACTCGGGCTTATCGATCCGAACATTACGGTTAATGTAATCGAAAACGGGGAAATCACCAGAAAGATAAAACTCCAGCTTCCCGAAAGGGTCAGGGACGTGCTTATCTGCAAAAACCCCCGCTGTATTACGTCTATCGAAAATGTTTCCCATCTGTTTCATCTGGACGATGTAAAAAAGAAAACCTACCGCTGTGAATACTGCGACGAAATCACCGCCGCCGCGGATCTGTGGTAATGCTGTTTCTTGACAATTTTCGCGTTGTCGATGAGTCGTCCGATTTTTTCGGATCGGTCGTTGTCGAAAACGGATTCATAAAAGAAGTTTTCCGGCGCGGAGAAAGGCCAACGGGCGGTCCGGCGGACGACCCGGCTTCCGATTGGGCCGCGCGTCCACGGGCCGCGGCGGACATGGTACTGGAAGGCGGCTGCCCCGGGAACGGCGGCCTTGTTCTTATGCCCGCCTTTGTGGACCTTCACGCCCATTTTCGGGAACCCGGCTGTGGGGAAGTTTCCGCGAAAGAGACCCTGGAAAGCGCCTGCCTTGCCGCCGTCGCGGGGGGCTACGGGACAGTCGTATCGATGGCAAACACCCTGCCGCCCGTGGATTCCGTCGGCCGAGCGGCGGCCCTGAAAAACCGCGCCGACGCCCTGGGGCTTATCGATCTGTGTCCCGCTTTGTCGTTAAGCAGGGGCATGGAAGGAACAGAGCTTTCCGAGATCATAAAGCTTCCCGACAGGGGAGGGGAACATTTTGTCCGCCTTCTTTCCGAAGACGGCAGGGACATGGCGCGTGACGATCTTTTTCTCGCCGCGTTTCGCGAAGCCCGCCGGGCGGGCCTTCCCGTCTCGTGCCACTGCGATCTCGGCGGGGAATACGCCGCCGTCCGCCGGGCCATAGAGCTTGCCGCCCGGGCCGGGGCAAGGCTGCATATCGCCCACGTCTCGACAAAAGAAGCTGTCGATCTGATACGCGGCCTAAAAGCCCGGCGGAACGGGACGGACAAAGCGGCGCCCGCGGAAAGGACGGCGGGCGAGGGTTTTCCGCCCGTCGAAAACGAAGGCTTCGAGCTGAGCTGCGAAATAACTCCCCATCACCTGGCACTCGACGAAAAAGATGTTTCCGCCGCGTTCGGCAAAGTCGCGCCTCCCCTGGGAAGCGGCGCGGACAGGCTCGCTTTGCTGGAAGCCCTCGCGGACGGAACCGCCGACGCCGTCGCCACCGATCACGCTCCCCATACCCGGGCGGACAAGGCTTCCGGCGCGCCGGGCTTTAGCGGGCTGGAAACGGCCTTCGGGGTATGCCTCGGCGTTCTTGCGGCGCCGGAAGTTCCGGCCGGCCCCGGCGGAAAACTCAGCCTGAAAAAGCTTTCCTCCCTGATGAGCGCTTCCCCGGCGCGTATTCTGGGTTTTGGCGGCGGCCCTCTCGGCAGGGGAAAGATCGCCCCCGGTTACAGGGCGGATCTTGTCATTGTGGATACGGAGGCGGCGTGGACGGTCGATCCGGGGAACTTTAGGTCCCGGGGAAAAAATTCGCCGTTTGAGAAACGGGAACTGCGGGGAAAAGTGATTATGACGATTCACCGGGGCCGCGTTGTTTTCGACGGCCGCTAGGCAAGCGCCAAAAACGCGGCCGGAGCCTGCCGGCGCGTCCTGAGCGGAGGTTTTATGTACAATATGGACAGACTTTACGAGGCGGTGGCGAAGAGGGGGAACGTCTGTGTCGGCCTGGATACTTCGCCGGATTATGTCCCCCCCCTGGAACGGCAAAAGGCGTCTTCCGGCGCGGAAGCGGTATTCAATTACAATACGGCGATTGTCGACGCGACGGCGGATATTGCGGCCTGTTTCAAGGTTCAGATTGCGTACTATGAAGCCCTTGGAATCGAGGGGCTGGCGTGTTTTGCCAAAACGCTCAGATATATTCGGGACAGGGGCAGCCTCGTTATCTCCGACATCAAGCGGGGCGACATCGCCGATACCGCCCGGCAATACGCGAAAGCGCATTTTGAAGGCTGCTTCGAGACGGATTTCGTTACCCTTTCGCCGTACATGGGCCTGGATTCCATCGAGCCATGGCTCGACTACGCGGAGCGCGGCGGCAAAGGGGCCTTTGTCCTTATGCGTACCAGCAACAGGGGAATGAAAGACTTTGAATATCTGGAACTAAAGGAAGACGGCATTTCCCCCGGCGGCGCGGCCGAAAGAGCGCCCACAAACCGGGCGCGCCGTCTTTACGATGTGGTGGGAGAAAAGCTCGCGGATCTTGCCGGAAACCGCCGGGGCCTTCACGGATACCGCGTCTTCGGCGCCGTGACCGGCGCGGATCCGAAGTCCGGCGCGGACAGGGAAGAAGCCGCGGCGATTAGGGCGGGGTACCCGGATCTGTTTTTTCTGATTCCCGGCTACGGCGCCCAGGGCGGCGCCGCGGACGACGCCGCCCTGTTCCTCCGTGACGGAAACGGCGGCGTGGTGAACGCGTCCCGTTCCATACTCAGGGCCTGGGCGGCGGGCGAAAACGGCGCGCCGGAAAAAGCCGGCCTCACGTTCGCGGCGGACGCCGCGCGGAAGGCGGCGGAGGAGATGCGGGACGCAATCAGGAAAGCGGCGGGACAAGCGGGATAACAGCTAAAACCTTTCGGCATGATCCAATAAGACACGGGGAATCCGCGTCCGTCCGGTGTTTCCGGGCCCGGCGCGTTACGCGTCACTGTCGAAGACAATAGCGCCCAAAGCGGCCCGGTTTTTATCCGCCTGTCCGCGGTATTTTTCCAGGGCTTTCTTTTCTTCGTCAAGTTCCCTGAACGAGTAAACCGTTTTCCCCCGGTCGTCGATACGCAGATCGGGAACCGAATAGGTTCCAATTTCCTTGATAAGCCTGTCGGCTTCCCCGGCGTTCCCGAAAAGGTCTTCGGTTACCGCCAGCGGGGAATCCCAGACGGCGGCAAAGCCCTGTTTTCTCCGGTTTTCAAGGCCGATTGCGGCGTTTCTCTTTTCGATACGAGCCTTGCGCAGGACGGGGACAATCCAGAAAAACAGGGAAAACAACACCGGAACAATGCCCAGAGCGACGAAAACGGGCAAAAACGGAACGATGCCGAGCGTAACAAGGAAACTGTAGACAAAGCGGAACAGATAAAAAAACGAAGACGCGCCCAAAGCGGATGCGTTCAAAATACAATAGAGGAAATAGCCGCCGAAGCCGAGGTTTACAAAGTTGATCAGCACGAAGGCCGTATTGGTTTTGTCCTTGTTGACCGAAAATTTCCAGGGGCTTTTAAGCGAAACGGTGTTCCGGGCGGGAGCTTTCTCCGAACCGGGCAGCAGGGAGTCGAAGCGGTACACAACCGTCCCGTCTTCGGTGGCTTCCGGCATGCCCCCGTACTTTACGCAACAGGAAAGGATCTCCCGTTCCGCCGTCTGGATATCCAGCCCGGAGAGGATTACAAATTCCGGCAGGGAGATAACACCGTTTTTCTTTCGGATATAGCCGATGACCTCCACGGCTTCTTTTTCCGCCCAGCCTTTGTTCGGGTCCCCGTCGCCGAACACAAACGAAAAAACTTTTTTGTAAAGCGGCCGTTCGTCCGCGTCGCCGCGCTTCTGGCTATAGCCCCGGCCGTAGGTACCGGCGTTCAAAAGGCTCCGGTAAAACCAGAACCGGAAGACAAGGTCCAGCATCCTGGAAAGGAAATAGGCGTTTCCCAGCCCGCCGGAACTCCGCCTGTTCCGCCCCTTGCCGGACGAGCTTGCCGCGGCGGCAAAAAGAACGGCCGCCAGGGCAATCAGTATGAAAAGGACAAAATACCCCACGAGCATGACCATAATCCACGCTTTGAAGGCCGCCGTAAAGAAAGTTTTGACGGCGGACGCGGCCTTTTCGGAAAAACGGCCGAAAGCGGGGCCAAAACCCCGGTAACGGCTTGTAAAACCTCTGGGAAACGAGTATAAAATTTCCCCGGACTCGCTTACCTCAAGCCGCGCGTTGTACTCGTCGGCCGCGCGGGGAATCAGCTCCTGGACGCTGTGAAGGGGAAGGGCGGTTTTTGCCGTCATATCCGCGACGGTCATTCCGCCTTTTTGCCGTTTCAGGGCGGAAACAAGGGTCCTGTAGGCGGCTTTTTCCGTTATTTTTGTCACTAGGCGCTTTCCCCGGACAATGTCTTTTCGGTAAATTCTTTCCCGCCGCTTTCCGCGGCGTCGGAAGCTTCCCGCTTAACCACCGCGGCCAGGGTTAAATCGGCAAAATATTTGTTTATCATATTCGTTACTTCTTCCCATACGGTGTGGCTGGTACAGGTCGCCACACGCTTGCAATTTATGATACGCTTGTCGCAGGCGCTAAGTTCCAGTTCCTCCCCCGCGGCGACAAGTATTTCCCTTATCGTAAGACATTCCAGGGGCTTGGCAAAACAAAACCCCCCGCCCGGACCCCGCACGGAATTAACAATACCGGCCTTCCGCAGTTTGAAAAAAATCTGTTCCAAAAAAACAGAAGATATAGCTTCAATCTCCGCAAGGTGACTAATGGATACCGGGGATCCCTTGTCCTGAAGCCGCGCGAGAGCAACAGATGCCCGCAGCGCGTACCGGCCTCGTGTAGTTATCCTCACCATATCCCCCTTAGTTAATATCTGTCAACAGTACAGACGCATTATTGATAAGTTTTCAGCCAGCCAGAACAATTTTATCACATTTGTCAAGAAAAGACTACTGTTTTTGTAAAAAATAATCACCTGCTTTTAAATGAATATATCGCTTACAGCGGTAATATCAAAGCGCGCCGCGGCCGAAAAATTTTCGCGAAACACCGCCGTTCCCGGAATATATCATTCGGGCGGCCCTTGTTATGGTATAATACCGCGAATGATAGTCTCCGTTTCCCGCCGCTGTGATATTCCGAGGTTCCGCTTCGACTGGTTCCTGGAACGGCTTGACGAAGGCTTTGCCGATGTTGTCAATCCCTTTAACGCCAAACAGCTGAGGCGGGTTTATTTTTCGGGAGGGGAAAGCCCCGCCGGCGCTGTTCAGGAAGGCCAAAGCGCGGCTTCCGGCCCCGCTTTTTTCGTTTTCTGGACCAGGGATCCGCGTTCTGTTTTCGAACACGGCCCGGATTTACTGCGGCGGGGGTTCCGCTTTTACACGATGGTTACCCTTACCGGCTATCCCGCGATTCTGGAGTCGAATCCGCCTCCCCGTTCCGAAGTAATCGCCGCGATAAGGGCGGCTTCCGTTCAAACCGGGACGCGCGGGGCCGGTTCCGTTCCGCCGGACGGAACCCATGTTATTTGGCGTTACGACCCTATCCTGTTGAGCTCGGTTAGCGACGCGGATTACCACCGCCGGAATTTCGCCGTCCTGGCCGCCGCTCTGGAAGGCGCCGTAAGCCGTGTGATCTTCAGCGTGTATGACGATTATGCCGGAGCAAGGCGGCGGTTTGCCGCGCTGTCCCGCGCGGAACGGCCCGGCAAGCAGACCGGCGGGCCGGACGGCTTCGCCCTTTTTCCCCACTACGACGACGGCGGCCGGGTACTGCCGGAACTGCGGCAGCTTCTTGGGGAGCTTGCGGCGGCGGCCCGCCGGTACGGCATTGTCCCCCAAAGCTGCGCCGAGGCGGAAAATTTTGACTGTTTGGGCGTCAGGCCGGGCGCCTGTATAGACCCCGGCCTTATCGGGGCGTTTTGTTCAGGCGGGCCGGGCTTATCCGGTAAAGCCAAAAACCAGCGGCCGCACTGTTTGTGCGCCGAAAGCGTCGATATTGGAACCTACGGCAATTGTCCGGCGGGCTGCGCGTACTGT
>JAIRSC010000109.1 GCA_031255645.1 Treponema sp. | reverse complement strand
GGCCGGGAAGAAATCGCCCGAAACGCCCTGAGCAAGGGGCTGCCGCCGGATATAATCGGTGAAATTACCGGGCTCGACGCCGATACCATTGCCGGGCTTTTGCAAAAATAACCGTAAGGTAACGTATACGCGGCAGGATCATTCTGATAGTATTGCTCCATGAGATACTGGGGAGATCTAAGGTCCATAATCGTCGGGGACGCCTCTAAATTCAGCCTTTCCACGCGCCTTGTTATCGCGTCCGTGTTTTTTGGCGTCCTTGTCGTTTTCCTGTGGCTTACGCCGGTCCTGTTCAAATGGCTCAGGGGCAGAGTTACCGTCCTGGGAAAGAAATTCATCCCTACCCTCACCATCAGAAAATACAAGCTTCTTGAAACAAACCAGATTCTGAACGTGCTCTACATGATTCTCAATATCCTGAAATGGGCCGTAATGTTTGTGGAACTTTTTGTCGCCGTTCCGCTTATCTTCAGCCTGTTTGAGCCGACCCAGGATTTCGCGGCTACGCTTTTGAGTTATGTGCTGACGCCGCTAGGCCGGGTGCTGCGCGGAATTATTGAATACATACCGAACCTTTTCACGATTGCCGTTTTTGTGATTGTCGCCCGTTACGCCCTGCACTCCCTGAAATTCTTTACCGGCCGCATTGAAAAGGGAAAACTCGTTATTCCGGGCTTTTACGCCGAATGGGCGCAGCCGACGTTTAACATACTCCGGTTCATTGTCTATGCGTTTACAATCGCCGTCGTGTATCCGTATCTGCCCGGTTCCGATTCCAGGGCCTTCCAGGGGGTCTCGGTTTTTGTAGGCATTGTCCTGTCGCTGGGATCCAGTTCCGCCATAGGCAACCTTGTCGCCGGTATCGTGCTTACCTACATGAGGCCCTTTACCGTCGGCGACCGTATCCAGATACAGGGAGTTACCGGTTTTGTCGTGGAAAAATCCCCGATTGTAACGCGGATCAGAACCCACAAAAACGAATATGTCACGTTTCCCAACATGATGGTTCTTAATTCCAGTATCACCAACTATCACACTTCCACGACGGAAGACGAACAGGGGCTTATCCTCAACGCGGAAATAACCTTCGGTTACGGCACCCCCTGGCAAAAAGTACACGAGCTTTTGATTGAGAGCGCCCTTAAAACAAACGGTATTCTCGCGGACCCGAAGCCGTTTGTGCTTCAGCTTTCACTGGAAGATTTTTACGCCCGCTACCAGATCAACGCGCATACCAAAGATGTGGAGCGCGTGCCGGCGATTTATTCGGAAATGTTTGAAAATATCCAGAACAGTTTCCGTGACGCCGGTCTTGATATGACGGCTTCCCATTTTCAGATTCGTCTTCCCCCGGAAAGCGCGAAGTATACGGCGGGCCGGTAACGGGTTTGCCTACGCCCCCGCCGGCGGGCTTTGAGCGGCGTTCTGGCGGCGGGCGCGTTCCAGGCCTTCGCCGGCGTCACGGTAGTTGGGGTTAAGGGCCAGGGCCCTTTCGTAGGCTTCCACGGCGGCGGCGAATTCCCCGGCCGATTCCCGTACCGAGCCGAGCCTGAACCACCACAGGGCCATGCTGCTTTCAAGAGTTACCGCCGTCGTATAGGCTATGTCGGCGTGAAGGTACTTTCTCTGATTCCGGTAAACCTCTCCCATAAAAAAGTACGCCGTGGAGGCCCGTTCGCCGCGGGGCATTGCGTTAACGTAACGCTGCATAAAAGCAAGGGAACGGACATAGTCGTTAAGGTAAAAATACGCCTCGCCCATGGTTTCAATGATCCTGAAATCGCCCGCGTTGTAACGCAGCCCCTGCTCTCCCCAGCGTATCACCTCGCTGTAACGCCGCCGGCGGAGCATGGCCCAGGTAAGAACGGTATACGAATCCATGTTGGAAGGGCTGCGGGAAAGTTCCTCAGTACATATCCGTATGGCTTCGTCGTAGTAAACGCCGGCCTCGTCCATGCGGCCCCGGCCTTCCAGATCCCGGCCGATACGATAGTTCTGCAGCGCGTCGGGCCGCGGCGATTCCTGGGTCTGGGCAAAAAGCGAAAAACCGGTAAAAAACAGCGCCGCGAACACCGCAAGAACAAGCGGTTTCGCCGGACGGAATTTCCGCCGGGCATATACCGCTTTTCCACAGACTACATTCATTCGTAGGAGACTCATTGCCCCACTATAGCACTATCCGCGCGGTTTGTGAATTATCCCCCTGAGAAATCCGGGGGCTTCCTTCTTAATTCTTTGCCTTATATTCTCTTTTCATACCTGCTATAGTAAATGGGTGAGTGTTGAGATTAGGCTCAAACAGTCGGTTTTCAGGCACGGCGTGAGCGAAGCCGATATTCGCCACGCATTCACGAATCCCCGCTATGATGGCCCGATTGAGGGCGCGGATACCGGCAATCGCTATATCCGTCTGGGGTTTGACACGCATGGCAATCTGCTTGAAATGCTTTACAATGAATATGACAACCATATTTGTATATTCCACGCCATGCGATGCCGGAGCATGTTTTTTAGTTTGTTGGAGGACTAGGAGAGAATTATGGAAACCATGACCGAAGAAGAAGCGATTGCCCTTGACGACTATTATACCGATAATCCGCCCAAAGTAGACCCATCAAAAGCCCGTGTGCGGATTCCAATGGTACGTGTTGACAGCCGTACCGCCGAATACCTGTTGTCCCTTTCCCAGGCAACACACAAAACGCCGGAAGAAATTGTCAGCGAGCTGGTACGGGAACGGATCGCCGCCACTATATAACGACAACGCCCGCTGCGCTCTGTCTTAAAGGACTGCCATCCAGCGCGTCTACGTACGTCAGGAGAGCAGCTTGTTAATCGCCGCCGCGGCCCTGCGGCCTTCACCCATCGCGAGGATTACCGTTGCCGCCCCAAGGACGATGTCTCCGCCGGCGTAGACCCGGTCAAGGCTGGTTTTCTGCGTTTCGTCCACAATGATCCGGCCTTTTTTGTCGGCCAGGAGCTTTTCCGTGGTCCTGGTCAGGAGGGGATTGGACTCGTTGCCCAGGGCGACGATGACGGTGTCGCAGTCGTACACGTATTCCGAGCCTTTTATCGCCACGGGGCTGCGGCGGCCCGAATCGTCCGGTTCGCCCAGCTCGTACTTGAGGAGTTCCATTCCCGTAACCCGCCCCTGATCGTCGCCGAGAAAGCGCACCGGGTTCCGCAAAAAATCGAAGACGATGCCTTCTTCGACGGCGTGGGCGACCTCTTCCGCGCGGGCCGGCATTTCGCTCCGCGTCCGCCTGTAGATAACGTGAACTTCTTTCGAGCCGAGACGCAGGGCCATGCGCGCCGCGTCCATCGCCACGTTGCCGCCGCCTATGACCGCGGTGATTTTCGAGCGGTACATCGGCGTGGCGGCCTTTTCCGCGTCGTAGGCTTTCATCAGATTCGCGCGGGTAAGGTATTCGTTGGCGCTCATCACCCCGGCCAGATTTTCGCCGGGACAGCCGAGGACTTTGGGAAGCCCCGCCCCGGCGCCGATAAACACCGCGTCGTAGCCGCCGAGGAGCGGATCGCCGCCCTCCTTGTCAAGCATTTCCCGAATCGTTCCCGTGCGGCCCGCGAGAAAGTTTGTCTCGATTTTTACGCCCATTTTGGAGAGTATGTCGACTTCGGCCTGTACGATGGATTTGGGAAGGCGGAATTCCGGAATGCCGTACACCATAACCCCGCCGGGCTTGTGGAACGCTTCCAGTATCGTAACCGCGTGCCCCTCGCGGGCGATGTCGGCGGCGACGGTAAGCCCCGCGGGGCCGGATCCGATTACGGCGGCTTTTTTGCCCGTGGGCGGTTTTACCGCCGGAACGGTTACCCTGTTGTTTTCCCGTTCCCAGTCCGCGACAAAGCGTTCAAGCCGGCCGATGGCGACGGCCAGTTCGGTGTTCTTCAGCATCTTCCCCAGGGTACATTCCGCCTGACACTGTTTTTCCTGCGGACAGACCCTTCCGCATACGGCGGGGAGCAGGTTTGTTTCCTTGATGATGTCAACCGCCGCCTTGAAATCGCCGTTCTGGATTTCGGCGATAAACCGGGGAATCGGCACGGCTACGGGACAGCCGGAAACGCAGGGCTGGTTCTTGCAGCCAAGGCATCGTTCCGCCTCGAGCCGGGCCTGGGCTTCTCCGTAGCCGAGGGCGACTTCAGCTACGTTCTTCCCGCGTTCAACGGGGTCCTGGGCGGGCATTTCCTGGGCGGGAATCGCGGCGCGCTCTTTCGCGCCGACTCTTTCGCCCGAAGCCTTTTTTTCGAGAATGCCCTTAAGCGGCGCTTCGGCTTCGGCGTTTAACTGGACTGGAGTTTTGTGTTCGCTCATTGTTACGCCCCCCGCTTCGCGTCGTGAGGTTCCATGCCCAGGCCTATATGACAGCGGTGATGATCCTCATCTTCACGGGCCTTGAACGCCTTCATGCGGAGCATCATGTTGTCAAAATCAACCTTGTGGCCGTCGAACTCCGGGCCGTCAACGCAGACAAACTTTGTTTCGCCGCCGACGGTAACCCGGCAGCCGCCGCACATGCCCGTGCCGTCGATCATAATCGTGTTAAGCGACACGAGGATCGGCACGCCGAATTCCGCCGTGGTTTTTTCGCAGAACTTCATCATAACCGGCGGGCCGATGGCGACGCTCATATCGGGTTTCGGGCTTTTCTCGCAGTATTCCCTGAGCGGCCCGGTAACCAGGGCCTTCCGGCCGTAAGAGCCGTCGTCCGTTACGACGACAAGCTCGTCGGCGTACCGCCTCATCCTGTCCTCGAAGATCACAAGCTCTTTCATCCGCGCCCCGATGATTACCGCGACGCGGTTCCCCGATGTTTTCATCGCCTGGACAATCGGAAAAAGCGGCGCGACGCCGATGCCGCCGCCGACGCAGACCACGCTGCCGAATTTTTCGATGTGGGTCGGATTCCCCAGCGGCCCCAGGATATTTTCGATACAATCGCCTTCGTTTTTTACCGCCAGCCTGTGGGTAGAGGCGCCGACGGTCTGGAACACCATGGTTACCGTTCCCGCGCCGGCGTCCGCGTCGGCAATGGTCAGCGGGACGCGCTCACCCCAGTCGGTATCGGCCTGCACGATAACAAACTGCCCGGCCTTGCGTGAACGGGCAATCAGCGGCGCTTCCACGACCATTTCGTAGACTTCTTCGGAAAGCCGCTTTTTTGAAAGAATCTTGTTCATCTTATAAGGCTATCCGAGTTTCGGAAAAGGCACAAGAGGCAGCGGCGCCCATCCGTCCTGTCCGCGCCTGTTCGTCCTGTCTGTGGGTACAGTGGGAAAGCCTCTATTGACAGAACCGCGCGCCGGGGGTGATACTTACCGGGTAATGTACCATACAACGCCCGGTAAAAGACACGTTCCCGCCCCGTATCCGGCGTACCGTTCCCCGTATCCGGTAAGCGCGCGCTCGTTCCCCCCAAAGCAAGCTCGACATCAGCTTCCCTATCGAACCCGCGTTCCGGGCGGGGTATCCGTATACTGCCGGGGCGGGCCGTTCCGCCGGTTTCCGGTTTCAGGAGAAAGCCATGAAAACAAAACCACGGACCCCGGCGCGGCCATTGCGCCGGACACTCACGGACTTGTTGTTTGCTATTCCCTGTTGTCCGTGGTTACTCTGCTTCGTTGTCTTCGCGGTTTTCGCGGGCTGCGGGAACCCCTGGATGCGGAGCGTCGTGGCGCCCCTGTATAAAACCCCGGAA
>JAIRSC010000055.1 GCA_031255645.1 Treponema sp. | reverse complement strand
CCGATGGGGATAAGG
The DNA here is from genome assembly GCA_031255645.1 of Treponema sp. Lineage (GTDB taxonomy): Bacteria > Spirochaetota > Spirochaetia > Treponematales > Breznakiellaceae > JAIROH01. The sequence goes on along the minus strand of JAIRSC010000055.1, from coordinate 24,265 downwards.
AGTATGGGTTCAAAGCCTTTGGCCGCGCCCAGGTACACCACCACGAAGCCCACGATAACCATAAGGAGTTCCTGCCAGCCGAAGATGGTGATGGGCAGGCCCGCGGGGGTTTCACCGGCGGTCATGTTGTTGATGAAGGCGTAAATGCCGGTGGTTCTGGCGATGTTTTTGATGAAGCTGAGAAAATCCACATGGGGAAGATCTCTGCTGTTGGGAATAATACCGCCCAGATTCCTGAAGGAAGGCAGATCGTCCGTGGAAGCGGCGGTCTGCGCCGCGGCTCTGGGCGCGAAGGCGGCGCTTACCACGGAAAACACGAAGGCGGCGGCGACGAGAAGGATACAGACCTTCAACACCCAGACAGGATCGACTTTTTTGTTCAACATATAATCCCCCTTATTGTAATTCCGCGATAGGCTGCTGGGACGCGACCTGGGTTCCCGCGGGCACGAGAAAGCGGACCGCGCCCGCGGCGGTAGCCTTGATTTCAAGCTCCATTTTCATGGACTCAATAATGATAATGGTATCTCCGGAGGCGACCCGCGCCCCCTCGTTTACCGCGTAACGGAGCACGGTTCCGGCTACCGGCGCGGGGATAACCACGCCTCCCGCCGGAGCGGGCGCCGCGGACGCCGCGGGCGCGGCCGGGGTTTCGGAGGGCGCGGCCTGTGAAGGCGCGGCCTGCGCGGGGACAGCCGCTCCGGGCACGCCGCCGATTTCGGCCACCGGCTGCTGGGACGCGACCTGGGTTCCGGGGGCGGCCAAAAAGTGGACCTTGCCGGAATCGACAGCCTTGATTTCAAGCTCCATCTTCATGGACTCGATGATAAGCACCGTATCGCCGGCCTGGACTTCCGCGCCCTCGTTTACCGCGTAACGGAGCACGGTTCCGGCTACCGGCGCGGGGATAACCACGCTGCCGGCGCCCGGCGCCACGGCGGTGGGAGCCGCGACGGCGGCCGCCGCCGAAGAACCCGCCGCGGGGGCGATTGCCACCGTTCCCGCGGGGGCCACCACCACGTCGTAGTTTGCGCCGTTGACGTTTACCGTATACCGGGCCGCCCGCCCGGACGCGCCGCCCTGACCGGACGCGCCGCCCGCCGAAGCGTCGGGGGTTTCGGCTTCGGGCTTGAAGACCACCGGCCCTTCCGCCCGTTTCCTGAAGAAGTTGGGCGCCACCTTGGGGAACATCGCCAGAGTGAGCACGTCTTCCACGCCGACCGTTTCGGTTCCCAGAAGCTTTTTGGCCTCGTCTTCCAGTTTGCCGTATTCCGGGGGAATATCGTCCGCCGGGCGGTGGGTAATCTCCTTCTCCATTTTAAGGCCTTCCAGAGCCTTCTTTACCACGTCGGCGTTTTTGGGAGCCGGACAGGCGCCGTACTTGCCGGCCATAAGATCCTGGAATTCCCCGGAAAGCCGGTTGTAGCGGCCAAAAAGCACGTTGAATACCGCCTGGGTACCCACAATCTGGCTTGTCGGCGTAACCAGCGGCGGATACCCCGCGTCCTTCTGGACAACGGCGATTTCCTTCAATACGTCGTCGATTTTATCGGAAGCGCCCTGTTCCTTAAGCTGGCTTTCCAGATTGGAGAGCATTCCGCCGGGAACCTGGGACGCCAAAATCCGGGTGTCGGCCCCCAGGAAACTGGACTCAAACTTCTTGTAGTTTTTCCGCACCTCCCGGAAATAGGCGGCGATTTCCAGCAGCAGTTTCGTATCCAGACCCGTGTCGTATTCGGTGCCCTTGAAAATCTCCACAATCGTTTCGGTGGGGCTGTGGCTTGTCCCCATAGCCAGGGAGGAAATCACCGTATCCAGGATCTCCGCCCCCGCTTCGGCGGCTTTGGTCAAAGCGGCCACCGACATACCGGTCGTGGCGTGGGAGTGTATCTCTATGGGAAGATCCGTCACCTTTTTGATGGCCTTGACCAAATCGTAGGCCACATAGGGCTTGAGGAGCCCCGACATATCCTTAATGGCGATGGAATCGGCCCCGATGCCGGCGTACTGCTTCGCGAGTTCCGCGTACTTTTCGATAGTGTGGAAAGGGGTTACGGCATAGGAGATGGCCGCCTGAATATGCTTGCCGGTTTTCTTCGCCGCCGCGGTTGCGGCCTGGAAGTTCCGGGGATCGTTTACCGCGTCGAAAATACGGAAAATATCGACCCCGTCTTTCGCGGCGTATTCCACAAATTTAGCCACCACGTCGTCGGCGTAGTGGCGGTAACCCAAAAGGTTCTGCCCCCGCAGAAGCATCATGATTTTGGTATTGGGGAGGGCGGCCTTGAGCTTTTTAAGCCGTTCCCAGGGATCCTCGTTCAAAAAGCGGATGCACGAGTCGAAAGTGGCCCCGCCCCAGGCTTCCAGGGCGAAAAACCCCACCTTGTCGAGCTTGTCACAGATCGGCAGCATATCGGCGGTGACCATTCGGGTGGCAAACAGGGACTGATGGGCGTCCCGCAGTACCAAATCGGTAAGTTTAACTTTAGGCATTGTTTTTTCCTTCAAGATAGTATTGAAACGTTTACTATTGAAACGTTACCGTGTCTTTTGATATTCGTTAACCGCCGCGGAAATCGCCGCGGTAACGGCCGTAGTAACGGCCGCGTTCCCGCTTCCTTCCGGCGCGCCCCCCGTTGAGGCGCCGGGCGGCTGCCCCGGGGCTTTATTCGCCCCGAAAGCGTGGATAATCTTTCCCGCCAAACTGACACAGACGATAAGAATCACCAAAAAACTAAACACGATTCCCATGCCGAGCAAGGTCAATACGCCGCTTTGCTCAAGCATTTGTACGATTGTCATAAAACCTCCATAAGCTGCCGGGACTTTTTCAAAATGGGCGTTTTAAAAAAGCGCCGCGCGAGCGTTCAAAACTTCGGTTTTTGGAACGCCGCTCTAATGCAGTCTTTTAGAAACCTAGCAAAATTATGAAAAAAACTCAATATCCGCCGGGTTCATTCGCGGGCAAACCCGAATGAACCTGGGAGCAAGCTCCTGGGTATGAACCCCGCTTGCGAATCATAAATCCATATATCCACCTTGCGCCCCTCTTTGCGGCCGGATATACTTATAACCATTATGGAAAGAAACGATGTTGCCGGCCGGGCGAAGGACTATATCGCCAGGGAGAACGACCCCTATTTTAGGGACGAGGTGAAAAAACTCCTTGAAGCGGAAGATTACACGGAACTGGAAGACCGGTTTTACCGGAACCTGGAATTCGGCACCGGGGGCCTGCGGGGGGTTATCGGCGGCGGCTATAACCGGATGAATACCCTCGTGGTAAAAAGCGCCACCCAGGGTCTTGCCAACTATATCCGCCGGGCGTTTCCCGAAAAAGCCGCCGCGCCGGGCGGGCTTAAGGCGGCAATCGCGTTCGACAGCCGGCGCTATTCGGCGGAATTTGCCGAGGCGGCCGCCCTTATTTTCGCCGCCAACGGAATCAAGGCGTATCTGTTTTCGGCCCTGCGGCCCACCCCGGAGCTGTCTTTCGCGATACGGCTTCTGGGCTGCGACACGGGACTCGTCGTTACCGCGAGCCATAATCCTCCCCAGTACAACGGATACAAGGCGTACTGGAACGACGGCGCCCAGGTTATTCCGCCCCACGACAAGGGAATTATCGCCGAGGTCGAAGCGGTAGCGGAAATCAGGGAGATGCCCAGGGAAGAGGCCCTTGGGGCCGGTCTTTTGCGGATCATAGACAGGGAAGTGGACGAGCCGTATCAGGCTATGGTAAAGAGCCGGCTGTTCCGGCCGGATCTGATACGGGAAAAAGCCGGGGAAGTAAAAATCGTATACACCCCCCTTCACGGTACGGGCGCTTTTCATGTGGAAAAAATCCTGGGCGATTTGGGGCTCAAGGTGATAACCGTTCCCGAACAGCGGGAGGGAAACGGCGGCTTCCCCACGGTCGCGTTCCCCAACCCGGAAGAAGCCGCCGCCCTGGACATGGCGATAAAGCTTGCCGGAAAAGAAAAGGCCGACGTGGTCATGGCTACCGATCCCGACGCGGACCGTTTCGGGATAGCCGTGCGCGGCGCCTTGGGAGATTACACGCTGGTTACGGGAAACCAGATGGGGGTTCTGCTCGCCGATTATATTTTCCTTTCGTTACGGGAATCGGGAAAAATGCCCGCGTCGCCCGTTATGGTAAACACGATTGTCACCACGGGGATGCAGAAGGCGGTGGCCGCTTCCTACGGTGTTACCTGCGTCGAAGTCCTTACCGGCTTCAAGTGGATAGCCGACATTATGCGCCGCTGCGATTCGGGCGAGGGAACCTTCGTTTTCGGCACCGAGGAAAGTTACGGATACCTCGTGGAAAACGAGGTGAGGGACAAGGATGGAATTTCCGCGTCCGCCCTGACCGCGGAAATGACCCTGTACTGGCGGAGCAGGGGAAAAAGCCTGCTTGACAGGCTCACCGAACTCTACGCCGGGCACGGCTACTGGCAGGAACTGTCCATTTCAAAGTACTTCCAGGGCCCCGAAGGGCCGGGGATTATGAAAGGCATTATGGACGAATACCGGAAAAATCCCCCCTCGGCTCTTGGGGGCATACGGGTCGAAAAGGTGCGGGACGTGCTTGAGTCGGTCTGGAAAATCCCGGGGGAAAGCGGCGGGATTGCCGGCGAATCTTTTTCGGATATACCCAAAAGCGACGTTCTCCAGTTCTTCCTGGAAGACGGTACCGTGGTCAGCGCCCGGCCAAGCGGGACCGAGCCGAAGATCAAGTTTTACGCCACCTGCCGCGCCTCCGCCGAAAACGGCGTCGAGGCGGCCAAAGCCGAAGCGGGCCGGAAACTTGACGCGATAAAGAGCGATATACGGAAGGTGATAGGGGAATAGCGCACAGCGCCCGATGCTCTGAACGGGCGCTGTGCGTTAGCCTGAATTCGTCACATAGCCGTATTTCCAGCTTCCGTCTTTTTTTTCTACAAGAGCAGCCAGGGCGCCGCCGTGAAAAAGGGCCGCCGTTCCAGCCGTTTCCTTACCCGGTAGTCCGTCCGGCAGGAAGCGCAGCGAAGCGCCGTGGGAAACCGCCGCCGCTTCTTTTTCGCCGATCTCCAGGACGGGAATACCCAGCCGCCTCTCGAAGAGATCGGCGCTTAAAGGCATAAGTGCCCCCCGAATCGCCTCCCGTTCCTCTTCCGATTCCCGCCCGGCGTGTTCCGGATCGGGGGGAGACAGCGCCTCGTCCAGAGAAAAGTTTCCCACCGCGGTCCGGGTCAGCGCGGCGAGGCGCGCCCTGGTTCCGGCGGCGGCGGCGATGTCCCGCGCGAGCGAGCGGATGTAGGTTCCCTTTGAGCAGTGTACGTTTATATCGGCAAACGGCGGATCCCAGGAAACAAGGTCGAGGCGGTACACGGTAACCGGCCGTTTTTCCATTTTCAGGGCGATTCCCCGCCTGGCAAGCAGATGGGCGCGCGTTCCGTTTACATGCAGGGCCGAGTATTCGGGGGGCGCCTGAAGAATTTCCCCCACAAAGCCCGGTATCGCGGATTCAAACGCTTCCCGCGAGCAGGGTTCCGCCCGGGCGATTACGGTTCCTTCCGGATCCAGGGTGTCGGTTTCCTCGCCGATTTTGATTCTGCCGTAGTACCGCTTGTCGCAGAGCGAAAACCACGCGGAAAGCTTGACCGCCCTGCCGGCAAGCACGACCAAAAGACCGTCGGCGAATTTGTCCAGGGTTCCGGTATGGCAGACCTTTCCCGTACCCAAGGCTTTTTTTACCGCGAAAAGCGATTCAAATGAACTATAACCCGGCTTCTTGTTCAGAAGCAGGTAACCTTCGTTGATCTTCATTTATGGTGGGGTTCGATACCCCGTCCTCCGGGGGAGCCTCATTCGCGCTAAGCTTTTCGATTTTTCGCACGATCTCAAAGCCTTCCCGTATCCCCGAATCGGCGTGAAAACGCAGGCGCGGCGTCTGCCGTATGCGCATAAGGCGGGCAAGCTGGGCCTGTATATAACCGGCGGCGCTTTGCAGCCCCGCAACGCCTTTGGCGAGGCCTGCTTCCGTTTTGTAGCTTGAAACGTACACGTCGGCGTATGCCAGATCGCGGGAAACGTCTACCCGCGTTACGGAAAGAAACGAATCCACCCGCGGATCTTTTATCTTTCCGCTTACGACAAGCTCCCCGATTTTTTCCCGGATAAGGCTCCCGACCCGCTCGGTTCTGTGTTCAGCCACAGGAACGCTCCGGGAAAGCGCCGAAAAGCGCCTGATTTTTCAGCATGTCCCTAGCCCAGTTTTCTCGCGACTTCCACAAGTTCGAATATCTCAAGCTGATCGCCGACCTGAATCCCGTCGAATTCCTCTATGCCGAGCCCGCACTCGAACCCGGCGGCAACTTCCCTCGCGTCGTCCTTGAAGCGCTTAAGGCTTGAAATTTTCCCCCTGTACAGGACAATACCGTTCCTGATAACGTTGACGCTGGCGCTGCGTTTTACGGTTCCCGTAAGGACATAACAGCCGGCAATCGTACCGGCTTTGGGAACCTTGAAGGTATTCCGTACCTCGACCGTGGCGATGACCTCTTCTTTCGTGTCCGGCTTAAGCATGCCTTCCATGGCCTGCTGTATTTCCTCAACGGCCCTGTAGATAACGTTGTATTTGCGTATGTCGACCTTTTCCTGATCGGCCAGCGCCTTCGCCTTGGGGGTCGGCCTGACGTTAAAGCCCAGAATGATAGCGTTAGACGCTATGGCGAGATCCACGTCCCCTTCGTTAATCGCCCCCGGCAGGGCCTGAATTACGTTAAGCCGCACGTCTTTGGTGGAAAGCTTTTCCAGGCTCGAGCGGACGGCTTCCGCGGAACCCTGTACGTCGGCCTTTATAACAACCTTGAGTTCCTGGACGGCGCCGTCGCTGATCGTATCGTAAAGATTGTCCAGGGTTATCTTTTTGACGTTCTTCGCGTCCTCGAAACGTTTAAGCTCGTGGCGCTTGGCGGAAACTCCGCGCGCGCTCCGTTCGTCCTCGACAACCTGGAGGGGATCCCCGGCGTTGGGAATTCCCTCAAAGCCCAGCACCTCGACCGGCATGGACGGAGTGGCTTCGCTAACCCGTTCGCCCTTGTCGTTAAAAAGCGCCCGTACCTTTCCCGGCCAGATTCCCGCCACAAAGGAATCGCCGGTTTTCAGCGTACCTTTTTCAATCATCACCGTCGCGACTATGCCGCGCCCGTGATCGATTTTCGACTCAAGCACTTTTCCTTCCGCGCTGCGGTCGTAATTCGCCTTGAGATCGAGCATCTCCGCCTGGAGCAGTATCGCGTCGATAAGCTTGTCGATTCCCTCTTTTTTAAGGGCCGATACTTCGACAAACATCGTCTGGCCGCCCCAGTCTTCGGGCATAAGCCCAAGATCGGAGAGCTGGCTTTTAACCTTGTCGGGGTTGGCTTCGGGTTTGTCGATTTTGTTGACCGCGACAATAATGGGAACTTCGGCGGCTTTGGCGTGGTTGATGGCTTCCACCGTCTGGGGCATAACGCCGTCGTCGGCGGCGACGACAAGAACCACAATGTCTGTTACCTGCGCGCCGCGCGCCCGCATCCGGGTAAAGGCTTCATGTCCGGGAGTATCGAGAAACGCGATTTTACCGTTGGGGGTGTCGACCATGTAGGCCCCGATATGCTGGGTAATGCCGCCGAATTCCCCCGAAACCACGTCGGCGATCCGTATGGCGTCAAGCAACTTGGTTTTGCCGTGATCGACGTGGCCCATAACGGTTACAACCGGCGGGCGTTTTGCCATCGTAGCCTCGTCGTCCTGCACCGTATCAATAACGGTTTCGTCGTAAAGGCTGACGATTTTTACGTCCGCGCCGAATTCGGCGGCGAGTATCGCGGCAGTTTCCGCGTCTATCTGCTGGTTGATGGTAACCATCATTCCCATGCTCATAAGTTTTTGAATAAGGTCCGACGCCTTGAGGTTCATCTTCCTGGCAAGTTCCGAAACGGAAACCACTTCCATAATATCGATGGATTTGGGCACCGGATTGGTCACTCTGGTAATTTTCTTTTTTGTCTGAAGGAGTTTTTCCTCCATTTCCTGTTCTTTACGCTGATAAACGGTCTTTTTCGCCTTGAAAGTCTTTTTTACGGCGGTCTTTCCCTGTCCGGCCGGCGGAGACGTAAAACCGCCCGGCCCGCTCCGAAGCGGCGGCTTTGCCTGGCCCGGCTGGCGGGGAACGTAGGGCCGGGAACCCGGACGCTGCTGCTGGCCCGGCCCGGGTTTGTAGCCCGCTCCCCCCTGATACCTTCCCTGGGGCCGTTCCCCGCTCCGGTTTCCCACGGGGCGGCCGCCTACCCTGCCGGCGGCGCCGGCCGGACGCTGGCCAAACGGAGAGGCGTCGTTTCCCACGGGGCGGCCGCCCACCCTGCCGGCGGCGCCGGCCGGACGCTGGGTGTTGGGGAAAAACGGCTTTTCGATCGGGGGCTTTTCAGGAAGGGTTTTTTCCTTTTTTTCGGCGTCCTGTTCAACCCTGGCCTCTTCCGGCTTCGCGGCTTCCTGAACCTGTACGGAAACAACCCTTGGTTGGACCGGCTTTTTGGCCACGCCCGAAACCACGGCGGCTTTCTTCTTTACGACGACCACCTTCCGGCGCTCGACCGTCTCCGGCGGTTTTGTTTGAGAATCCGGCGCTTTTTCCGCATCGTTCCGGGAGTGTTTTATAAGTTCTACTTTCGGTTTCTTGTCTTCCTCAGCCATGTTCCACCTTGTTATTCCTCGAACTCAAAACTGAGCCCGATACCGCAGTTGGGGCATGTGGTCATATCCACAGTAATTTTCGCGCCGCATTCGGGACATTCGTATTCCTCCGCTTCTTCCGGGGGAACCTCGCCGGCCGCCTGTTCCTCGTCCGGGCTTTCCTCGTCTTCGACAATCTCCACAAACTCTTCGATAAGCCCCCGGAGTTCCTCAATCTGATCCGCGCCGACGCCCTTGAGGGCGGAAAGATCTTCTTCCGAAAGAGCAAGAAAATCTTCGATAAAATCGACGCCGTTTTCAAGAAACGCTTCGGCGGTTTCCCTGTTGATACCGGGAAGCTCCGATATCCGCGATATTTCTTCCGAATCGCCGAAAAGCTCCGATACCGCCCTTCTGGATTCCGAAGCGATGTCCATTTCCTCGAACTGGGCGTCGGTTTTGACGTCGATGTTCCAGTCCACGAGCCGGTTCGCGAGCTTGACGTTAAGCCCCTGCTTGCCGATTGCCAATGAAAGCTGGGAATCGGCCACAACCGCCAGGGCCTGGTGTTTTCCTTCGTCCAGGATAATAACGTCCCGCACTTCCGCCGGGGAAAGGGCGTTTTTTATAAAGCGCCGGGGATCGGGATCGTACTTGAGGATATCGATCTTTTCCCCCTCAAGTTCCCGGATCACCGCCTGGATACGCACGCCTTTAAGTCCGACGCAGGCCCCGACGGGGTCTACGTCCTCGCGGTTTGAATATACGGCGAGCTTGGTACGGTAGCCCGCCTCCCGGACAATTTTGTGTATTTCCACGGTTTTGTCGTAGACTTCCGGGACTTCAAGTTCAAAAATCGCCCTGACAAAATCCGTATGGGTTCTGGAAAGAACCACCTGCAGCCCCGCCGGGGTTTTGTTGACCTCGGTAATCAGGGCCTTGATTCTGTCGTTCACATGGTACAATTCCCTGGGCGACTGGAATTTTTTCGGCAGGATTCCCTCGACCTTGCCCAGGTCTACATAGATCGTACCGTTCCGTTCCCGCTGGTAGTAACCTATTATGATTTCCCCAAGCTTGTCGGAAAATTCCAGATACAGGGTGTCTTTCTGTATCTCCCTGATGGATTGATGCGCCGTCTGCTTGGCGTTTTGTATCGAAATCCGGTCGAAATCCCTCGGATCCACTTCGATAAGAAGGTCGTCTCCCAGTTCCGCGTCGGGGTTAAGCTCCCTGGCTTCTTCAATATCTATTTCCACGGAGGGATCGTACACGCCGTCGACGATTTTTTTCTGGGCATAGATTGAAACGACCCTGTTGTCGTCGTTAAACCTGACTATCGCGTTGTCGGCGTTTCCGAAACGGCGTTTGTAGGCCGCGAGCAGGGTGTTCTCAATGATCTTGAGAACCAGTTCCTCTGAAATACCCCTGTCCTGCATCAATTGGCGTATCGCGTCAGACATATCGGTTGCCACGCCCGCTACCTCCTGTACCAGGGATTATACATTTTAACGAAACACAATGTACAACCCCCGCGAAACCTAGCCGTCCAGTTTCGCTTTTGCAATGTATTCATATTCCAGTTCCATCGTTTCATCCCCGTTTTCAAGGATGATTTTTTTCTCGCCGGCCTCGCTGAGGATACCGCGTATCCAGCGCGACTCGGCGGGCAGATAACAGCGGATTGGCCTTCCGCGAAAGTAAGGGAATTCCGCCCCTTCCTTAATTACCCGGTCAATACCCGGCGAGGAACATTCCACGGAAAAATCCGCCCCTTCCATCAGGGATTCGAGCCGAGGCAGTACGGCCCGGTGAACCCTGCCCAGGTCTTCGGTTCCTATGGAAAACCGTTCCTGTTCCGCCGGCCTGCCTTTATCTTCCGCCTGAATACGGGACGCTTCGGGACGCCTTGCTATCACTATCCGTATTTGGGCCGAACCGCGATGCCGGCTTAGGGAAAGCTCCAAAATCGCGAAGCCAAGCCCTGAAACAACCGGTTCAAGGACCAAAGCGGCTTTTTCGGCGGCAGGATCTTTTTTTTCCGTTTTGTAGACCATTGGCCAAAACCCCGCGTCTATAAAAAAAGGGTCGTTTCAACGGCCCTTTTTATACATAACCAGACTGTCAAGATCAATGTAGCAATACTTCATTATTTTGTCAACATGTCCGCAGCCGGGGCGCCGGCAGCCGGGTGTCCGCATCGAGCGGCGAAAAGCCGGAGGTCGAAACGGCCTTATGGAACGGCCCTAATCGTAGAAAAGACATATTCCGTACACCGCCGTGGTTCCCGCGGATTTCAGCGTTTCGGCGCAGGCGTCCATTGTCGATCCGGTCGTATATACGTCGTCGAAAACAAGAGCCGTTTCCGGGATTTTTCTTTTGCCGCCAAGGTAGTCCTTTCCGGCCTGTATTTTTCCCCTAAGGTTAATCCGCCGCTTTTCCCGGCCAAGGGTCTTTTGGACGCCGGAATCGAGCCGTTTGAGGCAGCGGCATACCGGCCTGCCATCCTTTTCCAGCAGTTTCGCCAGATACTCGACCTGGTCCCAGCCGGCCCGCCGCAGCTTTCCCGGCCTCGGCGGAACCGGAACCCAGGACAGCTTTCCCGCTTCCGCCGTTTCGCCGCTTCCCGCCGGCCCAAAACCAAGGGTGTTTTCCCAAAACGGGGACAGGGCGGCGTTTACAAGACATTCGCGCAAAAAGTGTCCCAGGTTCCGGCGGGAACCGAATTTATAGGCCCGCAGGAGTTTCCGGTATTCGTCCCGGTAGGGAAAAACCGGAAACAGCCTGTCGAAAAAATGCGGGGGGCCGCGCCGGCAGGCCATGCAGGTTTCCCGCTCGGAAACAAGGGGCTTTCCGCAGACGGCGCAGCGCTTTATATCCGCCGAAACGGCGGCGGAAAGCCCGCTCCGGCAGGCCCCGCAAAGGCCGGTACGGGTTTCTTCGGAACGAAAAAGGCTTTTTCCGCAGCAGGCGCAGCCCCGGGGAAAGATCAGTTCCGCGAGCAGGCCGGACGCGGTTGTGAACAAATGGGTTTTCATAACCTTATAAGGCCGCGGAAACCCGCGGCGCTTTAATCGCCGGGATTTTTTATGGACGCGGAAAAGGCCGTGTTTTTCAGCGTTTTAGCGGCGCGCCGTGTTTCACAGGCCGTCAAAAAGGGAGGGGATAACGCCGCCCTGTTCCCCGGCCCCGCCGCCAAAATCACGCCGGGTTTTCGCTTCGCCGGCCTTCCGTTCCGGCGGGCCGCGCCCGGCGGCGAAAAGTTTTTTCCAGCGGTACAGGGTTTTCAGGGCATCGAGAGGGCTGAGGGCGTCGGGATTAACGGCGTCGATTTCCCGGAAAAGCCGGACCGCGTCCGGGTTCGTGGAAACCGGCGGCGCGGCGGAAGCCCCGGGTTCCGGCCGGGATTCCGCTTCGGGCCCGTCCGCCGGGGCCGCGATTTTCCGGCCGGGCAGAAGGCCCCGAAGCGCCGCCTCTCCTTCCCGCAGTTTCGCGAGCAGCGCCGCGGCCCGTTCCAGTACCGTTTCCGGCAGGCCGGCCAGGGCGGCCACATGCAGACCGTAGGATTCGGCGGCGGGGCCTTCCTTAAGCTTTCGCAAAAAGACAATTTCGCCGTCTTTTTCAAGCACGCCCATTGAACGGTTGGCAAGACGCGGATGGGACAAAAGGGACAATTCGTGGTAATGAGTCGCGAAGAGGGTCCGCGAACAGGTCCGGTTCAGCAGTTCCTCGCAGACCGCCCAGGCTATGGCAAGGCCGTCGCTGGTTCCCGTTCCCCTGCCGACCTCGTCCATAATCACAAGACTCTTCTCCGTGGCCGTTCTGAGTATGTGGGCCGTCTCGTTCATCTCTACCAGGAACGTCGATTCTCCCCGCGCGAGATTGTCCGAAGCGCCGACCCGGCAGAAAACCCGGTCCGCGATTCCCATCAACGCTTCGCGGGCGGGAACAAAACTCCCCATCTGGGCCATAATCACCATCAGGGCCGCCTGCCTGAGATAGGTCGATTTACCGGCCATATTGGGGCCGGTAATAAGCGCGAACGTAACGCCGCCGCCGTCAAGCGCGAGATCGTTGGGAATAAACTCACCGGAAGGAAGGTAGGCTTCCACGACCGGATGGCGGCCCTCGTTTACCGCGAAGCGCTTTTCCCCGTCAACGCGGGGCCGCACCCAGCCCCGGGAGGTCGCCGCCCAGGCAAGGGACTGGGCCGTATCAAGTTCCGCGATAAGCTTTCCCGCCAGGGAAAAACGCGAAAGTTCCGCCTTGGCCCGTTCCCTGATGTCCAGGAACAGTTCCCGTTCAAGGTCGATTATTTTTTCGGAAGCGCCGTTAAGGTCGGATTCAAGCAGGGCAAGGCGTTCCGTGGAAAACCGCTCCCCCGAAACAACGCCCTGGCGGCGGATAAAATGGGAAGGCACGCGGGAAAGGTTCGTTTTTGTTACCTCGAGGAAATAGCCGATAAGCCTGTTGTAGCGTATTCTGAGGCTCGAGATGCCCGTCGCTTTCCGTTCTTCTTCCAGGTATTCTTCGAGCATCCGCCGTCCTGAATCCTTGATCTTTTTCAGTTCGTCGAGCCGCGGACTAAAACCTTCCCGTATCAGGTTCCCTTCGGCAAAAAGCGTCGAAGGATTTTCACATACGGCCTGTTCAAGCAGTTTTCGTATTTTCGCCGCGGCTTTAAAATTTTCCGGTTCCAGAAAATCCGCCCCGGCGGATTCAAACGGAAGCTGCCCTTCCCTGCCCTGCGCGGAAAGCAGCTCCCGAATCCGTTCCAGCGAGACAAGGGCGTTTTTCAGGGAGAGCATATCCTTTCCGTGGGCCCTGTCCATGGCGAGCCGGGAACAAAGCCGCTCCAGATCCGGGGTCTTCGCGAGAATCTCCCGAAACGCCGCAAGGGACTTCTGATCCCGGTAAAGGCGTTCCACAAAATCAAGGCGCAGGTTTATCAGCGCGGGATTCCGAAGCGGCTGAAGCAGCCTGCGTTTAAGCTCCCTGCGGCCCATCGCGGTTTTCGTTTCGTCGAGGATTTCAAGCAGTGTAAACTGTCCCGACCCGTCTCTCAAATTTCGCACAAGTTCAAGGTTTTTCTGGGTCGTTTCGTCGATCCCCACGTATTCGCTGTCGCCGTAAACCCTGATCGAAGCGACATGGGGGATAAGGCTCTTTGCCGTATCGTCCAGATAGTCGAGCAGGGCCCCCGCGGCAAGAATTTCTGGGGAATCGTCTCCAAGGCCGAAACCTTTTAGGCTTGCCGTTTTGAACTGCCGTATAAGGCGTTCCCGCCCCCGCGCGCCGTCGAAAAGCCAGTCGGCCCAGCGGTTGACGACAATGCCCGGCTTTCCGCCCAAAAGGGAGGCGACGACGGCGTTTTCTTCTATCAGCGATTCGCTTACGATTATTTCCCGTATGTCGAGCCGTTCCAGTTCGGGACCAAGACGCCACGCGGCCTTGTCCGCCGGAAAAGAGGTCGCGTAAAAGTCGCCGGTGGAAAGATCGATATACGCGAACGAATAAAACCCGGCGGCGGCGGCAAGGGCGGCAAGGTAATTGGAAGAACCCCTGTCCAGATAGTCTTCTTCTATCGTCGTGCCGGGAGTGATGATTTCGACAACTTTCCGGTCTATAAGGCCTTTTCCCGGTTCGGAAAGCTGTTCGCAGACGGCAATTTTTTTCCCGTGCCTGAGCAGCCTCGCTATGTAGGACCGCGCGGCATGGTAGGGAATTCCGCACATCGGAAGACCGTTGCGGCTGGTAAGGGTAAGGTTAAGCAGGGCGGATATTTCCAGAGCGTCCTCCGAAAACATCTCGTAAAAATCCCCCAGTCTGAAAAACAGTACGCTGTCCCTGTGATCCCGTTTAATCCGCCTGTACTGCTTCAGCATGGGACTTTCTTTTAACGAAGGCGTTCCGTCCTGCCCGGGACTGCCGGCAGGAATTGTTCTTCCTCCTGTTTCAGCGTCCGGCTTTTGAGCGGAGCTGTTCTATAAGTCTATTGGTTATGTCAACAGCGGGACTGTACCAGAGTATCCCCGATCCTTCCTGTTTGTTAAGAACCATACTGTAGCCTTCGGTTTCCGCGAGAAGCCGCACCTCGTTGTTTATTTGGTTGAGAAAAGCGTCCGACTGGGCAAGCCGCGCTTTTTGCGCCTCAAGGTCCGCCATGTTTGTCTGGTAGTATTCCTGGATAAACCTCGTTTTTTTGTTGACTTCGCTTTCCAGACGCAGGGCCTGTTCGCGATCCCCCCGCGCCTGGGCGTTAACCAGGTTGGCTTTGGTCTCCTGCAGTTCCTGGTTAAGCCGGTTGATTTCGTTCTGTACCCTCACGCTGCGTTCGTTAAACTCCCGGACAGCCCTGGATTCGTTAAAAAAGGCGGAATACACCTTGACCAGATCCACCACCGCGAAACGGGTGATCTGCTGGGCGGAGACCGAAAAAACCGCTCCCGCCGCCAACAATACGACTATCGCCGCGCGTCTCATAGTAAACCTCCTGTATTTCTAATATGTAGTTAACGCGAAGGAAATAATAAAATCAAGACCGGAACGGGGATCGCCGGGATCCCTGAACATATTTCCGCTCTGCCATTCTACTTTTCCGTCTACAACCTTAAAGCGCTTTGCCACAAGAAACCTGAAAGGAAACTGGGGTATGGTAAAGCGCAGGCCTCCGCCAAGACTGAAACGCCAGTCTTCAATGGTAAGCCGGCTGAAAAAATCCTCGGGCGTTTTTTTCGCCACGTCGGCATCGAAAAACCAGTCGAACGCGAGGAGATTGGGAACCAGCGGGATACGGAGTTCGACCCAGTTTTCCCAAAGGGCGTATCCACGGGAATTTATCCGTTCGTTGTACCATCCCCTTCCGATAAACATACCGTCAATCGAGAGCTTGTTTGTTTCTTCCACTACCGGCTTGTCCATGCCAAACTGGGGCAGGATGAACGAAAGCCCGGAATGAAGGGCGAGTACGGTTTTAAAACTCCACTTGTCGGTAACGGGAATATTGAACAGCGTCAGGAAATATTCGGCCTTGGTGTCCGATTTGATATAGTGTTCCTGTTCGACGGGGAAAAGCCCGTAGAAACCGAAACGCTGGCTCGCGTAATACCCGGAAGAGGGATCGTAAACCAGGTCCCGCCTGTCAAGATACAGAATCGTCCATAACGAGTTAAGCGGCGTCCATTTCCCGTTCCGTTCCCGGATTACCGGATCGAAGGGGCGGAGCAAATCGTCGAAACTGTTGTTGATAAGACCGGTACGGATTCCGCCCCCGGTACCCAAAACGCCCAGCGGAGTAGACCAGCGGTAGGTCGACGAAAGCCCCAGCGAAATGTACCACTGCTCGTATTCCATAAGAAATTCATCGTCGGGAATTTTGCTTGAGTTGTAGTAATCATCGTAGCTGTCAAAACCGTCGGGAAAGGCGTAATCCTCGTCGCCGTTAAATATGGGGCCCGTTATCCCGTTGTTCATTGCCGTAGACCGCGTGGCGTGGCTCAAGGTCAGGTCGACCCCCCAGGAAAGGGGAATGTCCTTCAGCCAGCGCTGGGAATACTGGAGAGACAGGCTTTGGTTGCTTGGAGAGGCGGTTAACTCGCCTTTTACCTGGCTTCCGTAACCGAGAAAATTCCTGTCGGTAATGTTCAGGATACCGGAAATGGGAAAATCGTCGGGGTCCGAAGAGCCGGAAAAGGTAAGGCCGAATTGCAGTTCCGTGGTAGACTGTTCTTCCACGGTAATTACCAGGTCCATAAGATCGTCGGTACTGCCCGGAGGAGTGTCGGGGATAATCGTGGAAAAGTATTGAAGGTTATAGAGATTCCGTATCCCTTCCATTACCTTGGTCTTGGAAAAAACGTCTCCCGTCTCAAGCGGTATTTCGCGCAGAATCACGAAATCCTTGGTTTTTTCGTTTCCCCGTATAACGACGTTTTCAATATGGGCCCTGCCCCGTTCAACGATGGAAATTTTGAACGCGATTGTGCCTTCTTCGGGGTTACGCAGCTCTTCCTGGCTGATTGTGTTGAATATGTACCCGTTTTCGTAGTACAAATCGGCGACCCGTTGAAGATCCGCTTCCACCCGCGAAGCGTTGGCAAGCTCTCCGGGGGTGGAGCGCAGCAGTTTTTGAAGGTCTTCGGTACTGAAGATATCGTTGCCCTCAAAGCTGATTCCGGTAAAGGTATAGGTTCTTCCTTCGTAAACCCGGTAGGTAATCGTCATACTGTTGTTGCCGTCTTCGTCCTTAACCAGTTCCTGAACGACATCGGTAACCTCGGCGTCCAGGTAGCCTCTGTCCTGGTAATACCTGGTCAGGGCCTCCCGGTCCGCCAGCAGCCTGGCCTCCTGAAAAGAACCGTCTCTCCCAATGCCCTTCGGCTTCATCGACAGCCGCCCCCTGAGCGTACTGCTGGAATACACGGAATTGCCCTCAAAGAACACGGCCGTAACGACGGTTCGTTCTCCTTCGACAATGTGGAATACCAGCTCTACCGTATCGTTTCTGGCTTTCCGCAGTTCCGATCTGACACCGGCGTCGGGGAAACCCTTCTCGGTGTATTTATTTTTAACCGCCTGTTCGTCCGCCCGGATAAGCATCTGGTTTGCCACGTCGTTAACCTTGAGGGATATGGCCTCCATAAGCTCCCGTCTTTTTACCCCCGAATTCCCGGTAAACGTAATCCGGGAAACGAGCGGCAATTCAACGACCTTGAACTGGATAATCACTTCGTTCCCCAGGGAATCCGCCGGAAGGGCCGTAGGGACTATTGTCTCAAACAGATCGAGAGCGTACAGCCTGCTTTGAAGATCCAGAAATATCTCGTCGGAAAAGGGTTTACCCCGGAAGGATTCTATCGTACTTTCAAGTTCTGAATTACGAACGTGGTTTAAGCCGTCAAATACGACGTCTTTTATGGGTTTGCCCCTGTACCAATCCGCCTGCTGGGAAAAACAGAAAAAACTTACACAACCAAACAAAATTACCGTAAAGAAAGTACGCATGTACACTCCTAAATAGGATTATAGCAAAAAAACGCCAATTAATGAAGACACCCGGGAACAGGTTAAAACGACCAGCGCCACATCAGGGAAAGGGACTGATCGGAGACATACAGGTGTTCCGGATGTCTCGGGCTTATGTTCCAGCGGATATCCGCGAACGGCGTCCTGAAATCAAGCCCTATGTCGGGTTCAAACCGCAGTCCTCCGTTTTCCGTCCTGTACGGATCGTAACGCATGGCGATTATGGCCTGTATAAACAGATCGGAACCGATGTATTTACCCATATAAACAGCGGTATTGTCAAAATAGTTACCTATAGTAGTACGCCGTTCCCGTTCCGGATCGTCGTTCATGGCCTGCAGCAGCGCGTTTTGAAGCACCTGTATTCTGACGGTGAACATATCAAGGCCCAGAATGTTTCGTATCTGGCGCTCAACCCGCCGCACGACGGCAAACTGGGTCAGGGCGTCGGAAAAAGTCCGGACAATCACCTCGCTCCCCTGCCCTTCCGGGGAGGTCTGCCCCAGCAGGTCGTAAATTTCCAGTTGGGAAAGGGGCGGATTGGACTCAAAACGGGGGCTGAACGAACTCAGCGGAACGCCGTCGGCTATCATCGAAATAATAACGGGCCCTTCGTCGTTACGCTCGCGGATTTCCGCCCGCGCGTTTATTATGGGGTCTATCCGGGAATCGTTCGGGTTGAAAAAGAGCTGCCCTTCCCGGATGAAAAAACTCCGCTGGAAATAGTAAATTTCGCCTCCCTGCAATAAAATATCCCCGTCAAGGACAAACTGTGGTATCCGCGTATCGGCGGCAAACCGCAGGCCCGTACCGGAAGCCCCGTATGCCCGTATCAGGGGAAAATCCTCGTTCGGCCACAGGAATTCCACCCGCCTTCCGGCAGTGACCCGGAGGTCGGCAATGACATCAATGTTCAGCGCGTTACCGTCGTTTCCCGTCCCTTCCCTGAACGCCGAAATCTTGTCCGCGTCAATGGTTATCACGGTGTCTTCCGCATGTACAAGTCCGGTAATAGTAAGGGTTTCGTCGTTTTCAAAGGCCAGACGCACGTTTCCCGATACGCTGCCGCCCGCCTTAATCCCCGAAACGTCGAACGCGAAAGGGATGGACTGCTGTTCCGGCACAAGAACGTCGATATCCCAGCTTGGAATCCATCGGTTAAAACGCAGGGAAACGCTAACCTCTCCCCCGCCCTTCCCGCAGGCGGCTTTCAGCGGGCCGAAGTAAATTTCGCTTCCGTCCAGGGTAATCGCCCCCGAAGCGCTGCCGATTTCTTCCGGCAAGTACTGGGGAATCCGAAGGCGGACGCCGGAACCCCAGGCGCTTCCCGAAAATTCCGGATCGAAGATCGAACCGCTGACGGTGGTTTTTCCGGTGATAAAACCGCTGGTAAAGACGACGATCTCTTCCTTTGGGATCAAAACCCACAGGGCCGGCAGATCGATGAAGACTTCGTCGGAATAGGCGTCGATGATAAAATCCCTGAAGGTCCCCGTTACCGAGGCCTGAACCGGCGACGGAGCGGCCAGATCCATATACAAACTGCCGTCGCCCAGCAGTTCGAAGCGGAACATATCTTCCGGGCCCCCGGAAATCCTGGTAACAAACCCGGAATCGCCTTCTCCGCTCCGTGAAAACCTAAACAAACAGGGCTCGGAAAGACGCGCGTTTCCCAAACGGGCATCTTTCACATCCAGCGATCCTCCAAGGCCGTTGAGCGCTCCGGCAATGCCGAACCAACTGTCTATCGGAGCAAAAAAGGCGCTCAACGACACCTCAAGACCGACTTCCCGGCCTTTAATGGTTCCGTCGAATTCGGCCGACATTTCGAAGACCGACCTGGAACGATCCAGAACAAAAACGGAACTTTTCGCGTTAAGTTCCCGAATCTCGGCCCGCGCGTCCCGTATCGTAATCAGGTCCTGGTTTATGGAAACCCGCGCCGACGCCACAGCCATACCAGGCACTTCCATGGAGTCCAGGTTCATATCGATTTCGTAGGAGTCAAAAGCGTTCCAGATCCCGTCCGCGGTTCCCGAAAGGCGGCCTCCTTTTCCGCCGGGCAGAAACCTGTCCAGTTGTACGGCGGAAAGCTGCAATCCGAAAGCGGCGCGGCCATTTTTTCCGTTTCGAACCGACGCGCCGCCGTCGTTTTGGTAAGCCGCCTCAAGAATATAGTTTTCGCCTTCTCCGAGCAAAAGCAGGCGGCCCCAAACGGCGGAAAAATCCCGTTCCCAGTCCGCCTGAATCGAGCCGGAAAGTTCGCCGAACCTGTCTCCGTAAAAAACCCGTCCGATGTCCGCGCCGTCCTGGTTTGCCGTCCCGGAAACGAGAATGTCGGTAAATTGCAGGGCCGGATTTTCGTTTTCCCTGAACTCCAGACTGTTAATATTTAAATTCCAGGACGAAACGGAATCGAAGCGCGCGGCGGCGTCGACGCCGAGCAGGGCGGTCCGCCCGCGAAAGGGTACCGGCGCCGAAGCAATGTCGATATACCCCGAATAGCTTCCCGATTCCGCCGCCGAGACGTATACGGAAATTCCGTAGGAACCACGGATGCTCAGCGTCCTTCTGTCAAAGAACGTCCCCTCGAAATAATAGGCGAAATCCTTGTAGGTGGTCTGAACGAAGAACGAAACGTTGTCGGGATTGGAAAAATCCGCCATTAGGGCAATGTCGGCGGCGGCGTTTTTCCAGGCGATTCTTCCGTCCGAAACCTCGAAGCGTCCGTCGTTGCCGGAAATGGAACCCGTCGTGGAAATTTCGGAAAAACCTTTATAGACGACGGTACATTCGGGAACATTGTACGAAATATGTTCGAAATCGGTACTGACGAAGATTTCGGCCGTAACGGCGGTGTCCCCGGCAAGCTTTTCAACAAAGACCGGAACGCGTTCCCCGCGGGAAAACATCCCGGCCATGGTTATAATATCCGCCGCGGGAAAGAGGTTCAGGGCGACGCTTCCCTGTAACTGGCCGGGAGAGTTCCGGCCCTGTTCCGGCTGAAAGCGGTCGTAGGAACCCATGACGAGAACGGAAACGGTTTGATCGTCAGGGACGGCATTGCCGGAACGAAACAATTCCAGCGTATAGGTACAGCCCGATTCTTCCCAGATCAGCCCGCCGGAAACGGACGAAAGCACCGCGCCGGCGGCGGAAAAATTTTCGGAAAACAGCCCAAGCTCCCTTCCCGACCGGGTAAAGCGCAATTCGCCGTCGAGCCCCGGCCCTTCCCCGAAACCGAAATCCTCAAACCGGAGAATTCCTTCGGGTATAAACGGATCGAACTGTATATCCCCGGAATAGCCAAGCGTTCTTCCGGAAAAAGCGAGGGAAAGCCGGTCAAAGACGATTTTTTCATCACCGCCGAAACCGGCAAAATCAAAGGCCGGAAAATATTCCGAATCCCCGCTTCCCCGCAGATCGAAGCGGTAAGCGATTTTGTCCCGGCCGTCCACGGAAAACGAGGCGTTTCCGTTCACGGCCAGGCTGAGCCAGGGATCGTAGCGTTTCCAGTCTCCCAAAAACCGGAGAATTTCTCCGGGGGCAAAGTTGTCCGGCCGCAATTCGCCCGAAAAAACGCCGGTATCAAGATTATAGGTCAGCGTTATCCCCAGAACTCCATTCCGGGGGAAATCTCCGGTTTCGCCGGAATCTGGGGCTCCATCGCCGGAACCCGGGGCTCCATCGGCGGAATCCGCGGGCTTTTCGGTGGAATGCCGCAGTTCCACGACGTTCTCGTGAATCGAGAAATCAAAGACCAGGTTTTCAAGCTCAAAGGTATCGGCCTGGATGGCGGAAACGCTCAACATAAGGTTCCCGCCCGAAAAATCCCGGGAAAAATCGCCGGCAAGGCCGCCGTCAACCGCTATCGCGTTAAGGCTTCCCGCCAGACCGGCCAAAGCCGCTTCGGTATGCCAGCTTCCGTCAAATACGATTCTGCCGTCCCGTATCTGTCCGTCGAAATAGAGATCGGTGACGGTAATGGATCTGTCGCCTTTTTTAATAAGGACGGCGCCGCGCCGCAGTTCAAGCAGACATTCTTCCGGCAGAACAAGCGGCGGCCGTTCTCCGCCGGCCGTAAAAAGCTCCGCCAGATTACGGTCGTTGTCCAAATCGTAGCTGAACTCAATCCCTTCAAGACTTACAAGGCGGATAGCGCCGGTTTTTTTTCCCGTAAGCAGGGCGAAAACCGAATATTCCGTCCTGAAGCGTTCCAGTTTAAGGAGCGCTTCGTCTCCCGAACCGTAAACGGAAACGTCCTGTATGTCCAGGGATCCGACAATCGACGGACGCGCGGAAGCGTAGCGGATGGTCCTGTCAAGAACCTGTTCCGCTTTTCCGATAAGATAATCCCGCAGGCGGGACATCGCGCGTTCGGCATAAGCCTCGACGGGTTTTATCACGAGAGCGGTAATTGAGATCAGAACCGCGAATATAAGAATTTCAAGCCCTACCTGGCGCTTGAATTGAACAGTACCCACAAAAATCCTTTACCGGAGCCTCCGGCGATCTCTACACATTCGCGGCCCGCCGCGGGACACATACAGGGAAACTCCTCAACACAAACCGCTCCCGCCGGCGCCCCAAAACCGGCTTCGCCGTTCAAGACCGTTCCAAAAGCCGGGGTTTGGAACAGGCGTATTTATAAAAATAACCGATTTGGACATAAATATCGAGTCTTTTTGCCGATGACTTTAGGGTTAATTTCGGAGTTTCCCCGCCTGACAAACCTGAATCTATGGTGTATAAACAAGCATGATACTGGATAACTTTGCCGTTCTTGAAGGCTGTGACGGGAGCGGCACCACTACCCAGATAGAATTGCTTTCCCGCCGTTTCGGCGGGCCGCCGCTTCCGCCGCTCTACGCCACGGCGGAGCCTACCAAAGGGCCGGTCGGAGAGCTTATCCGGCGGCTGCTAAAAGACGAGCCCCGGAACCCGGGAAAAAACCGGGTCGCCCATGAAACCCTGGCGCGGCTTTTCGCGGCGGACCGGGCGGAACACCTTTACGGTTCGGACGGCATTGTCGAACGCTGCTCGGTCCGGGGAGAACTGGTCGTTTCCGACAGGTACAGCCTTTCTTCCCTGGTATACCAGGCTATTGACTGCGGCGAGGAACTTCCCCGAATCCTCAACGAATCGTTTCCGCTTCCCGAACTGCTTGTGTATCTGGACATTGAAAGCGAAACGGCGGAAAAAAGGCTCGCCGGCAGGCCGGAACGGGAACTGTTTGAGCGCCCGGACTTTCAGGAAAAGGTCCGGGACGGCTATCGTAAACTGCTTCCGCTCTGGGAAAAAAGCGGAGTCCGGGTGGTAATCCTTGACGGTTCCCGTCCCCCGGCGGAAGTCGCTGAACAGGTGTGGAGAGCCGCAGCGGAAATGCCGATAGTAAAAAAAGCGATATGAACCGGAAAAAATCCTTTTTTTTGTCCTGCGCGCTTCTTCTTGGCGCCGGTCTGCTGGCGAATCCCCCTGTTCTTAATTCCTGGTACGTCATGTACAAGGAACAGTTTTACAAGCTCTTTCATGTACACTACAGCCAATACCCGGACGATACGATGGAAAACATTTACTGGCTGGAAAGAGCCCTTAAGGCGCCTTTTACCAACGCCCTTTACGCCTTTTCGCCGGTCGAAACGCTGGAACAGTACGAAAAATACAAATATCTGTTTACGATGCATATCAACCTGAAACTTACCGAGCAGCACCTGTATCTCGCGAACAAATGGAACAAGCGCCGCGCGTATTTTTACAACGCCCCCTGGAAAGAGGAAAACCTTAAAAGCCTTGACATCGCCGAGACCTGTTTCAACGCCGCGCTGGCGTACTGGAAAGACGCCGAGGAATGGGCGCAAAAGGCCAGGGAAAAACGCTTTCGTTTTATGAAACTTGAGCGCGTCGAATTTTGGGAAGACGAAGCGTTCCGTATCGTCGAGGAAAAGACCCTTGATTACGGGGCCACGATAGACCGGGAAATGACCAATCTGCGAAAAGTCAGGGAAGAGTTTCTGGCCATGGAATAGGCTGCCGGATACGCCGGCCCGCGCTTTCGCCGATATGCCGCGCTGAATTCCGGACATCGGGATGTGTTTCAGCCTCTTGATATTTATTGTTCTTTGTGGTATTTATTATAACGGTTTTTCAAGACCGGCGTGTTTGAAAAACGGCTATATACGGGGAGTTTCCAGAGCGGTCAAATGGGGCAGACTGTAAATCTGTTGGCTCAGCCTTCGAAGGTTCGAATCCTCCACTCCCCAAATCGCGTAATTCCTTATCCTGTAAGGAATTACGATTTTCATATTTGAAAACAAATATTGAATTGCGTGGCATCGTGCTCTTATCGTGCTTTTATTTTTTGGAGGACTGCCATGCCCCGTACACAAAAACCGTTTTGTACCCGTAGAAGGAACGATTCAAATACGTTTCTTTTTTCGATTAATCCGCCTTCCGGACTTCCCCGAAAGGTATGTCTTGACTGGCATCGTCGTAGTTTTCAAGACCTCCCCGACGCCCTTGCCCAACACCGTAACCCCAAAAACAA
>JAIRSC010000178.1 GCA_031255645.1 Treponema sp. | reverse complement strand
CCGGGGAGCACCTTCCCCGGCGTATACGAGGCCGTTGACGAGGAAATCGACCGGATGAGCAAGGAAATGTTCTGAATTTTGCCCCGCGAAGCCCCGGAAACCCGGTTTCCGGGGCTTTTTCGGCTGCCAATGCTTGTCGATTCCCGCTTGACGCCATTTCCCGTGGAACGCCTGGGCCTGTCCCAAAATCCGGTTCTTGGAATTTATACGGAATTTTTGCATTTTACAGCGAAAAATGCCGGGGTCTGCTCTTATTTCCTTAAAAGCGCCGCTTTAAGCCCAAATTCCCGGCGCAGAGGCCCTGAAATGAGGCGCTGACGCCGCCGGAAGCGGCTGCGGCGTGTTTTTCTTCCGGTATCAGCCAACAGTTTCAACGGAAATTTAGCCGGAACAATGCCGAAACGGCGCCGGATATCCGAAAATCCCGGACTTGGAAAAATACTCTTGTCATTTGGTGATTTTTTTAGTAATATTTATTATATGATTTGTAGAATTGGCATATTTTAGTGTAGGGTTTTAAGGAATTCTGTCTTTAATTTCGCGGGCTTTTGCCCCGATGTTTAGCTTATAGGAGGTGTTTAAAATTGATGTTATGTAATTCCTTGTATAGCAAAGAATTTTCCCCCCCCCCCCCCCCCCCCCCTTATTGCAAACATTTTCTATTTCTGATGGGAAGCTCGTCCGGCAGGGTGCTATGGACATACCCCTGACCAAGGCCGGCGAGCTCGTCCATCTTATGCTGGACGCGACGCCTCTCCCCTGCTGCCTGTGGGACAGCGAAGGCGGCCCGATCGTCGTTAATTCGCACGCCTTACGCCTTTTCGGCTTCACCCAGGGCTCGGGCGGGCTGCCGCTTCAGACTCTGATGAAACTGGCGCCGGAATACCAGGAGGGTGGAGTGCCTACCGCCGAAAAAATCGAAACAGTACTGCATAAGACTCTGCTGACCGGTTACGAGCAGGCTGAATTTCTGTTCACTACCGTTTCCGGGGAAGCCCTGCCGCTGGAAGCTTCGCTTATACGGGTTCCCTGGAAAGAGAGTTACTCCATTGCCGCGTATTTAAAAGACCTCCGGGCCATCAAGACAATCCGGCAGAAAACCTGGGAGGCCGAGGAACGCATCCGGACCATGCTGAACGCCACGCCCCTGGCCTGTTCCCTCTGGGACGACCAGGAAAACCTGCTCGACTGTAACTCCGCAGCCCTGCGCATGTTCGGGCTCTCCTCTGTGGAGGAATACCGGAAATACATACATGACCTCAGCCCGGATTTTCAAAGCGACGGCACGCCCAGCCTGGAAGGGATGAACGAAAGGGTCAGGGCGGCGATTGAGACGGGGTATCAGCAGTTCGAATGGATGCACCGTACTATGGACGGCGAGCCGCTTCCGGTAGAGACGACCGTTGTGCGGATACCCCTTGAGAAAGGCTGCCAGGTAGGCTTCTACGCCCGGGATTTACGGGAAAGCCGGGCCAGGGAAGCGGCGATTAAGGAAGCGGAAGAACGAACCCGGGTAATGCTGGATTCCATGCCCTTCGCCTGTTTGTTCTGGGATTCCGATTTCAGCCTTGTCGATTGCAACAGGAGGGCCATAAAGCTGTTCGGATGCAGGGATAAACAGGAGTACCTTGCCAAATTTTCCAGCCTGTTGCCGGAATACCAGCGCGACGGCCAGAAAAGTTCCGAGGTAATGAGAGAATGCATAGAGGAAGCCTACCTTACCGGGACTTTTACCGGCAAATTTGAACACCGCACGGTAGACGGGAAATCCCTGCCGGTGGAGGTATTTCTTGTACGGGTACCGTGGAAGGACGGCTGCCGCGTTATAGGGTATATCCGGGATCTGCGGGAAGTTAAGGAAAAAGAAGCCGCGGCAAGGAAAGCCGACGAACGGATGCGCCTCATGCTGGACCTTATGCCCATGGCCTGTATTTTCCTGGATAACGACGGGGAGCCAATTGACTGCAACGCCGCCGCGGTGAAATTTTTCGGGATGAAAAACAAGAGGGAATTTCTTGCCTATTCATTCGATTGCCGAAGCCCCGAATACCAGTCCAACGGGGAGCGCAGCCAGACGGCAAAGCTCAGGCTTATTCAGGAGGTAATGAGAACCGGAAGCAACCATTTTGAATGGACCCACCGGGCCTGCAGCGGAGAGGATATCCCCACTTCGGTACGCCTGGTCCGTGTGGAGTGGAACGGCAGATTCTGCGTTGCCGCCTATGTCCGGGATCTGCGGGAGCAAAAGGCCGCCGAGGAAAAGGCGCGGGAAGCCGACAGGCATAACCGGGAACTGGCAATACAGACTTTGGCGGCCGAGGCCGCGTCGGAGGCGAAGAGCAGATTCCTCGCCACCATGAGCCACGAGATACGCACGCCCCTAAATGCCATCATCGGCCTTTCCGAAATAGAATTGCAAAAAGAACTGTCCGAAGGTGTCCGCGCCGATCTGGAAAAAATCTACAATTCCGGATTGGGCCTTCTCGGTATCATCAACGATATTCTGGATATTTCCAAAATCGAGGCCGGGAATTTTGAGCTTATTCCGGAACCTTACGACGTCCCGGAGCTTATCAGCGATGCGGCTCAGCTCAATATCGTACGCATTGGTTCCAAACCGGTCGAATTTAAATTATCCTTAGATGAAACAATACCGGAAAGGGTCTGCGGCGACGATCTGCGCGTAAAGCAAATTTTGAACAACATCCTTTCCAATGCCTTTAAATATACCGAACAGGGTACGGTGACCCTGCGTGTCGGCTGGGAAAAGGAGAAGGACAGCGCGTGGCTGGTCTTCACGGTCAGCGATACCGGCCGCGGAATCAGGCAGGAGGACCTGGGCGGCCTTTTTCTCAAATACGCCCAGTTCGATACCAAGGCTAACCACTATACAGAAGGGACGGGGCTTGGCCTTCCGATCGCGAAAAGCATGGCGGAACTTATGGGCGGTACCATAACGGTGGAGAGCGAGTACGGAAAGGGCAGTGTCTTTACGGTGCGGATTAGGCAGGAAATTGTCGACCCGACGCCGATCGGGAAAGAAACCGCCGAAAATCTGCGGCTGTGCCGTTTCATAAAAAATTCCACAGGCCAGAGTAAAAACCTGAACCGAACCTATATGCCCTATGGCCGGGTGCTTGTTGTGGACGACGTGAAAACCAATCTGGATGTGGCCAGGGGCCTGATGCTGCCCTATGGCCTTACCGTTGACTGCGCTTCCAGCGGCAGGGGCGCGATAGAAAGGATACGGGCTTTAGGGAAGGAACCGGGGGCGAAAAGGTACGATGTAATATTTATGGACCACATGATGCCCGGAATGGACGGTATCGAAACGGTCAGGGTTATCCGCAATGAAATCGATTCCGAATATGCCCGGAGCGTGCCGATTATCGCGCTAACGGCAAATGCCTTAAAGGGCAACGAGGAGATGTTTCTCTCCAATGGCTTTAACTCGTACATCACCAAGCCCATCGATGTCATTCAGTTGGACGCCGCGCTGAACAGCTGGATACAAAACAAACAAACGCGGAGAACGGACCGGGCGGAGCCGGAAAAGGCGGGCGGAAAGGAAAACCGCAGGCCCGTTTCGACCGGGACCCGCGACGGGGTCCTTGTGGATGGCATCGATCTTGAGGCGGGAAAACAGCGTTACAACGATGAGGAGGTTTTCTTCGATATTGTCCGTTCCTATTGCATCCATATACCGCCCCTGCTCGAAAAGATCCGCGCCTTCTCCGAAGAAAATGCGGATCAGTACGCCGTAGTCGTGCATGGCTTAAAAGGTTCAAGTTACAGCATCTGCGCGACTGAAGCGGGCGATTACGCGGCGGACATGGAAGCGGCGGTCCGGGCCGGCGATATTGAAACAGTCAGGGCGAAAAACGGCGGGCTTGTCAAAATGATGGAAAAACTCCTTGCCGGCCTGAACGGGTTATTGGCGGAGTTCAATAACGGCAAAGGTGAGAAACAACGCGCCCGCGCTCCGGATCGCGCCGTTCTGGTCAAAATATTTGAAGCCTGCAAACAGTACAAGCTGGGACAGATGGAAGCCGCGGTAATGGAACTGGAGAAGTACGAGTACGATTTCGGCGGGGAGCTGGTTTCCTGGCTGCGGGAACAGTTGGATAATCTTGAGTACGGCGCCATACAGGATCGCCTGGGAAACCAGGAAGGCTTGTCAAAAATGGCAGAAACAAATACTCTTTTATAGGAGGTAGTTTATGGCACACGGGAAAAAGGTTGTATTGGCGATTGACGATATCGTCCTCAGTCTCCATGTTATAAAGAAATTACTGGAAGATACCTTTGAAGTATACCTCGCGAAATCCATCGATCTGGCTTCAAACATACTGAACTCTATCAAGGTGGATATGATCCTGCTGGATATTGAAATGCCCGAAATTTCCGGACTTGATTACCTGAAATATCTCCAGGAGACACCGCAATACCGCGATATTCCCGTGATATTCATAACTTCCCACGCGACCAAGGAATTTATCGTAGAGGCGATGAATGCCGGGGCGAAGGATTTTATCGCAAAACCTATCTCCCCGGACATCTTAAAGGGGAAAATTTGCACGGTATTGAAAATGACCCCTGAAAGAAAAGCAGCGGCAGAGGAAGAAACCGTTTCCCCTGAACAACATCTGCTTGACGATTTTAAGTTCCCGTTCTGATCTTCCGGTAGTGTGCCAATTTCCTGCGGCCTCTTGACATTTCCGCAGAAATATGCCAGAGTAGAAACGTAATTACCAGGGGTGCTGGAAAGGGTTCCGGAAGGATGCCCGGCTCCGGCTGAGAAATGGCGGCCTGTCGCCTTTAACCCTTTAACCTGATCCGGAT
>JAIRSC010000168.1 GCA_031255645.1 Treponema sp. | reverse complement strand
GATTCGGCGCGGTATATATGTCTTACTGTGCCGGCAGACAGCGCCTATATTATAAAACGTATCGTTGACGCTACACAGGCCATGTTCAATGTCAAGAATGGGGGGACCCTGGAAATAATCGCTTCAGCGGGATCCCAATTGATCCTTGACGGCGGCGCCATATGGAGCGATCCCGCCGGCCCCGCCGGGGGTGCGTCAAACAGCGGTGTTACCTCCAACCAGGCTCTTGTATATGTCGCTACCGGGTTTTATGAGACAAAGTTTATACTGGGCCCCAATGTGATACTGCGAAACAACGACAGAAAAACCACACCGGGCGATTACCATAACGGCGGCGCCATCGAAGTACGGGGCAGTTTTGTCATGAACGGCGGCCTTATCACTTCAAACAGAACTTCCGGTAATGGCGGCGCTGTTTTTTTGCACAATAATAATAAAGACGCCCGGATCACCGGCGGCGCCATAACGGGAAACGACGCGGGACTCAGCGGCGGCGGAATTATGCTGGGTTATTCAACGGGAATATCAAAACTCATCATGACCGGGGGGCTTATCAGTGAGAACAGGGCCAACGGTAAAATTTCCGGCTTTGTTTCTTCTTCACTGGGCGGCTATGGCGGTGGAATATTCATTCCCGGTGTTGACACCACCAGTTCCACCAACAGTTTTCAGATGACAGGCGGTACCATTCAGAATAATATCAGCGCCAGCGGCAAGGGAAACGGTATAGTCGTAGACCTTAACAATACCGGCGGCGCAGCGCCGGTTTTCAGCATAGGGGGAACGGCTTCTTTGGTTGGTAATGACGTGTTGCTGCATGTCGATCCCTCTCGGCCGGCCCCCAAAATTACCGTAAATGGCCCGTTCAATCCCTCAACCGCGGTGCTGGTTACTCTCGACAATTACGGGTTGTTGCCGACGGAGGTGTTGGCAGGAAGTTTTGGCCCATACCTTTCCCGCTTCACCGCCGCGCCGTACAATATAGACAGTTCCGGCCGGATATATTAAGGCGCCTTAACAAAGCGAAAATCGACGCGTCTGTTTTTCTGGAAGTCCGCCGGATCAGCGTTACGGGTTCCCTCGGCGGATACGGTTATGCGATCCGCCGCAACGCCCAAAATCACGAGCCGGTCTTTGATATAAGCGGCCCGTTGTTGTGACAGTTCAAGCAGGTTCCTCGTTTCCGTTACCGTTCCCAAAACCGGATTGGCGTAACCGGCAAGTTCCAGGTTGTAGTCCGGATGGCTTATCATAAAATCAATCGCCGTTTTCAGCGCGGAAAGGTTATGGTCGAGAAGGCTTTGGCCTTCTTCCCCGGCAAACGTAGACGTATAGGGAGCAAAAAGCGCAAATACGGTATCTGAAACCGGTTCGACAGCTGGTTCAACAATAGGTTCGGCAGCCAGCTCAACAATAGGCTCGACAGCCGGCTCAATAACCGGTTCAGCAATCGGCTTCTCAACCGGCGTTTCGGGAGGCGCGGCTGAGGGCTTTTTCGGCTTTAAATCAAAGCGATAACCAAGAACAAAGCCAAACCCGAAACCCGCCGGCCAGCCAAAACGGACATATTGTTCCGTGTAGAAATTTTTCACCGGAAAACGGATGCCGACGCTGCCGTCGCCCAGAATCGAAGGAACGGACCGATTATCATCATAAAGAACAATGAACCCCGCGCCCAGTTGGGCAAACAGGGGAAAAGGAAGGATATCACGAAAATAATAGCGGCCAAAGGCCATGGCTTCCAGAGAGGCTATGTCATAAAAATCAGTGCCGAAATCGGCCTTGATGCCGGCGGCGATTCTGTCGGTAATGCCGTAATCCGCGATAAGCCCCCCGGCAAGTCCGTAACCGTGGCGGGTATTGGCGTTTGCCTCTACCAACCCGCCGGCGGAAATGGTTTTTTCTTGCTGGGCGAAGGCACAACAGACAAAAAAGCATAAAAGAAAAACCGAAATATTCCGCCGTCTATCCATATCTTTGCATATAATAAAAAAAAAGCCGCAAAAAGAAAAGCCCGCGCTTTCGCGATATTACGAAGAGAGCCTTTACCCCTTGCAGAATGGGGTTCTTCGCGCAGTAGAGAGCCGCAAAACACGTTTTTATCTCAGCGGTGGAACCGCCCTTGGCCGCGCCTATCTGCCGCTTTTCTTGAACGCGAGCCCCTCACTCTTTTCGGTTTTGTCGGCGCTTACCGTATCCCCGTCGGCGATTTTGCCGGCGATGATCGCCTTTGCCAGCGGGTTTTCAAGTTCCGCCTGAATCGTCCGCTTGAGGGGCCGCGCACCGAAAAGGGGATCGCAGCCTTTGTCGGCAAGGTAAGTTTTCGCCGCGGCGCTGAGCCTAAGGGTGATCTTCCGTTCGGCAAGGCGTTCGGCGAGCCGGGCAAGCTGAATGTCCACAATCTTCCCGATTTCGTCCCTGCCAAGGCGGTTAAATATCACCGTTTCGTCAATACGGTTAAGGAATTCCGGGCGGAAGCTCTGCTTTAAAAGCTCGCCAAGGGCGGATTTTACTTCTTCCTGTTTTTCCGCGCCGAGAATCAGATCGGAACCCAGGTTGCTTGTCATAATGATGATCACGTTTTTGAAGTCCACAACCCGGCCCTGTCCGTCGGTAAGCCTTCCGTCGTCGAGTATCTGGAGGAACACGTTAAACACTTCCGGGTGGGCCTTCTCGATTTCGTCGAACAGGATCACGCTGTAGGGCCTGCGGCGCACCGCCTCGGTAAGCTGGCCGCCCTGCTCATAGCCCACATAACCCGGCGGAGCGCCGATAAGCCGGCTCACCGAGTGTTTTTCGCCGTACTCGCTCATGTCGATCCGGGTAAGGGCCTTTTCGTCGTTGAACAAAAAGTCCGCCAGGGTTTTCGCCAGTTCCGTCTTTCCGACGCCGGTGGGGCCGAGAAACAAAAAGCTTCCCAGGGGCCTTGCGGCGTCGGAAAGCCCCGCCTTGTTCCGCCTGATCGCGTCGGCGACGGCCATGACGGCGGGTTCCTGCCCCACGACCCGCTGTTCGAGAACTTTTTCCAGTTCCAGGAATTTTTGCAGTTCGCCCTTGAGCATCTTCGACACAGGGATTCCCGTCCAGGTACTTACCACCTGGGCTATATCCTCTTCGCTTACCTCTTCGCGCAGCAGCGCGCCGCCCGCGTTCCCGCCGGCGCGCTTTTTTTCCATTTGGTCGGTAAGGGCCTTAAGCTTTTTCTGGGCATCGGGGATCTTTCCGTGTTTGACTTCCGCCGCCTTGGAAAGGTTTCCTTCCCGTTCCCAGCGGGTCTCTTCAATTTTAAGCTCTTCTATCTGCTGCTTGATCGCCCGGATCTTTTCAATATCCTTTTTCTCCCCTTCCCAGCGGGCCTTCATCGCGTCCCGCTCGGAAACGGTATCGGCGATTTCCTTTTCCAGCCTGTCGAGCCGCTCTTTGGAAGCGGAATCCTCCTCGCGGGCCAGGGCCTGTTTTTCGATGGAAAGCTGCAGCAGCTTCCGCTCAAGCTTGTCGAGTTCCGTGGGTCGGCTGTCCAGTTCCATCTTGAGCCTGCTCGCCGCCTCGTCAACAAGGTCGATGGCCTTGTCGGGAAGAAAACGGCTGGTGATATACCGGTCGGAAAGGGAGGCCGCGGCGACCAGCGCCTCGTCCTTGATCCGCACGCCGTGGTGGACTTCGTAGCGTTCCTGAAGGCCCCGGAGTATCGCGATTGTGTCTTCCACATTCGGCTCGGAGGTATAGACCTGCTGAAAACGCCGTTCCAGCGCGGCGTCTTTTTCGATATGTTTGCGATATTCGTCCAGGGTCGTCGCCCCGATACAGCGCAATTCTCCCCGCGCCAGGGCGGGCTTCAAAAGGTTACTCGCGTCGGTGGCCCCTTCGGCGGCGCCCGCCCCCACAAGGCTATGCAGTTCGTCGATAAAGAGGATGATCTTCCCCTCGGCGGCCTGAACCTCGTGAATCACCGCCTTGAGCCGCTCCTCAAATTCTCCCCGGAATTTCGCCCCGGCGACCAGCGCGCCCAAATCGAGGGCCAGAAGCTTTTTTCCCTTAAGGCCTTCGGGCACGTCGCCCGCGACAATGCGCCGGGCAAGGCCTTCGGCAATGGCGGTTTTCCCGACGCCCGGCTCGCCGATAAGGACGGGATTATTCTTGGTTCTGCGGGACAGAACCTGCATAACCCGGCGTATCTCCTCGTCCCGGCCGATAACCGGATCAAGCTTTTCCTGCCGGGCCAGCGCGGTAAGGTCCCGGCAGTATTTTTCCAGAACCTGGTACTTTTCTTCCGGGTTTTGATCGGTAACCCGCTGGTTTCCCCTGACCGCCTTGAGCGCCCCAAGAATCGCCTGCTTGTTGACCCCGGCGCGCTTCAGTATGGCCGCCGCCTTTCCGTCCGAAGCGGCAATGGCGATAAGTATATGCTCCGCCGAAACATACTCGTCTTTCAGCGCGGCGGCTTCGGTTTCGGCCTTGGCCAGGATTTTTCCGGCGGCGCTTGAAAAATAAAGCTGGGCGGCTTCCCCGTAGACCTTGGGAACCGCCGAAACCAGAAGCTCCGTTTCCTGCAAAAGCTGGGCGGGATTTACCCCAATCCGCTCGACAAGAGGCCCTACAATGCCGTCGTCCTGTTCCAGAAGAGCTTTGAGGATATGTTCCGTCTCTACCTGCGAATGATCGTTCCGCTGGGCTATGGAACTGGCCTCGTTGAGGGCTTCCTGGGCTTTAATTGTAAATTTTTCGTAATCCATATCGATATGTAAAAAATACGATAAAAACGGCTGCGGGGCAAGCTTCCGTAATTGGTGTTTTTTTACAATGTGTCTACAGTATTGGACGAACTTCGATTAGCCGAAGAGCGCCGCCGCCTCGGCAAGGCTGGGGCAGCGCCGCCAGACCGTGGCAAGTACGGCGGACGACGGCTCGGCAAGATCCTTTACAAAGACTGAACGTATGCCCGCGTCGGCAAGGCCCGTAAGGCCCGCCGGGGAGTCTTCAAAGCCGACGCAGTCCGCGGGAGCGGCGTTGAGCCGTTCGGCGGCCTTGAGGAATATGTCGGGCGCGGGCTTTCCCCGGCGCACTTCATCGCCGCAGACCAGGACGCCAAAGCGGTCCGCTACACCGGCCTTTTCAAGCTTCCAGAGGGCCCGCTTTCTTTCCGTGGACGTGGCGACCGCTTTGGGAATACCCAGAGCGTCCAGCCTGTCAAGAAGCGCCGTCAGGCCGGGCCTGTGGGGAATGCCTTCGGTTTCGGCAATTCCGGTAAGGGCGTCTTTCACCCGTTCCCAGATTTCCCGGAACGGATACGCGGCGCCGAATTCCGCTTTGTAGATTTTTTCGGCGCCGCCGTCGCTGATGCCGACGGTGGTACGCAGAAACGCTTCGCTTGTGGGCCAGCCCATTTCCCGGCTGATTCGAACATACAGGGCGATCTCCATCCGCTCGGTATCCAGCATAAGGCCGTCCATGTCCAGCATAACCCCCTTTGGGATAAAGGGGGTTATGCCGCCGTCCGGGCCGCCCGAACCGCCGGCCGTCTCAGGCCACATAGGTTTCGAGAACCTTCCGCCGGGCGGGGTGCTGCAGCCGCTTGAGGGCCTTCTTTTCTATCTGCCTGATTCTCTCTTTGGTAAGGTTAAAACGCTCGCCGATTTCTTTGAGCGACAGGGGCGTTTTGTTTCCAAGGCCGTAACGGCAGCGGATAACCTCGGCCTCTTTTCTGTCCAGGGTATCGAGCACCATTTCTATATCGTCCTGCAGGGCGGATTCGACAACATGGGCGTCCGGAGACTGGTACTGCTCGGCCTCGATAAAGTCTCCAAGGCTGGAAGAATTTTTTTCCGCGTAAACCGGATTTTCCAGCGATATCATGTCCCGTGAAATGCTAAGCAGTTCCGTCACCTTGCCCTGATCCATATTCAGCAGCCTGGCGACTTCTTTTACTTCCGGCTCCGATCCGTCCTGGACAAATTTGCGGACTTTTTCAATCTGAACAAGCTCGTTTACCCTGTTCAGGGGAAGCCGAATCATCCTGGATTTTTCACAGATTGCCTTGAGTATCGCCTGTCTGATCCACCAGACGGCGTAGGATATAAAATGATACCCCTTGTCGACGTCAAAGCGCTGTACGGCGTTAAGAAGGCCGATGTTTCCCTCGCTGATAAGATCCTCGAGGGGCAGCCCCTGTCCCTGATACTTTTTCGCCACATTCACCACAAAACGAAGATTGGCGTTAACAAGCTTGTCCTGGGCTTTTTTGTTTCCCGCTGCCGCTTCTCTGGCGGTTTCATCCTCTTCCTCCCTTGAAAGCAGGGGGATATGGTTGATTTCCCGCAGATACAGGGCAAGGGTCGTCTCGTCTTTAAGACTCTGTTTTGGTACGGTACGTTTAGTCGCGGTCATTGGACACCTCCGAATTATTTGTTGCCCATATACATGCAAGAAGCGTGCCAAGAACCGGGTAAAGTGAAAAAAAGCCTCTAATTCCCTGTATTTTATGGAATTAGAAGCTTTTTTGTCCGCGGGACGGTGTTTTTCCGCTGTATGACACAATACACTGTATCGTAATGACACACAGGCGGAAAAACGCCCCCAGAACTGGGTCATCCTGGCCGCGTTTGCTCGTTTTTGTCAAAAAAACTTACAAACACCGCAAGGTTCACAAATACCGCGCTGAAAACCGTTCGGTTCTGTCCGCCGGACGCTTTTCAGACGGCCGGCCGGACAGAAACCGCTTAAAAAACCGAAATTTTGGAATAGTCCCGGTCACTCAATGACGGCGACGATATCGCCCATTTTGAGGATCAGATGATCCACACCGTCAATCTTGATTTGGGTTCCGGCGTACTTGTCGTACATTACCTTTTGGCCCGACTTTACGGTCATTTTTTCTTTTTCAGTGCCCGGACCTACTTCGACAACCGTTCCCTGCTGGGTCTTTTCCTGTGCGGTATCGGGGATGATAATCCCCCCGGCGGTCTTTGCCTCATTCTTCTCAAGTTTTACAATGACCCTGTCAGCCAAGGGTTTTACCTTCATATCGTTCCTCCTGATGGAAATTAAAAATTTGATTAGCAATAATATAAGAAAAACGCCGCGCGGAGTCAAGCGGCATCATATCAATCAGCCTTTGCGGATATACAGCGGTACGGACGCGATTTCCTTGTCGTCCACATACAGGGCAAAATTCACCACTCCGCTGGACTTAAAGCGGAGATTGGAAATTGTAAACACCAGATGGGACACCGAAGTGGCGTTTCCGGCGCCTTTTACCTCCAGTTTGCCGGAAATAGGCTCAATGCTCATCTCCCCGTCAAGGTCCCTGGTTTCTATCCTGAAACTATGACCGGCAAATTCCCATAAATCAAAGCGTATGCGGATTACCAGTGAAAGCTGGGGATGGATACAGGGAAAATTCCGGGAAATAATCGTATCGAAGGTGCCCACTATGGTAAGTTTGCCCCCGGATTCCTGGGCAAAATCGCAAAACGTAAAAAGCTCTGTTTTCATGGATCGGCCCCGGCGCTTTTGTCCTGAACGCCCGGAGAAAGAACGCCGGGCGTTTCCTCGTCCATGGGGCATCTCGCGCAATTTTTTTCCGCCCGCTCCTGGAACTCTTTCGCCATGAGGGAATCGTAAAGCATTACCCGGTTTCTGCCGTGCTTTTTCGCGCTGTAAAGGGCTATGTCCGCGTTGGTAACGAGTTTCTGGACATATTCCTTTTCGCCCGTATCGCCTTCGGCCTCGGCCACCCCAAAGCTGGCGGTGACCTGTACCGCCTGGTTTTCCAAAAGCACGGGCGAAGAAGCCAGGGCTTTTCTGAGCCGCTCGACAATCGCCGCGCCGGCTTCCTTGTCCGAATTAAAAAAGAAAATCGTAAATTCTTCCCCGCCGTACCTTCCCAGAAAATCTCCCTTTCGAAGGCCGCCCGAAAGCACGCGGACAATATGCCGCAGGGCTTCGTCTCCGGCGACATGGCCGTAGGTATCGTTAAAGCGCTTAAAATGATCTATGTCCATGATTGCCATACAGCAGCGCAGCCCGGCCTTTGCCGCGTTTTTAAGCTCGGCGGAAGCCATCTCGATAAACGAAAGCCGGTTAAAGGTACCGGTCAGCGGATCGTGGCTTGCCAGGTATTTGAGCCGGGCTTCGCTTTCCTGGAGGGCCTCCACCACCGTGTTGCGGTTGTGTATCTCGTTACGCAGGGTGTCGGTAAGGGCCATGAGGGTTTCTTCTTTCTGCTTAAGCTCCTGCAGGGTTTTGTTAAGCTGCCGGACCATATTGTTGAAAGCGGTAGAGAATTCCCCCATAAAATGAACTTCCTGGCTAAAGTCGCCTTTTTCCACAAGCCGGACCTGCCAGATAAGATGCTGCAAATGGGATTGAAGGGCTTTAAGGCATCCGGGAATAATGCCCCGGATTTTGATAACGGGAGAAAAATCACCGGCGGAAAAAGAAAGCAGCGTTTCCCGTATTACCTTAATTTCGTTGTGTATCTCTCCAAGTAACGGAATATCGGCAATATCGCCTTTCAGTTCGGGGATTACATTGTCCCGCAAGAGTTTTCGTACATGCTCAAGTCCGCCGGTTTTTTCCATGGGATCAGGACGCAAGCGCCTTTGCTTCGAAGCGGCAGGTACGGGAACCCGTGCACCAGCAGTCTATCTCCCGCACGTTAAAACCTTTACCGCTGAAAGACTCAAGCACTCCCTGTATAAAACCTTCGTCATACACGCAGACTACATCCGCGGTATCGGGAAGGCCGGAACAATCCAGGTCTTCGTCGACGGTAAAAATAAAGCGGGAATTGTCGGTTTCCGCGGATTCTACCCGGAATATTCCTATGCCGAGTTTGGTAAAGGCGTCCTGCAGTTTTGACGCCAGAGAAGCGGTGTCGCTCGCGTCGGAAAGAAATTTCTCGAAAAACGCTTTTCCCGCCATAACGCCGGCTTCGCGAAACAAATCGTCGGCCGTTTCGGTACCGTAGCGCTGTTCCAGTATGTCCCTGAGGGTGAACTGAAAAAGACGGTATACTTCAATGCGGGTACTGGGGCCAAGGCTTGGCCTCGCGACCTGCATATCGGCGCCCACAGTCGTATCCCAGTCAAATTTGTACTTTCGCGATTTTTCCATTTTGCGCTCCCTGTAATAGTATAGTTTATGAATGATCCCGGCTCAAATTCAGTATACACTATAGATTCGAGCTTGTCAGGAAAGATTCCCGCGTTTGAGGCGGCCGTCGAAAAACTTCAGTTTTGGACTGGCCGTAATTGTCCGGCGGGGGGATGCGCCGAAAACCGAAAATCCCCGCCGCCGGTTCCGCTTGTCACAGATAGCCCTTGTACTTTAACAGCTCCGCGTTAAGTATGCCCCCACCGGCGGCGCCGCGGATCGTATTATGCGAAAGGGCCGTAAACCGGATGTCGAACACGTTACAGGGCCGGACGCGGCCCACGGTAACCGCCATGCCGCCGCCGGCGTCCCGGTCTTTACGGGGCTGGGGCCGGTCCGCCTCTTCCCGCACGACAACAGGCTGTTCCGGCGCCGTCGGAAATTTTTCGCGCTGGGGCAAAGCCCGGAACGCCGTCCATATTTTCTGAACCTCGCCGGGGGAGGGCTTTCTTTCCCCGAATTCAAGGCTTACACAGGCGGTATGCCCGTTGGTAATCGGCGCCCTGTTACAATGGGCGCTGATTCGCGGCGACGGGGCGTCGACAAAAACCCCGCCGTCGATTGAGCCGAGTATCTTGAGGGGTTCCCTCTCGGACTTCTCCTCTTCGCCGCCTATAAAGGGCACCAGGTTGTCGATCATGTCCCAACTGGGAACCCCCGGATAACCGGCCCCGGAGACCGCCTGGATTGTGGTTACAACGATACGTTTTATTTCGTAACCCGCTTCCACCAAAGCCCACAGGGGGGTCATGTAACTCTGTATCGAACAGTTGGGCTTTACCGCGATAAAACCCCTGTCCCAGCCGCGCCGTTTTTTCTGGAAAGGGATGATATCCGCGTGATCGGGATTCACTTCGGCTATGAGCATTGGAACGTCTTCCGCCCAGCGGTTTGCCGACGCGTTGGACACCACGGGAATCCCCGCCGCCGCGTACGCTTCTTCCAGCGCGCGAATTTCCTCTTTACCCATTTCCAGCGCGGAAAACACAAAGGCGCAGCGTCCCTGTTTGTTCGCGGCCGCGGCCCTGGAAACGTCGTTGGCGTCTTCGACAATTAGGGCGTCCGGGCCTTCCGCCCGGCCGCCTTCCGTTCCGCCGCGTTCCAGGTGCCAGCGGCCGGCTACAGCCTGGCTGTAGGGCTTTCCCGCGCTGCGTGGAGAAGCCGCGACATAGGTAACCTCGAACCATGGATGATCGCGCAAAAGGCTGATATACATTTGGCCGACCATGCCGGTTGCGCCGAGGATTCCAACAGGTATCTTGCTCATAGGGACAAGTGTGCCCCAAAAACCCTCTTTGTTCAACCGCGCTTCGAACATCGCGGAAAACATCGCGGAAAACATCGCATAATCTTGCGCGCTTTAACCGTTGCAAGAAACGCCGCGTAATCTTATGATTGGAATATGAACGAAACATTCGCGGAATTATGGGCCAGGTACAGCGGCATAATTTTTGCCCTTGGAAAAAATATACTTGTCGCGTTTATCATCGCCGCCATGGGGAAATTTATCAGCCAGGGAGCGGAAAAACTGATTGGCGCCAACAGCCGGAGCCCCTCCTCCAGTCTGAAAATCGACGATACAATCTCCCAACTTTTGCGGCGGCTTGTCCGTTACGGAATTTTCATCATCTGCCTTATCATGATCCTCAACGTTTTCGGCGTCGATACGACGGGTCTTCTCGCGCTCCTTGGCGCCGCGGGTCTTGCCGTAGGCCTTGCCCTAAAAGACACCCTGAGCAATATCGCGGCCGGCATGATCCTGATTTTTCTGGGAATCTACAGGCGGGGGGATTATATTGAATTCGGTTCGTACAGCGGAACGGTAAAAGAGGTAAGGCTTTTTACGACGATTCTTGAAACCCCGGACGGTATTTACATTTCGGCGCCCAATTCAAACATCTGGGAAACGCCGCTAAAAAACTATACCCGCAACGGAAAGCGCCGCATGGACATTTCCGTACCTGTCGCCTATTCGGATTCCATTGACACCGCGTTCCAGGTAGTAAAGGACATGGCCGCCGCCGAAAGCCGCTTTCTCGCGGAGCCCGCGCCCCAGATACTGGTTCAGTCATACGGGGACAGCAGCGTTAACATACTGCTCCGCGCGTGGGCGCCCCTCAACCTGTACTGGACGATTTACTGGGATCAGATGCGCGGGCTGAAGGAAAAACTTGAAGAAGCGGGCCTGCACATTCCCTTCCCCCAGAGGGATATTCATCTGTACGCCGAGCAGCGGCCTTCAGACGAAAACAAAAGCCATACGAGCCTGTCCCAAAACTAATTGACTGTGCGCTACGCGCACGGTTTTTGGACAGGCTCTTGCGGTTTTTCAGGCCTTCAGCCTTGCAAAACCGCGAATTTCAAAGTTGCTTTCCCAAAAACTGAAGTTTTGGGAAAGCCTCATACGGCATAACAAACGCCGCGCTTTATTCGCGGCGCTTTTGCGGCCCCGCATACGGCGCGGCCGTTATGTGCCGCGCCGGAACGCTCAACCGTTTTGGCGGGGTACGGACGCCTCTCCGTCCCTCTGCCGTATCACGTTACGCTGTATCTTGCCGCTGACCGTTTTGGGAAGTTCGTCGACAAATTCCACAATACGGGGATACTTGTAGGGGGCGGTAACCCGTTTTACGTGGTTTTGAAGTTCCCGTTTTAGCTCTTCGGAAGGGGCGGCCCCCCTTGCCAGCACGATTGTCGCTTTGACAACCTGGCCCCGCGTCGGATCCGGGATGGCGGTGACGGCGCATTCCAGTACCGACGGATGTTCCATAAGGGCGCTTTCCACCTCGAAGGGGCCGATACGGTAGCCGGAACATTTTATCACGTCGTCGTTCCGGCCCACAAACCAGTAGTAGCCGTCCGCGTCGCGCCAGGCCATGTCGCCGGTTCTGTAGGCGCCGTCGTACCAGGAGGCGCGGGTTACCCCGTCGTCTTTCCAGTAGCCCCGGAACAATCCGGGCGGCGAATCCGAGCGCGCAAGGCCCTCCACATCCGGCGAACCGGCGGCGGTAACGCTGATATTGCCGACAATGCCGTCGTCACAGGGTTTCCCGTTTTCGTCAAGCAGGGAAAGGCCGAACAGCGGGGCCGGCTTTCCCATGGAACCGGGCCGGACGGGAAGCCATTTGAACGACGCGGCCATTACCGAGGTCTCGGACTGGCCGAAACCTTCCCGTATCTCAAGGCCGGTTTTTTCCCTTATCTGATAAAACACCTCCGGGCTCAGGGGCTCCCCGGCTACGGAAGTATGCTCAATAAAGCTGAAGTCGTAAGACGAAAGATCTTCCTTGATAAGAAAACGAAAGATCGTCGCCGGAGCGCAGAAGGTCGCCGGCCGTATGCGTTCAATGGCGTCAAGCATTCCCTTCGGGGTGAATTTTTCCGTATCGTAAACGCCGACGGCCGCGCCGCATATCCACTGGCCGTAAATTTTCCCCCATGCGAATTTTGCCCAGCCCGAATCAGTCTGGGTCATGTGAACTTTTCCGTCCTGGACGCATTGCCAGTATTTGGCCGTCACAATGTGGCCCAGGGGAAGGCTGTGGTTGTGAAGTACCATCTTGGGCATGCCGGTCGTCCCGGAAGAAAAGTAAATCAGCATGGGTTCCAGTACCGGCGGAATTCGCGGATGTTCCGCGCGG
This sequence comes from Treponema sp., assembly GCA_031255645.1. Lineage (GTDB taxonomy): Bacteria > Spirochaetota > Spirochaetia > Treponematales > Breznakiellaceae > JAIROH01. The sequence goes on along the minus strand of JAIRSC010000168.1, from coordinate 4,932 downwards.
GAAAAATCCCCGGCCCCGCCGCCGGAGGGCGGCCGGGGGAAATCTTCCGGGGCTTCGTCTATGGCTTTGCGAAAATCGACAAAACCTTCGGGAACCCGCGTTCCCGCCAAAGCCTTTACCGCGACGGTTTTACATTCGGGGAGAACTTTTTCAAGGTCGTCCAAAAGCTCCCTGTCGTCGACGGTAACAAGGGCCTTGACCCCGGCAATGTTACAGCGGTAGGCAAGATCCTTTTGGGTAAGCTGATAGCTGCCGGGAATACAAACCGCACCAATCTTTTCAAGGGCAAGCATGCTTATCCACACTTCGGGACGCTGCTTGAGTATCAGCATAACGACGTCGCCTTTTTTTATCCCCCAGGCCCTAAAGACATTCGCCGCCCTGCCGGAAAGTTTTTTCATGTCCGAAAAAGAATAGGACTTCATCTCTCCTTCGTCGTTTGTCCACAGCAGGGCAAGCTTGCCGGGATCGATCTCCGCCCAGTTGTCAACCACGTCATAGGCGAAGTTGAAATCGTCCGGGACAACGCAACGGTAGTTTTCAAAAAAATCCTCGTAGCTGTCAAAGTCGATACGGGGACAAAAACGTGATAATATGTCGTTCATCATGTATCCTGCTGCGCAATTTTACGGTTCGGCGTTTTGGAACCGCTATGCTTTTTCCTGAATGATCGTAAGGAAACGGGCGAACGTTCCCTCCGCGGACTGCCCGTGGGGCAGGGTCGCGTCAAAGTAGATTGAGTCTCCGGCGTCAAGAATATATTCCCGCTTGTTGACGGTAACCTTTACCGAACCTTCGATCACATAGTTGAATTCCTGGCCCGCGTGGCTTACCGGCGGCGCGGGCGGCTTTGAGGAATCAAGGTACACCAGCAGCGGCTCGAGGGTACGGCCCCTGAAGTTATAGGCCAGGCTTGAAAATTCATAGCCCGGATACCGTTCTATCCGCACCCCCTGGCCGTTCCTGCATACGCTGGCCGTATCCATCCGGGGATCTTCGCCGGTAAGCAGCACCGTAGCGTCCACGCCCAGACACAGGGCGATTTTGTAGAGAATACTGATCGGAATATCGAGTTCCCCGGATTCGTATTTCGCGTAATCTTCGGCGCTTGTCCCGATGTCGCGCGCCATGTCGATAACGCTGATCTCTTCCACTTCCCGAAGCTCCCGTATCCGTTCCGGAATCCGGGTCGGAATCCGGGCGGGATTTTCTTCCATGTCGTTCATATCACTCATATTTTTCTCCATTCCCGCAATCGTACTCGCCCGTTACATGGTTTCCAAAAACGGAATATTGATGAGCTCCAGCGCGTCTTTAAGCACCCTGAGTACGGCTTTTGACAGGGCAAGCCTGGCCGCGACAAGTTCCCGGGATTCGGCCTGGAGTATCGGGCAGTCGTGATAAAAACGGCTGAAAGCCCTGGAAAGATCGTACAGATAGGCGGCCACGACCGACGGATCGATGTTTTCCGCGGCAAAGGCAACCGCTTCGTCGTAGCCGGCGAGTATTTTTAGCAGCTCCCATTCCGGGCCGCCGGTGAGCGTCCGGGCCGCGTCCGCGAATTCGGCCGGCCCGCCGGCGTCCGCCCCGCCCGTTCCGGCAAGCGTTCCGTCCGCTTCGGCTTTCCGCAGCATCGAGGAAATCCGGGCGCCCATGTACTGCAAATACGGGCCGGTGTTGCCGGTAAACGAAAGGCTTTCCCGGGGGTTAAACTGCATGTCCTTCGACGGCGATACGGAAAGCAGAAAATAATGCAGCGCCCCCAGGGCGATTTTTTCCGCGGTTTCGCCGGCGTCGCCCACAGCCTCTTCGCGGTCTTTTTCCCGGATTTCCTCAAGAGCCATATCCCGCAGCTCGTCGAGAAGGTCGTCGGCGTCCACCACCGTTCCTTCCCGGCTTTTCATTTTTCCTTCGGGAAGGTTTACCATGCCGTAGGAAAGGTGATAGAGGTTGTCCGCCCGGGGAAACCCGAGTTTTTTCAGTATCGCGAACAGGGCCTTGAAGTGGTACTGTTGTTCGGAGCCGACGACATAAATAAGCCGGTCAAACGGCCAGTCCCGGTTCCGGTAAATCGCGAGGCCAATGTCCTGGGTAATGTAGATGGACGTTCCGTCGCCGCGGAGCAGGACTTTTTTGTCGAGCTTTTCTTCTTCCAGATCCACCATCACCGCTCCGTCGGGCGCGCGGTAAAAAATTCCGTTTTCAAGGCCCTTAAGAATTTCCTCCCTGCCTTTAAGGTAGGTTTCGCTTTCAAAGTAATAGTGGTCAAACGAAATTCCGGTGCGTTCGTAGGTAGCCTTTATGCCGTCTATGGTCCAGCCATTCATCTTTTTCCAGAGCGCCGTCGTTTCGGCGTCTCCCGCTTCCCAGCTGCGGAGCAGTTCCTGGGCGCGGGCCATACAGGGCGCGGCGGCCTCGGCCTCTTCTTTTTTCAGGCCCCTGTCCCGCGCCAGAATTTCAGCTTCGTTTTTAAGCTGCCGGTTAAATTCCACATACCAGTCGCCGACAAAATGATCGCTTTTAATCCCCTCCGATTCGGGCGTCTTTCCCGCTCCATGTTCTTTATATGCCAGCATCGATTTACAGATGTGGATACCCCTGTCGTTGATAATGCAGACCCTGCGGACTTCCGCGCCGCGGGCGGAAAGAATCCGCGAAACGCTTTCGCCGAGTATGTTGTTGCGGAGGTGCCCCAGGTGAAGGGGCTTGTTGGTATTGGGGCTTGAAAATTCCACCATGATCCGGGCGCCGCCGATGCCCCGAAGATTCGGGATTTCGCCGGAACCCGTCTGTTTACTGGAACCCGGCCGCCCGTCAAGACCCGGCCTTCCCACCGGGCGGCTTTCGTCGAGGATACGGCCCAGTATCCGGGCGGAGGTTTCGCCCCGGTCGTGGCGGATGTTGACGTAGGGGCCTTCCGCCGTAACGGAAGCGCCGGAATCCGGGGGGGGCGGCTTTCCGTCCGCGCGGAGTTCCGGGGCAAGCCGTTCGGCAACGGCCGCGGCGATTTGGGGCGGCCCCCTGCGGAGCGTTTTCGCGTAGCCGAACATCGGAAAACCAAGATCCCCCATCTCCGGCTTTGGGGGAAGTTCGGCCACAATGCCGCCCGGAACAACACGTTCCGAAGAACCCGATTCTTTCAGGAGATCGTTTATCACGGAAGCGACGCGGTCTTTCCACGTCTCTTTCAAATCAAGCATAGGGGGACAATACCACAAACAACGGAAAAAGTCTTTAGGAAAGCTCTGAAAACCCCGGCCGGGTTTTCATCATTTTTCCCGGCGGTAAACGCTTAGATAGTCGACAAACGAGAACACCGCCAGCGCCGCCGAAACGACAAACACCGCCAGCGCCGCCGTTGAGGCGAGAGCCTCAAACCCGCCGGCGAACTTTGTCCGCCGGATACCAAGCGCCAAAAGAGCCAGCGCGCAGGCGCTTATGTAGGCGACGGTTTTGATTTTGCCGGACACGCGGGCGCCCATCGCGGTTCCTTTTTTCAGCATAAGATTGCGGAGAAAGAGGATTCCGAATTCCCGGTAGAGGATCACGATATACAGGAGCGCCGGAAAAAACCCGTCGAGAACAAAGCATAAAAAATACGTTAACTGCGCCAGCGTATCGGTGAAGGGATCAAACAGCTTGCCGAAGTCGCTTACCTCGTTCCGTCTGCGGGCGACCATACCGTCGAACATGTCGCTGAACGCGGAAGCGGCAAAAATCAGCCACAAAACCGGAACGGACCACACGGACATACCGGGAAAACGTTCGGCGATACCGGCGGGGTTCCATTGGGGAATAAAGTAGATGATAAAAAACACCGGCGCCAGAATGATACGAAGCGCGCTCAGTTTATCCGCCGCTTTCACATATCAAAGTATCATATTTGACAACAGGCGTTGTCAAGCGTTAAGCTCTTATTATGCTCCTTTCGTCAATCATTATTACGGTTGTGACGCTTTTTCTGGGCGAGTCGGCCGCTTTTTTCATGCTGTCCCGTCTATACGATTTTGGCGCGGGATTCTTTCTTGTTTTTTTGGCGGCGCAGGCGGGTTTTGATCTTGTCGTTTTGCTGTTCCTTGCCGCGAACAGGGGCCTGTTTTACAATATTCACAGCGGCGAAGCGGAACCCAGGGTGAATCTTTCCAACAAAATAACCCTGTTCAGAATAACGATGCTTCCCTTTCTGATCTTTCTGATTTACGCCTGCGGGAATTATGACGCCGGCCCGGCGCTGGTAATTTCCATCGCCCTGACGTTTCTCAGCGATTTTTTCGACGGACGTCTTGCCCGCGCGAAAAACCTTGAAACCTGCATGGGGAAAATCCTGGATTCGGCCGGAGACTATCTTGTTCTGGGGGCCACGGCGGCGGCGTTTTGTTTTTTCAGGCGGATAAAAACCTGGTTGTTTTTGCTTATCATCGGCAGGCTGTTCATACATTCACTGGGGATGTTGATACTGTGCTTTGTGCGAAAGAAACTTTCCCCGCAAACCACCCTGCCGGGAAAGGTCAGCGTAGCCGCCATTATGGTTTTTCTCGTGCTTGAATCCGCGGTGATGTTCCTGGGCCGGCCCTGGTGGATGGGTTACGTGGAAATCGCTGTCGGCGTCGTGATCTTTCTTTCGATAATAGACAAATTTGTTTATCTCGCGCGAGGGCTTTTGCATCCGGAGTTTCGCGGTTCCGAATAGCGCTTACCGGGAAGCACTTCCGGACCACCGGGAACCACTTCCGGACCATCGGGAACCACTTCCGGACCGTTGGGAAGTACCTGCGGGCCATCCGCGGGCGCCCGCAAGCGGTTCCGATGTACGCCGGAACCGCCCGGAAGCGTGTCCGGGCTGTCCGGACGCTTTTGTATTGTGATGGACTGCCGGCGGAAAAAATGCTACGATGGCGGTAATGAAGCGATTCACGTCCGGCCTGCTTGTTT
>JAIRSC010000108.1 GCA_031255645.1 Treponema sp. | reverse complement strand
GCCGCGTTTATTCGCGGCGGCAGCGTATGGGCGGCCGGCGGCGTGCTTCTTTTGATAGCGGCCTTCGCGATGCTGATGACGTATATGGCCCGCCGGGGATTTTTTACGCTGGAAATGCGTATTGCCGCCGCCGCCCTGTGGTTTACCGTAACGCTCTTTATGCCGGGAAGCCCCGCTCCCCTTCCCCTGTACATTCCCGTGCTGAATCCCCTGGAACTTCAACAGGCCCTCTGCGCCGTCGTAATCGTCGTTACCCAGAGGGCGGCGGGCAGGGCGGATCTTCCGTCAATGGGCCGGCCCGCGGTTCTTGCCCTTGCCGACATTATGGCTTTTTTCTGGATTACCTCGATGCTTGCCCGCGGCCTTCACTTTTTCGCGGGCGTCCCCTTTGCCGCCGCCGGCTCTTCCGGCGCGTTTAAGTTCGGCCTTTTTGTGTTTTGGGCCTTTTGGGGTATAGGCCACATTATCCTCGGCCACCGTCTGGCCCGGAGACCCTTATGGATAGCCGGGGCGATCCTCACCGTGGCGGACATTGCCAAGCTTTTGCTTTTGGACATGACCAATACCGGAACCGCCGCAAGAATTGTCTCGTTCTTTATCGCGGGACTGGCGCTCCTCTTTATCGGCTGGGCCGCTCCCCTCCCCCCCGTTCCAAAAAAGGACGGCCTGTGAAACCGGTCCTTTGCGTTGTACAAAACGCCGGCGGCGGCTCTCCGCGGGCCCGCCGTTTATGCCGGCGAATCGGGCCGTTCCGAAACTTCGGTTTTGGAACGGTACAAACCAATATAACAGCGAGTTTAAAAACCGCCCAGGGCTCCCCCGCGCGAGCGGGCTCCCGGGTGTTAAACCCGCGGGCGGAATAAAAATTTATGGAGGATAGATTATGTGGAAAATGAACGGCCTTTGCGCTGCCGCGCTGCTTTTTGTATTCGGAGGAGCGCTCGCGCCGCTGGGCGGATCGGGGCTTTCCGCCCAAAATTCGTCCGGAGGCGAAACGGAACTTCCGCTCAGGCGGGTGGCGGTGTTTTCTTCCGGCGTGGGCTATTTTGAACACGGCGGAACCGTTTCCGGCGAGGCCGGAATCCGGCTGCCGTTTGACGTGGACGCGGTAAACGACGCCCTCAAGTCCCTGACGGTAAACGATCCGGCGCGCGGGGCCTCTCCCGTGGTACGGTATCCGTCCGAGGAAACCCTGGAAAAAACCCTGGAAAGCCTGCGTATTGATTTATCAGGGTATCCCGGAACCGCGGAAATTTTCGCGGCCCAGCGCGGCGCGGAAATCGAGGTCTCCGCCCCGAACCCGGTAAGCGGGAGGATCGTCGGGATCGAGCGCCGTTCCGCCGCCGGCGAAACCCAGGAAACGTTTCTTTCCCTTTACACGAACGGCGGCCTGAAACTTATCGCCCTCACGGATATCGGCTCCTTTATGTTCAAGGATCCGGCATTGAACGCGGACCTTGAACGGGCCCTTGATCTTATCACGGCGAACCGCGCGTCAAGAACACGAAACCTTTTCGTAACCCTGAACGCGGAAAACCCCGGCAGCCGGAACGTTTCGCTAAGCTACGTGATCCCCGTCCCGGTATGGAAGGTTTCGTACCGCCTTGATCTGGGAGAACGCGAGCCGCTGTTCCAGGGCTGGGCGATCATTGATAACGGCAGCGACAGCGACTGGAACAATGTGGAGCTTTCCCTGGTAGCGGGAAGGCCGGTTTCGTTTATCCAGGAACTTTATCCGCCGTATTACCTTGCCCGGCCCGTCCAGCCTCTGGCTATAGCGGGAACCGCCCGGGCCCGCAGCTACGCCTCGGGCTACGACAGGGCCGGCCTCGCGATGGGATCGGTGGAAGAAGAAAGATACGCCGATAATCTGGAGATGTCGAAGATGGAAGCCGCTCCCCTCGCCAGGGCGGGACGCGTCACGGCGGCCGCGGAGGGCGCGGCCGCGGGAGACCAGTTTTCGTTCAGGATAAACAAGCCCGTAACCCTGCTTCGCAGACAGAGCGCCATGCTGCCCCTTGTTGACGGCAGCATAACCGCGCTCAAGTCGCTCGTTCTTTCCGGCGCGCGGACGGCGGCCGGCAGCGTACATCCCGAACTTGGCGCGGAGCTTACCAACACGACGGGAATGAAGCTTCCCGCGGGGCCGATAACCGTGTACGACGGCGGCGTCTACGCCGGAGACTCGCTGATTGAATTTTTCAGTGAAAACGACAGGCGTTTTATCAGTTACGGGGAAGACCTTTCGGTTACCGCGTCGGCAAAATCTTCCGGTACGCGCCTTGTCAATTCCGTAACGGTTTCGGGCGGCGTAATGCTTATAAACCGGCGGGTTGTTTTCGAGCGAAACTATACGGTCAAAAACGCCGGGGCCGAAACAAAGCGCCTTATTGTGGAACATCCCATTACGGGCGGCGCGGCCCTGACCGAGCCGGCGGCTTACCTTGAAAAAACCGATTCCCTGTACCGCTTTGTCCAAAACCTGCCCGGCGGCGGCGAAATCGTGTTTACCGTCAGGGAAGAAAGCCCCGTTTCCGAGCGGATTGTCCTTGCCCGGCTTGGGGAGGAAAGCTTTGTCGAATACGCCTCAAACCAGGAGATTCCCGCCAATGTCAGGGCCGCCCTTTCCGTGGCCGTGGGGCTCCAGCGGAAGGCCGCGGCCGCGCGGCAGGCCCTGACGGAAATCCAGGGCCGGAAAACACGGCTTGGCGCGGAACAGGACAGGGTGAGGCAAAACCTTGCCGCCGTGGGGAGCGAAAGCGAATCCGGCAGAAACTACGTTAGGCGCATGACAAGCATCGACGCGGAAATCGACGCAGTAAACGCGGAAATCGCCGACGCCGAAAAGCTTGTCCAAAGCGCGAGGGCGGAACTGGACGCCTATATAGCGGGGTTAAATTTGCGCTAAAAGCCGCGTTTTGCCCTGCCGGGATCAATTGCCACAGTGAAGGATTACCGGTAAGATAGGTAAGGCCGTCTCAAAACGCCGGATTTTGAAACGGTCTTACCATACAGGAGTTTATTCAACATGTATCCTTTCAAGACCATAGAGCCAAAGTGGCAAAAGTATTGGGAAGAACACAAAACCTTCAGGGCGTCGGAAGATCCGTCGATCCCCAGGGAAAAACGCCGCTACGTGCTTGACATGTTTCCCTACCCTTCCGCCCAGGGCCTCCACGTGGGTCATCCGGAAGGGTATACCGCCACGGATATTTATTGCCGTTACCTTAGAATGAACGGCTATAATGTGCTTCATCCGATGGGCTTTGACTCGTTCGGGCTTCCCGCGGAAAACTACGCGATCAAAATGGGAATCCATCCGGCAAAAACCACCGCGGACAATATCGACAGTTTCCGCGCCCAGATCAAATCCCTGGGCTTTTCCTACGACTGGGACAGAGAGCTGGCGACCTCCGACGAGGACTACTACAAATGGACCCAGTGGATATTCCTTAAACTTTTTGAAAAGGGCCTGGCCTACGAAGCGGAAAGCCCCATCAACTGGTGTCCCTCCTGCAAGACGGGGCTTGCCAACGAAGAGGTGGTGGACGGTCTTTGCGAACGCTGTAAAACCAGGGTTGTTCGCAGGCGGATCCGCCAGTGGATACTTAAAATCACCGCTTACGCGGAACGGCTTCTTGAAGACCTGGACGGCCTTGACTGGCCCGAACCGGTCAAGCTTATGCAGCGAAACTGGATCGGCCGTTCCCGGGGGGCCAACGTGGTATTTACGGTCGATACCAGCGACCCGCCGCGCGGTGATGCCGAAGAGCTTTCCTTCGAGATTTATACGACAAGGCCCGACACCCTGTTCGGCGTCACCTACATGGTTCTTGCCCCGGAGCACCCCCTGGTGGAAAAAATCACGACGACGGAACAGAAAGCCGCCGTCGCCGCGTACCTTGAGGCCGCCGCCAAAAAAAGCGACCTTGAGCGGACCGATCTCGCTAAGGAAAAAACCGGCGTCTTTTCCGGCGCTTGCGCGGTAAATCCGGTGAACGGCCGGCGTATCCCGATCTGGATTGCCGACTATGTGCTAATCAGTTACGGTACCGGGGCGATTATGGCCGTTCCGGCCCACGACGAACGGGACTGGGATTTCGCCAGGGCCTTCAATCTGCCGATTGTTCAGGTTGTTTCGTCGGACAGGCCCGGTTCCGCGGACTATTCCGCCGAGCCGGCGGAATGTACCGTCGCGGACGGCTACGCGGTCAATTCGGGGGAATTTACCGGGCTCGCCACACAGGACGCCATACGGGAAATCACCGCCTGGCTTGAAAAAAAAGGCGTCGGCAGACAGGCCGTCAACTACAAACTGCGGGACTGGATATTCAGCCGCCAAAGGTACTGGGGCGAGCCTATTCCCCTTGTACACTGTGAAAGCTGCGGCATTGTCCCCCTGAACGAAAAAGACCTTCCGCTCAGGCTGCCCGAAGTGCGGTCTTACGCCCCCACGGGAACGGGCGAATCCCCGCTTGCCAACATCGACGAGTGGGTAAACACGACCTGCCCCAAATGCGGCGGCAGGGCCAGGCGGGAAACCAACACGATGCCCCAGTGGGCCGGTTCCTGCTGGTACTACCTTCGTTATCTGGATCCCCGTAACGGGAACGCGTTCGCGGACAGGGACAAAATAGATTATTGGGCGCCGGTAGACCTTTACGTGGGCGGAGTCGAGCACGCGGTGCTTCATCTGCTCTACGCGCGGTTCTGGCACAAGGTACTCTACGATTTCGGGCTGGTAAACACCAAAGAACCGTTTCGGCGTCTGGTTAACCAGGGGATGATCACGAGTTTCGCCTATCAGCGCGGCGACAAAACCCTGGTTCCCACGGATCAGGTGGAAAAACAGGGAAACCGTTTTGTGGAAAAGGCCACGGGCGAAGAGGTCAGCGAGGTTATCGCCAAGATGAGCAAAAGCCTTAAAAACATCATCAACCCCGACGATATAGTCCGCGATTACGGCGCGGATTCCCTGCGGGTTTACGAAATGTTTATGGGGCCGCTTGAGGTAAGCAAGCCCTGGAGTACCGCCGGTCTTGTCGGCGTGTCCCGCTTTCTTGACCGTATCTGGACCATCGCCGGAAAGGTACGGCCCGCGGATCAGTCCGATAGTCCGGCCGTCGAGGACGATTCGGGGGATCAATTGCCGCGGCTTCTGCACAAAACCGTCAAAAAGGTAAGCGGCGATACGGCAGGCCTAAACTTCAATACGGCGATCAGCGCGATGATGATCTATTCCAACGAACTTGCCAAACTTGCCGAGGTTCCCGTTCCGCTGTGGGCGCCGCTGGTTAAAATGCTTTCCTGTTACGCCCCCCATCTGGGAGAGGAACTCTGGGAAAGGCTCGGCGGCGGTGAATCGGTGTCGAACGAAGCCTGGCCCGTTTACGACGAAAAATACTGCATGGACAGCGAAGTTACGATAGTGGTACAGGTCAACGGAAAAATACGGGATAAATTTACCGCTCCCGCCGGCGCGGAAAAAGACGAGCTTGAAAAAACGGCTCTTTCCCTGCCGGGAACGCAAAAGTGGACGGCCGGCAAAACCGTTGTCAAGGTAATCTCCGTGCCCGGCAAGCTTGTAAACATCGTCGTTTCCGGCTAAACGCTGAAAACGCGGCCGGGCGTTTTCAGCGTTCCTTCGGGCGAAAGCCCGCTACAGTTTAAAAAGCCTCCTGAAAAAGCGGACTATACAGTTCCACAAACGGCGGAAAAAACCCGGATGTTGCTGCCGGTACAGTTTTTTCATGGCCGCCGCCGATTCTTCCGGGCTAAAATCGCGGCGCTGTTTGTTTTCCTCAATTTCAATTTCCAGCGCGCTTACCCCCTCGGGAAGCTTCGTGACAATGGCGTTTATGGTTCTCCAGCCCAGGCGTTTTGCCGCCTCAAGCCGCCTTCCGCCCGAAAGGAGCACGTTTTTTTCGGTAAGTACGATGGGGGCCAACTGTCCGACACGGTTCATGCTTTCCGCGAGGGCTTCCAGATCCCCCATCTCTTTTCGAATTCTTTTTTTTACAATTACGTCCTCAATGAAAATCTGCATCGGCGTCCTTTAATCCAAAAGGGGATTGTAACTTGGCAGTTCGACTCCCATACCGGGACTGTCGTTCGGCCGAATAACGCTTCCGGGCAGATCGTTGAGAAGTTCGGGAGGCAGTACCGGCATCTGAAGTTCAGACGCGAGATCGCCGCCCCACAGGGTCGCGCTGGTCGTAAAGCTGTCGGTAATTCCGAAGCGCGAGTTGGCGTTCGGCCCGTGCTGATCGCAGGACGCCGCCGGAACCGTTCCGGCAAGGAACGAAAGCGTCACGCGGCTGGGGCAGTCTTCGGTCGGGAGCAGTCCCGAAGCCCGGCACACGGTGGCGTCCACCACTCCGGAGGGCCGGACAAAGTCCCGGCGGGGAAGGCCCTGGTTGTACTCGTGCATCAGGTCCCCCCAGATGGGCGCGGCCAGGGAAGCGCCGGTAACGTCGTTTCCCAGCGAATTGCCCGGTTTGTCAAAACCAAACCAGATGGCAATCGTATAGTAGGGAGTGGATCCCACGGCCCAGGCGTCGGACCAGTTTTGGGTAGTACCGGTTTTGCCGCCCGCGGGTATCCGGTATGTTACGCCCTTGTCGTCGCTTACGTTGAGCTTTGAGCCGAAACCCGACCCCGAAGCCAGGGTTCCGATACTGATCGTGTGGGCCAAAAGCCGCATCATAATATAGGCGTTTTGCGGGCTTATCACCTGGATATTACTGCCCATCTCCTGCTGCCGAAGCCTGATATCCCGCTCGTAATCGATAACTATTCTGCCGTTCCGGTCTTCCACGGTTCTGATCGCCAGCGGCGTTACGTCTCTGCCCTGGTTCGCGAAAATCGCGAAAGCCCGGGCCATTTGAAGGGGAGATACGGAACTGATCCCCAGGCCCAGCGGATACACCCTGGGAAAGGTCCGCTGTTTTTCCGCGGGATCGGTAATCCCCAAAAGATCGGCGGAACGGTTAATCGCGGCGTCAAAGCCAATGCCGTCAAGAATCTTGAGTGCCGGAATGTTAAGGGAAAGGGCCAGCGCTTCATAGAGCAGTACCGGCCCGCGCCAGGTACCCGAATAGTTGTTGGGAATATAGGGAATTCCGCTGCCGCTCTCGAAGACCATCGGCGAATCGTAAATAAGCGAAGACATCGTAAACTGGCGGGAATCAATGGCCGCCGAATAGTACAGCGGCTTGAACGCGCTGCCGGGCATTACTTGCGCCTGGGTAGCCCGGATAAGCTGGTTGTTCGCGTCGTATTTGGAGCCCCCCACAATCGCCTTGATGTAACCGGTATCGTTTTCAAGAACGATTAGGGCGCCCTCGACGACGTTTTCCGCGGTTATGTCCTTCATCATCGTGTAAGACGTTTTGGTAAGGCTTTCCAGTTCGGGAAGGTCGAAAACCAGGGACGCCATATCGACAACCTGGTTGATTGTTTTGGTATACCTGTTAACCGCCCTCCGTTCGTCCTGGCCTTCCCCGGCCGCGTGAACGCCGCCCAGGTTAAACGTAAGGGTAAGAAGGTTTACTATCGGGATAAACGTGTTTTCCGATCTGGTGAGCCGCGAACCGGAAATTCTCTGGTACAGATCGTTGCCCCTGACGATTCCGGCGCTCATGCTTGTTTCCGCGAGGCTCTGGAATTTCATGTCCATCGTGGTATGTACCGTGTAGCCGTCCCTGTAATAGTCCATTTCACCGTACATGAGCCTGTCGAGTTCCCGGCGGACGTATTCGCTGAACCAGGGGGCCTTGTCTTCCCGGCTGTAATAGGCCGACGCCGAAACCCGCGTATAGTCGTAGTTATCCCAGTATTCCGTGAACGAAACGTCCGCTTCTTCCCTTGTGACATAGCCGGCGTCCACCATTTTGTCCAGAACGTCCTTTTGCCGTCCCATCGCCAGATTCGGGTTGAGCAGGGGATTGTAGTTGGTCGGGCTTGACAGCAGAACCACGAGAACCGCCGCCTCGGCAAGGGTAACGTCCCGGGCGCTGTGGCCGAAAAAGTAGCGGCTCGAAGCCTCCACGCCGTAAGTCCCCGCCCCCATGTTCATATAGTTAAGGTATATTTCAAGGATTTCGTTTTTGCTGAAACGGCGTTCCATCTGAAACGCCCACCAAAGTTCCCGTATCTTTCTGGACAGGGTCCGTTCCATGCGGTTGCAGTACAGCGTTCCCGCCACCTGCTGGGTGATCGTGGAGCCTCCCCCCAGATTCCGGCCCGTTATCTCCCCGAACGCGGCCCGTAAAATCCCCCTAAGGCTAAAGCCCTTGTGGTTGTAGAAATCCGGGTCTTCCCTGGTCAGAACCGCGAGGATCAGGTGCCGGGGAAGCTCGTTCAGCGCGACCAGCTCGCGTTTTTCTTCCGACACGAATTCGGTTATAACCTCGTCCGAGGCGTCGAGTAATTTTGTGGGCAAATCGGGATTAAATTCGGTAAGATTTTCCACATTCCGTATATTCGTCGTTTCCGCCAGAGAGAGTCCAAGGCCTATTCCTATAGCGCCGGCGATTATAACGATAAAGACCGCGACAAGACGGACAAGAATAAAATTCTTCATTATACAAAAGGGTATTCAAGGCTGTGCCGTTTGTCAAGGCTGAAGTTTTGGAAGTTCCCCGGACTCACGCGCCCGCGGAGACGAAAAAAGCTCATAGCGGAAGCCCGCTATGAGCCCTGCCCTTGAGGCACGCCGGAAATATAGTGATTTGGGAGGGGAACTATATTTCCGACATTTATTTTATCGGCCTGCGGGGATATTACTTGAGCCTTTTCGACGCTTCTTTTTTTGGCCGGAACATCAGTTTTTGAACAGGAGCTTTCCCGGATCCAGGGCCCGTCCGTTTTTCCGTATCTCGAAGTGCAGATGAGGCCCTGTCGACTGGCCCGTCGAGCCGACCCTGCCGATAACGCTGTTCCGGCTTACCCGGCCGCCGGCGGCGGCCGTCACGGCCGAAAGATGCCCGTAAAGGCTGACCCAGTTGTCGTCATGGGCCACGATAATGTAGTTCCCGTAGACGGGGTCGGTTCCGGTTTCGGTTACCCTGCCCTCCCGCGCGGCGTATACACTGGCGCCCGCCGGGGCGGCCAAATCCAGCCCCTGGTGGTTCTGCATTCTCCCGGTAAACGGGCTGGGCCTGGGGCCGAACACGCTGGTAACGCGGTACTGCCGCAGGGGAAAATGGAAGCCGGTATTGAAAAAATAGGTCCGTTCGGTGGGGCTAAAATCGCCGCCCGGCAAAAAAAGATACCGCTCCGCTTCGCCGTCCCTCTCTATGGTAATAATCACTCCCCCCGCCGGATCCCGTGAAGAAGCCATAAGCTGTTCAAGATCGTTGGACGGCGTTTCGGGAACAAAAATTCCGGGGATCGAAGGAAACAGCACGGTTTCGGGCATGGATTCGGGATGGGATATCCTGTTGAGGGTCGCGATGCCCGCATAGGGGATATTACACCGCGCCGCCAGGCCGAGAATGTCGTCGTTTTCCAATAGCGAATACGAATAAATGCGGAGGCTTTTGACCAAATCGTGGGGATCCGCTTTTTTCCCGTAGATCAGGCGGCGCGACAGATCGACGGCTTCCACGTATTGTTTGAATACCGGATCGCGGCTGTCAAGCCGTTCGATAACGGGAAAATCGGCGCCCCGGGCGGAAAAAGCCGCCAGGAACAGGAACAGCGGGATCAGGCGTCCCGCGTTACGCGGCGGATTCGGCATAATCCCGCGCCTGACCGCCGTTCCGCGGAAGTTCATTCGCAATGGGCTTTGCCACCCCGCCGTAAACGACGCTTGCGGCGGGGAGACTCATCAGCCTGCCGAAATGGCTTCCGCGGGACAGACCGCCGCGCAGGCGCCGCAATCCTGGCATTTAGCCGGATCTATCCACCGGGCGTTGTCTTTTTCGGCAATCGCTTCCACTGGACACTCGCTGTCACAGGAGCCGCAGTTAACGCAGGCGTCGCTGATTTTATAGGCCATTTTCTCCTCCATCAATACTAGATTTTCGGCATAATAGAATTTCGGCGCGAGATCAAACGATCTTCGCATCCAAAGCCGGTTATAAACGTTTCGGATTGAAATGTAAATATACCTTATCGGCAAAAACGGAAAATGTCCACGTTTTACAGGGCGCGAAGGTTCATTTAAGGGCGCGTATCTCCGCAAGGGCCTTTTCGCGGGCGGCGATAACCCGGTCGCACCACAGGTCGAATTCCGCGTCTTCGATCCGGCATTCGGGATGGGAAAGGATATAGGCAATCGTTTCCCGTATGCCCTGATCAAAGCGGATTTCCGGCACATAGCCGGGAACAAGGCGCTTGAGTTTGGTATTGTCGAACACGACGGAATTCGCCTTGTCGCCGATAAGTCCGCCCAAAAAATCAAAATCGCCGGCGGCGGCAAGGAATTCGCTCGACACGTGCGCCGCTTTAAGCGGTTTTCCCAGGGCGGCGGCGATTGTCTGATAAATCTGGTTCCATGTAAGGGTTTCGTCCCCGGTAATCTGTACTGTTTCGCCGAGGGCGTGAATATTCCCCATAAGGCCGGTAAAAGCCCGCGCGAAGTCTTTCGCGTGGGTCATGGTCCAAAGGCTCGTTCCGTCGCCGTGGATAATAACCGGCTTTCCGTCGATAAGGCGCTTCAGCACCTGCCAGCTCCCGTTTTTGCCGTGGACTCCCAGCGGAACCTTTCGTTCGTCATAGGTATGGCTGGGCCTGACAATCGTTACCGGAAACGCTTCTTCCCGATAGACCCCGGCAAGAAATTCCTCACAGGCGATTTTCCGCCGGGAATAGTCCCAGACCGGGTTTGCCAGCGGAGTGGCTTCGCTTACCCGGTAGTCGGAAAGCGGCTTCTGATAGGCCGAAGCGGAGCTTATGAAAACATATTGGGCGGTTTTGCCCCTGAAAAGCCGGTAATCCCGTTCGACCTGGGCGGGGTTGTAGGCGATAAAGTCGGCGACAAAATCAAATTCAAGCCCCGAAAGTTTTGCCGCCGCGTCGCGTTCGTCGGAAATATCACAGCGAATCTG
Source organism: Treponema sp. (assembly GCA_031255645.1). Classification (GTDB taxonomy): domain Bacteria; phylum Spirochaetota; class Spirochaetia; order Treponematales; family Breznakiellaceae; genus JAIROH01. Next base: position 4,352 of record JAIRSC010000108.1, on the reverse strand, counting down.
ATGACAATTTCCGAAAATCCCGGAATTCTTCCCCGATCCGGCCCTTGAGCCGCTTTCCGCCCCGAAAGAACGGCCGCCCCGGTTAAGGAGCCACAGATCCCAGCCAAGTTCCAGTACCCGTTCGCTGATGGCGGCGCTGATGGTACCGGTTCCGCCGATAAAAAGCGCTTTCATGCCGGAATTATAGCATGTTTCACGCGAGATCGTGAAGTGAATCAAAGGGATAGAGTTCCCCTATCGTAGTGTCGATCCGGCCGGGACCCGAACCGCCGAAACGTACCCGCGCGCCGGGGGCCATAAACTCGCTCAAAACCTGCCTGCAGGCCCCGCAGGGCCCCACCGGCTCCACGGAGTCGGGGGCAAAAATGGCGGCGGCGCTGAAACGGCGTTCGCCCTCGCTCAGCCCTTTGACCGCGGCGGTTCGTTCGGCGCAGATGGTAAGGCCGTATGAACGGTTCTCCACATTACAGCCGGTATACACGGTTCCGCTTTCTCCCAGCAGGGCCGCCCCTACCCTGAAACGCGAATAGGGCGCATAGGCCGCCCCGGCCGCCCGCCGCGCGGCGCGAAAAAGTTCATCCATATCCATGGTCATACCTCGATTGACTATAACTGTTATTTCAGTATAGTATGTTTGACAGTATAAAACAGGAGGCGGTCGTGGCCAAAGAAAAAAAAATACTCTTTTTCTTTGTAGGGGCGTTTGTCTTTCTGTTGTATATACTTGTCGCCGCCCAGCCTATTCCCCCCGAAACGGTTCTGGTAAACAACTGGTTTAAGGATTTGGAATCCGATTTTGACGCCGAAGAAAACGCTTCCCCCGGGGGATCTTTTGCCGTTCCGTTCGTCCTGGGCAGCCGTTTCGGCTATGTCGGCGCGGAAGGCTCTCTCGCGCTGAACAGGACGGCGGAAAACTACGTTTCCATTTCCGAAAAATACTGGTCCGAATACGAGCCCGCGCCGGAAGAGCTTGTCATACAAACAATGCCCGGGGGCGGGGAAATCAGGATAAGTCCCGCGAAAGGATACCCGGTGTTTCTTGACGGCCGTATTTTTATTATCAGCAAAGATCAATGTTCGCTCTCCGAACTTGACGGGAGCGGCGAAACCCTCTGGCACTACGATTTCGCGGCGCCCATTACTTCGTTCGACGCCTCCGGCGGATACGTCCTGGCGGGCACCCTGGACGGCATGGTGGAGCTTCTTGACGGCGAAGGCAAAACGCTGTTTCCCTCTTACGCTCCTTCCGCCCGGATAACGGTGATCCTCGGCTGCCGTATTTCTTCCGACGGATCGAAGCTCGCCCTGGTGGCCGGTATCGATCAGCAGCGTTTTATTTTTCTTGAACGCTACGGGGACAACGATTACCGGGTAACGTACCATGAATTTCTTAAAGGCCAGGCGTTCAGGCGCGAAGTGCACATGGCCTTTGTCAACAACGATTCCACGGTGGTGTTCGAGCAGGAAGAGGGCCTGGGGGTTTTCGACGTAAAAACCAGAACGCGGACGACGCTGCCCCTTGACGGAACAATAACGGCCATGGACGAGACGGGAGAGGACGGCTTTCTTTTCCTTGTTACCGGGGAAAAATCCGGCGCTTCACGCAAAAGACTTATCGTCCTTAAGCTTCCCGGCAAGGCGCTTGCCAACGTTCCCTTTACAAGCGAAAACGTTTTTCTGGCCCGCCGGGGAAAAGAACTTTTTATCGGCGGAGGGATGACCCTCGCGTCGTTCACTCTGGACAGGATGTAATATGATTTCGCCGAAACGGGTTTTGCGTTCAAAGATCGTCAAAGTTTCTCCGGCAATAGCCGCGATTGTCCTGGGCCTTGTTACAAGCGGAACCGGGAATTCTTTTTTCGCGTTTGCCATGGATTGGCCCCTGGAAAACGGAATTCTGGTTTCCAACTTCGGCCTTAACGAACGGGGAACGGTACTGCAGGAAAACACGTTTCGGGCGAGCGGGCCCGTCTATCCTTCCAGCGCCGGCGAGCTTGTCTTTTACCAGGATTCTTCCAACAGCGCGAGCCGCTTCCCCTCCCCTCTGGGTTCCTGGACGGCTCTGGATCACGGCGACAACATCGTCGGCATATACAGCCGTTTTGAAGACGAAAAGCGCGATTCGATCACGACGATAGTGGAACGGGAAACGATGATCGGGCGGACAGGAAAATCGGGATGGACGGATGAAGAGGGCTTTTCTTTCGCGTTCTTTGACCGCAAGGAGCGCCGCTGGATCAATCCGTCTATAATAATCCCTCCGCTGGACGACGACCGGCCGCCGGTAATACGGCAGGTGGAACTCCGTGGCGTTTCCGGCGTTTCGGTTAATCCCGCGCAGACAAGAACCATAGCCCAGGGCGCCTATTCCGTTTATGTCGACGCCTACGACACGATTTCGGCTTCCGGCGAAACGCTCGCCCCCAACCGAATCATCTGTACCGTTAACGGTTCCGGCGTGGAAGAACTGAAATTTGAATTTACGGCGGTCAAAAACGGCAAGCGCATGGTCTACCGGAACGGGCTGACGCCGGCCGGCCAGGTATATCATTCCTGGCCGGGCTACGAAGCCGGAAACGTCCGCTTTTCCCGGGGCCAGGTGACGCTGGTTATCGAAGTCTGGGACATTGCCGAAAACAGCCGCAGCGTTACCTACAGGCTCAACATTGAGTAAACAGGTCAAGACATGGTCCACTCCCGTCGTAACAGGTGAAAAACGCCGTCCCGTTCCCTGTACGCTCTGCGGGGGAGACGTTTTCGTTCCGCGCTTCGGCGGTTCTTCGGGGGAATTGTTCTATGTACGCTGCGCGCAATGCGGCCTTGTTCAGATAAACCCCCAGCCCGATCCCGCCGAAGTGGCGGCCCGCTATAACGCCGGGGAAGACTACCTTGCCTATGAACGGAAAAACGAGGCCGCCTTTCTCCGGCTCCAGGAACTCGCGCTGGGCGACGCTGGTTTTTTCGCCCTGGAAAAAGAGAAGGGCCATATTCTGGACATAGGCTGCGCCACGGGGGCGCTTCTCGCGTCGCTTGAACAGCGCGGCTGGATCGTACATGGGCTGGAAATATCCCAGGCCCAGGCGGAATACTGCCGCCGCCGGGGCCTTGACGTAAGCGCCCTGCCGCTTGAGGAAACCCGTTTTCCGCCGGAACGCTTCGACATCGTGACGGCGTCCCATCTTATCGAACACATAAACGATCCCGGCGCGTTCGTCCGGGAAGTCAGCCGGATTTTGAAAAAAGGCGGCCGTTTTTACGTTACCACCCCGAATATCGACGGTTTTCAGGCGCGGCTTTTCGGCGGGCGCTGGAGATCCGCGATCTTCGACCATCTTTACCTTTTTTCGCGAAAGACTCTCCGCGCCCTGCTGGAACAGTCCGGCTTTGACATAGAGCGCTGTTCCACCTGGGGAGGCCTTGCCGAAGGAATCGCGCCGAAACCCGTCAAGGCCCTGTTCGACCGGGCCGCGAAAAGATTCGCCTTCGGCGACGTGATGATTGTCAGGGCGGTAAAACGGTAGGGAGCTATTTATGAAAGACACTCAGTATATCCAGTCCATGCCCCCGACGGTATTGACCCATTCCGCGAAAGGACAAACGATTGGGGCATAAAACACCGGTGATTCTACTCCCGGCAGAACGGGTTCGGCAAGAGTAGACCTTCATCCGTTACTTTTTCCTTTTTAACAAAAAAACCACCACGCCGGCGGCGACCAGTACCCCGGCTGCGGTTAACATTATTATTAAGGGTAACGCCGTTTCCGGCTGTTGTGCAACCGTTTCCTGTTCCAGGGTAACGGCGTCCTCGTATTCGGCCGGCGGCGTGTCCATGGTAACGGTTTCCGGCTCGTCGGGAACGGCCTGCGTTAGCTGCGGGGGCGGGTAGTCCATACTGCCGTCCGCTCGCTTGGGCCATTTGCCCAAATTACCAAAATTAACTTTTCCATTATGAATAAATTTCATATATTCATCTATGAAACTCGTCTCAATATTGACCAATGTACATAATTTCTCATCCTTGTCTTCCAGATAGACATCCATATAATCGCCATCCAAGACAAATATTATTCTAATCATTTCTTTATCGTTTATCTTTTCCCAATTAAGCGGCGTTGTGGATGTAAACGTTTCAAACATATAGCCATTGTTCTTGGCTTCAACAACAAATTCTTCACCATTTCTGACAATGGTTTTTATGCCAAAATGTGTATATGTGATATGAATGCTGGCATTTGTAAAATAAACTGGCCCAAAGTAGGGAAAAAAATCTTCATAAACATCTTCCCAATTTAACGATACAGAGGGAATAGTCATATCATCAACATTATATTGTTCTGCCCAAAACGATTCGT
>JAIRSC010000105.1 GCA_031255645.1 Treponema sp. | reverse complement strand
TGTCCGGCCTGTAAACAAAAGCCGATTGGTGGGCGATACTGGATTCGAACCAGTGACTTCTACCGTGTGAAGGTAGCACTCTCGCCACTGAGTTAATCGCCCACCAATCGGCCGTATCTGAAAACGCCGGACACGCGCACTCTCGCCACTAGGTTAATCGCCCACCAATCGGCCATATCTAAAAACGCCGGACACGCGCACTCTCGCCACTGAGTTAATCGCCCACCAATCGGCCGTATCTGAAAACGCCGGACACGCGCTGTCAGTGTTTTTCCGGTCCGGCGGATAGTTGTTACGATACAGTTACAATACGATAGATCGTATCATACCGGAAAGGCAAGAGCTCGCATTGCCTAATAATTTTTCTAGTCGAAAAGGGGTCGTTGCCTGGAAACTAAAATCCAGCCGAAATTAGGCCACAACGGCCTGACCCTCTGACAGAGGGGGTATACTATCCTGCCGCTTTTCGCGGTTTATTTTCAAGAGCTGAGTAACCGATTTGTTCAGGGCGGCGTTCAAAGCCGCGGGATTGTACAGTGACTTTCTCCGCCTCAGCTCAGCTTTGCTCTCCTCACTCACATCAGGGGATTCCAGAAGCCTCTGGAAAGGCGTTTTCGGCGTTTTCTCGTAGATCTTCCTGTACCGCCCATTTGCCTGCTTCTCCTTCCTGATAAGCTTGAAAGACGGATACCAGTAATTATAAAGCGGACATATATTGCGGTACACCTCGGCAAGCGCAGCCTGTTCTTCCGCCGTGTCGAATCGGAAATATCCCACCGTCTTCCTCACCACATCGAAGTTTTTCTGTTCCGCAAAGCAATTATCGTTTTTTTTGTACGGCCTGCTCCGTGTCATCCTGATCAGCCGCTCAAGGCACCAGGCAATAAGGGGCTTGTTGATGAACTCCATACCGTTGTCATAATGTGCGCTGATCATCGGGAACGGCAGTTCGCTGGTGATATTCGATAGCGCTTCCTGTACCCAGCGATTGGCACTGTTTAACAGTGATCGCTCCTCCACCCACCCGGAATACACGTCGGTTCCCGTTACGGTCTTGCAAAACTGTCCCGATGAGGACGCTCCGCAGTGCGCCACCGTGTCAAACGCGAACGAGCCGGGCTTCACCGTCTCCCGGTCGAAAGAGGTCTGTACGGGAACCTGGGAACGGAGCGAGGCCGATGCCCGCTTCGTCGTACTCACCCCTTTGATTTCCAGCGCCTTTCGCGCCGGCCTTAAAAGCAGGTCTGCCTCCGCGGGGCTGACTTTCAAAAGTAATGCCCGGATGTCCTCCGTTATCCGGTAATCCGCCATCAGAAAGCCTATCATCCCCCCGATCATCGGAACCAACAATTTCCCGCACGGATGCCCGTAATCCGCCCAGATGGCCCCCAGTACCGCCGTAAAGTCCTCCCGGTACTCCCTGGGCCGTCCACCCCGCTTCCCTTCGGGCCGTTCCTTCCTCCTGCCCTTCGGCTTCGACCCCTCTCCGGCCGCTTCCCTTCCGTAGTTCCCCAAAACTGTCGCCAGGTAGCTCCGGTTCATTCCCGTTACCGGTTCCAATCTATCCAAAATTTCCTTGCGCCCTTTCTTGGTCGCCCGCTCGTAGGCTTGGTAATTGGCCTTTACGATTTCCTGTCTGCTATGCATATCCAGCCTCATTCGTTTCATCACCTAATGAAACTATCACTGTTTGGGCTAGCTTTTTAGTTTTTAGGCATCCACTTTTTCGACTAGATTTAGTTTTTAGGCATCACGTACGCATCCATGCCTATTACAAACGATAAGGGCATATACCGAACTGCGCGTGTTTCCTGTAAATAGTTATGGAGCACAACTACTTATTTTTATGACCGCGTATCGTCTTATGGTGGCAAAGCCCGCAGGCGCATAGTTGCCGGCGTCGCTTATTATTGAGGCAGGCACACGAAAAATTCACAGCGCCCGTACTCTGAACGGGCGCACGAAGACGAAACCGGCGGGGGCCGCCTCCGCTTTTTCTCTGTGTGCGCCCGTTATATTCTCCGGGCGCTGTACTATTCGGTGGGCCTTTCACGGTATAAAGGCGACGTCGGTAACGGAACAATCGGAGTTTTCGCAACATAAAGGTGTATGCGGTCATAAGATATCGGTGCGCTCCATAGTATTTACGGGCGATAGGGGCGTGGAAGGCGTATTCCGCCTGCTCATCGGAGTAAGGAGCGGGATAAACGGAGTTTTGCGCCAGCAAAAAATGGTTTTACGCCAGCGAAAAATGGTTTTACGCCAGCGGAAAAAAGCGTTTGTACGGCAATTCGCGGCGGCAGCCGCTTACTGGAGCGCCGAAACCGGCACAATCTCGTAGCCGGCGCGGATCAGCGCGTCGAAAAGCAGTTCCAGCTTGTTGAAAAGATAGTCGTTCCGCCCGCCCGGCAGAAGCCCCAGACGCAGCGGTATAATCGATCCGCCCCTAACGGAATCCATAACGTCGTCAATCATGTCCGCGGCAAAAACCGCGCCGACACGCCGCGCGTCCCCGCCGCCTATCCAGTCGCCGGGATCGACATCCCGGCCGACGGTTCTGTAACCGGCGGCGGCGGCGTAAGAGGCGATTTCCGGCGAAACCGAATACCAGGGAGGATGCCAGACAAGGGACAGCTCCCCGCCCGTCGCCCTGTGGTATTCGTCTTCGTTACGGGCAAGGCCCCTGGCGATAAATTCGCCGGTAACGCGAAAACGGGAATCGGAAAGGTCAAGGGGAGCGTAAAACATCGAGGCGGTCTCGTGGCCGGCGGCGGCTATTTCGGCGGCCTTTTCGGGATGGCGGCGTATAAATTCCCCGTTCAGGAAAAAGCTCGCCTTCGCCCCGCAGCGGGCAAGTACGTCAAGCGCCCGGTACAGCCCCGTATCGTCATCGTACAGATCGAAACAGACGGCGACTTTTCTTGAATCCCGCGAACCGTGACGGAAAACACCGGCGATTTCCGAATCCACCCCCCGTGTCCGGGACGGAATCCCCGCCGGAAGCCCGTGCTCACGGGCAATGCCTATAACCGGGAAAAGCGGGAACGTGCCGGTTCCCGAAAGGTTCCGTATCATCGGCATGTTGAGGAAAAAGCCCTCCCGCCGTTCTTCCAGGTAAACCCTGAACGAGGGGGAGCTCAGGGAAGCTTCCCTGGTCTGCCGGGGAGGAATCTCCGTCCAGGGCGAAACCCCGTCGGTGGCGTACCACGATTCCCCGGACTTCGCCAAAACGCGGCCCCCCTCCTTTTCAAAACCGTAGCGGTCAACGGAAGCAAGGCAGACAAGCTCTTTTTTTAGCGCGCCGTCCCTGTCGACGGACACCCGCTCGATACGGTCTTCCGCCCCGACAACAAGTTCGTCGGGCCGGGACCAGACGCAGGAGAACGCCGGCCCGGCGTTGAGCGTCCCGACAGGCTTCCACGCCGGATAATCAAACAACACGGCCCCGGCTTTTCCCCACACCGCAAGCCATTTTCCACCGGGAGAAAGGGCCGCCCGCGGACCGGGCGGGGCGGACAGTTCCTCTACCCCCGCGCCGGTAATCCGGTAGGCCGCGGTTTTTTCGTCCCTGAAACCGAGAAAGACGAGCGCGCCGTTTCTGTCCCAGAGCACGGTACAGCGGGAAACCGCGCCGGGCGCCAGGATATAGGGCAGCGGCGCGCCGGAAGAAGGCGGCGTTATAAGGGGATAATAAAAAAAATTCCGGGCGCCTTTGGAAAAGATCATCGCCGAAGCGTCCGGGGCCACCCAAAACGAATCGAAGGCCGGGTCAAATTCAAACGGAATTTTCCCCACCGGGGCCCCCGCGTCAAGAAAAAGGGAATAGGGAGTTCTGGCAAACAACTCGGCGCCGTGTACCCGGTACAGGGCGGAACCTTTAAGGTAATAAAAGCTGTCGCCCGCCCAATATACCGAGTTGATGTCGCCGTCGCCGACAAAACGATACCGCTCGTCTTCGGGCGGCGGCGCCGAGGTATTGACCGTATAGTAATAGAGCTTTCCCGATTTCGAATAGATAAACAGCCTGGAATCCCCGCTCCAGGAAGCGGGAAATACGGAACCGGGACGCTCCACGGCCCGCGCCACCGTTACCCGCGTTCCGGTTTTACCGTTAAGCAGGATCAGGTCTCCACGGGCAAAGCTTGTGGGCTCCACCAAGAGCAGCCAGTTTCCGTCCGCCGAGGGAAGCATCGTCTCGGCCCCGCCGGGAACGGCAAAGGATCCGGTAAAAGGCAGAAAGCCCGGCACGGCTCTGGGCAGGCCGCCCGAAACCGGCAGGCTCTGTACCCCGAAAACGCTCTGGACAAGCAGGGTTCCGCCCTCAAGCAGGGTCATTTTTTCCGGGAAGGCGCTGAGCCTGCCGGTGGAAAATTCCTTCAGGGCGGCAAAAAACAACTGGCCCCGGCTTTCGCCGCCGGAAACGGAAACGGCCGAAAAAAGCAGCCGCGAATCGCCGGCCAGGTCAAGCCCGGAAAAACGTATTTCCGCTCCCAGGCCAAGAGTCAAAACCGCGAACAGGAAAAACCCCAGGCGTTTTTTCATAAAAGACCCGGTCCGCGTTCCGCTTCCGCGCCGAGGGGAACCGCGGCTTCGTCCGGGCCGCGCAGTATCGCGTCAAGCTCGTCCTCAATACCGCGGAGAATCTCTTCCATCTTTTGGATACGTTTCAGCGCCCCGCGGTTCCGGCTGTTTTCAAGGCGGCCGCAGGTTTCGTCAAGAATTACGGCAAACGGCGTTCCGGCGTCCGAAAAGGGAAACAGGCCGCCGGGGCAGGGGTTTTCCATACCTGTTTGATCAATTGGTTTCAACGAATTCGAATTCCGTCACTCCTTTGGAAACGGCCAAAGGACGATCTGATATATCGATAAAAGCCCTTATAAAAGTAACCACCGCAATACAGGCGATGATGGCTAGAACAAGTTTGCGCATGGTTCCTCCGTGTTGTTATAGAAACTAGCACTAATTATTAAGTATTTCAAGAGGGTTTATCGCCCTTTCGTTCTTATATACCGCGAAATGAAGGTGGGGGCCGGTGCTTCTGCCCGTACTGCCGACCTGCCCCACAATGTCTCCCTGACCGACATATCTTCCCCTGGACACGAGGATTTTGCTTAAATGGCCGTACATGGTTTGATACACGCCGTTATGGGTAACGATAACAAAATTCCCGTAAACCGCGTTATAGCCCGTGGCCGAAACCCTGCCGGCGGCGGCGGCCTTTACCGGGGTCCCGGCCCGCGAAGAAAGATCCATGCCCGCGTGGTAGAGCCTGGTTCTGGTAAACGGATCGATCCGCCAGCCGAACGCGGAGGTAATTCTGCCCTGTACCGGATATATAAACAGCTCTCCAAGGGCCTGCCTAAGATCCTCGCTTTTCATCCTGGCGCCGGGGATAAAAAGCACCGTACCGGGGCTTATCGCCCCGCTTTGTATGTCGTTGGCGTCGAGTACCGCTTCCAGGGGCACGTCCATGGAAGCGGCGATTTTATTGAAGTTGTCTCCCGCCTTTACCGTATAGGGTATGCCGTCCATATTGGGAATCCGTATCTTTTCCCCGGCGATAAGCCCCCGGCGCACATTCCTGATATTGTTGGAAGCGATAATCGCGTCCAGGGAAAGGCCGAAACGCCGGGAAATTCCCTCGACCGTGTCGCCCTGGCGTACCGTATAATTTTCCCAGGAAAACGTTTCCATCAAATCCAGCGGAAAATCGTCGCCCGGAGTTTCGGCGGAAAAGGCCGCTTCGACCAGGACGCGCCCCATCGGGATCGTGTCTTCGGGAGGTTCGGGATCGGGGATAAAGTCGAGAAAAATAAAGCCCGCCAACACAAGGACGCAGAGCAGGCCCGGAACAAGCAGGGGGAATTTTTTCGCCGGCGGCCGTACCGTCCCGTCCTCCCCGTCTCGCGGCGGATACGCGCCCTCCGGTTTTTGGAAAAACCGCTTTTTTGTAACGAACGACAGGACGCTTTCGGCAAACGAGCGGCCTGTTTCCCTACGGTAAGAGGCCGGTCTTTGTCCTTCCAGCAGGGAAACCCGCAGGTCTGAAGCCGAGGAAAGCAAAGACGGCCGTTTCCGGCGGCGTACACGCTGGGCGGCAATAATATCGTTCATTATTGGTTCTTTATCGACATTATCAACGCGAATCATTATACTTGCCGAAGATATGGAAGGGGGACAAAAAATCCGGCCGGGCCGGGCGATTTTGCTGGCTTTCGCGGCGGCGCTGTTTATCAAGCTGTTTTTCATTGATTTCATGATTACCCAGGGCCGCTCGATGCTTCCCGCGCTCAAGCCAGGCTCCGTACTGGTGGTAAACAAGGCCGCTTACGGTATCCGCGTTCCCGGCGCCGGGATATACCTGCTGCGCTGGGCCGTTCCCCACGAGGGAGACATGGTTGTGTTTTATACTCCCCTTGGGGAACGGGCGGTTAAACGCTGTTCGACCGTCGACAGCGACGGGAGCTTTTACGCGCTGGGGGACAACGATCTTGAGTCTTTTGATTCCCGTTCCTACGGCGCGATTCCCCCGGATCACGTACTTGGAAAGGTGATAGCCGTAAGATGAGTCCGGACCAGGACAAGCGCTTCAAACGGCGCTTTTTGCTGTTTATCGCCGTCTTCGCGTTTTCGGCTTTTTTCGTGCTTGTCAGATACTTCGCCGTAATGATAAATTCTCCGGGAACGGAGCTTTTTTCGCCCGTCCAGGAACTTGCCGAGCGCGGCTCCATACTGGATCGCAACGGCCGCGTACTGGCCCTGCAGACCAGGCTCGGAAACGTCAGCGTCTGGCGTCCCGACATTACCGACATGGACGCCCTTGTCGAGGAACTAAGCCCGATTCTTGAAATGGGGGAATCGGACATCAGGTACAGGATTGAACATTCGGCAAGCGATTTTCTGTACCTGAAAAAACAGGCGGAACAGTCGGTTTTACAGAAGATACGGAGCGCCCGCTCGGTGAACCGCCTTAGGGGGATAAGTATCGAGCCCGTCATGGGCCGGATCTACCCCGAAAAAGAGCTTGCCGCCCAGATTATCGGCTTTACCGGCAGCGGGAACACGGGCCTTGGAGGCCTTGAGTATTCGTTTGACGCGGAACTCGGCGCCAGGGACGGGCAAAACGGAAACCAGGTGATACTCACCATCGATGCCAATGTCCAGCACATACTGGAAAACGTCGCGGCCAAAGCCCTTGAGGACAACATGGCCGAATCGGTAATGCTTATAGCGGCAGATCCCCGGACCGGAGACATCCTTGGCGCGGCCTCCGCCCCCGGTTTCGATCCCAACAATATTCAGGATTCCGGCGAGCCGGAGCGGATGGACAGAACCTCGATCTGGGCCTACGAGCCGGGTTCCGTGTTCAAGGTTTTTTCGATAGCCGCCATGCTCGAAGCCGAGGCGATCTCGGAAAATACGATGTTTAGCTGTCCCGGCTACTACGAACGGGTTACCAGTCTTGGGGAGCGGATTGTGATCAACTGCCAGGGCGTTCACGGAAGGGTCGGCGCCAGGGACATTATCATGTATTCCTGTAACGCCGGCGCCGCCTACGCCTCGGAACGGATGTACTCCGCGCCGTTCCACGAAGCCCTTGCCGCGTTCGGCTTTGGTTCCAGAACCGGCGCCGGAACGCCCGGGGAAACCGCGGGCTTTTTCCGCGGCGCGGAGTACTGGTCGGATCGCTCCAAGCCCACGATTGCCATGGGGCAGGAAATCGCCGTCTCGGCGCTCCAGATTGTTCAGGCGGCGACCGCCGTCGCCAACGACGGAATCCTCATTCCCCCGCGCTTTGTTTCCAGGGTGGTGTCCGACGACGGGCAGAGTTCCAGGGAATACCGGAGCGGCCGGGCCAGGAGAATCCTCCGGGCCGAAACCGCGCGGGCGATGCGCGACTATATGCGGGAGGGCACCCTGGGGCTGGGCATCGGCCGCAACGCCCGGATCGGCGACATAGCGCTGGCGGTTAAAACCGGCACGGCCCAGACCATCGATCCCGAAACGGGAGCCTATTCCGACGCCGACTTTATCGCGAGCTGCCTTGTTCTGCTTCCCGCGGAACAGCCCTCCCTGATTATTTACCTTGCCATCGTAAAGCCCCGTGGAAATTACTACGGCGCCACTATCGCGGCCCCGGCGATACGCGAAACGGCCGAACAGCTTATCGACTATCTGGGAATTCCACGGGGCCGTAACCCCCAGGTCGTCCACTCCGGCTCAATCGTGATTCCCGCCGACGGGGATCTTGTCGTCGGGGAACGTATCCCCGACTTTTCCGGCTTTTCCAAGCGGAGCCTTGTTCCGCTGCTCCTCCGGGACGACCTTGTTCTGGACATCAGGGGCGAAGGCTGGGTCCGGCGGCAGACTCCCCCGCCGGGAACGCCGTTTACGCCGGGAATGACAATCGTCCTGGAACTGGAATGAATCAAACCCCATCACATATGGATCAAACCCCGCCGCGAACAAATTCGGGCTTTTGGGAAAAAAACATCGCCGTCCTCGCGGCGCGCTATCCCGCCCTCGCGAAACAGCTTGAAAAAACCGCGCGCGCGGCCGGGCCGGACATTCGCGTTGAAAGCGCCGTTTCGGGAGATCCGACGCTTGTCGTCAACGGCATGCACCTTCACTCCAACCGGGACCCGCTCAGGGAAGGGGCAAGACAGGCGGAGGCCCTGGCGGAAGGCGCGGGAAAAGCCAACGGCGGGTTTTTTGTCGTGCTGGGTTTCGGTCTGGGTTACGGGGCGGAAGCCGCGGCAAAGCTCTCCGGCCTGCCCGTTGTCGTCGCCGAACGGCGGCCCGATCTGTTCCGCCTCGCGCTTGAGAGCCGGAACATGGAGGAATTTCTTTCGCCGGGGAAGCACATTCTTGTTATAGGCGGGGAGCCGGGCGGCCTAACCGGCGCGCTCGGCATTCTGGACCAGGCGGGGATCAAGGCGCCGCTTGTTCTCAAAAACAGGGCGCTTGTTTCGGCAAGCGCCGAAGACCGGGAATGGTACGACGACGCCGAGCGGAGGATACAGGTCTGGGCGTCGCGGAACAGCATTAACGCCGCCACGCAGAGGCGCTTCGGAAAACGCTGGACGAAAAACCTTGCCGCGAACCTTACGGCGATACGGGATCTGCCCGGCGCCGGCGGTCTTTCCGGCTGCCTTGAGGGGACCGGCATTCCCGTGTTTTTGGCCGCCGCCGGGCCGTCGCTGGACGACATCGCCCCTTACGCCGCCGCCCTCCGTGAACGCTGCCTTGTCGTCGCCGTGGACACCTCCCTCCGCTTTTTGCTCCGTCTGGGAATCGACCCCGACTTTAGTGTCGCCGTAGACCCCCAGTTCTGGAATTCCCGGCACCTTGATAGGCTTTCTTCCGCGTCCGCTCTTGTGGCCGAATCGGCCGTTTATCCCCCCGTACTAAGACCCGGCGGTTTCAGGCGGCGTTTTCTCTGCCGCTCGCTCTTTCCGCTGGGCCGCTTTATCGAAGACAGAACCGATCCCAAAGGGGCGCTGGGCGCGGGCGGCTCGGTGGCGACGACGGCCTGGGATTTTGCCCGGCTGCTCGGCCCTTCCGCCGTCTGGATCGCCGGCCTCGATCTGGGCTTTCCCGGCCTTAAAACGCATTTCCGGGGCGCTTTGTTCGAGGAGAACGCCCACGCCGAATCGACGCGCTTCGCGCCCGCCGAAACCCGCTCCTGCCTGTCCCTGCAAAGCGGCTTTCCGTTTTCCGCTCCCTCGGCTTCCGGCGGCAGGGTTTTAACCGACAGGCGGCTTTCGATTTACGGCGCGTGGTTCGAAAACAGGATAAGCCAGGAACGGACGAAACGGAACTACAGCCTTTCAGGGGACGGCCTTGCCGTGCGGGGCCTTGTTCCGGCGGCGATTGAGGAACTGCTGGCCCTTCCCCCCAGGCGGGACGAGATCGCGCGTATTCTTGAAGAAAGCTTCGGCCGGATTGAACGGGAATTTGCCGCCCCGGACGAAAAGGCCGCGAGGGAACGGCGTTACGCCGAAGCTTTCGACCGCCTTGCGGACGGCCTCGCGGCCGTTCGGGACGAGGCGAACCGGGCCGGAAAAACCGCCGCCGGGGCGCCGCGCGCCGGGCCGGGCCGGTCCGAACGGGAAAAAATTCTCGCCGCGCTGGACGCCGCCAACAAAGCCGTCGCCGCGAACCCCGTAAAAGACGCCGCCGGTTTTCTGTTCCCGCCGCCGGAAACGCTCGAAGCGCGGCTTACCGAAACGGATCCCTGGAAACGCCACCTGGAATTTTCCGCGCTTCTTTACCGGGAACTGGCCGCCGCTTCGGACTGGACGCTCAACGCGCTGGGAAGACGCTGAAAAGCGCCGGAGTTTTGCGCGGTTTTCAGCGCGTTCCTGTTTCAGCGCGTCCTTAACGGAGGAATATCGTCGAGAAACACATCCTCGATTATGCGGTTTCCGGCGGTATAACCCAGCCGGCGTTCCGGGCGGGCCGAACCGTGAAAATCGCTTCCCGCGGTAACATACAGGTGAAACGAACGGGCAAGTTTGTCAAGACGCCCGCAGACTCCGGGTTTCGCGGTAGGATGCCAGGCCTCAATTCCGTCAAGGCCCAGTTCCCCCAGCCGCCCCAAAAGGGACGGAAGCCTGCCCCAGGCCACGTACAGGGACATGGGATGGGCGAGAACGGCAATGCCCCCGGATTCGTGGATCATCTCCACCGCGTCCGAAAAAACCAGGCCTTCTTTCGGAACATAAAAGGGCCTGTTCTTGCCCAAATAACGCTTAAAGGCCTGCTCCTGGTTTTTTACGATTTTCTTTTTGATAAGAAACGCGCCGAAATGCGGCCGTCCGACCAAAACCGGCCCGTGGGCGGGAAGCCCCTTTTCGCTTGTATCCGCTTCACTTATATCCGCTTCGCTTGTATCCGCGTTCCCCGCGGGCTCGCGGAACCTTCCCCCGGCAAACGCTTCTATATCGCGGTACTCCGCCTCGATACCCGCGTTTCTCATTTTTTCAAGGATTTGACGGTTCCGCCTGTCTCTCGCCCCTCCAAGATACCGCAGGGTTTCGACAAAACGCCCCGCCGGACGGCGGATTCCCAGGCCCAGAAGGTGGAATTCGCCGTTTATCGCCGTTCCCGGTACGAAAAGACCGGGAGCTTCGGCGTTTATTTCCAGTTCCACTCCGGGAATCAGGACTATTCCGGTTTCCCGGGCCGCCGCTTCCGCCTCGCCAAGACCGGAAATCGTGTCGTGATCCGTCAGCGCGAGTGCCCGGATACCCCTGGCGGCGGCGGTTTTTACCAGATCGCCGGGCCGTAAATCCCCGTCGGACGCGCTTGAATGGGTATGAAGATCTACCATTTGTTATATTTTTTCATATCCGATACAAAAAGTCATCCACTTGAAGCTGTTCCAAAACTTCAGTTTTTGGAACAGCTTCCTTGAATGTAGGATGTTTCATAAGTCTTAAATCCTTATTTATAAGGATTTAAGACTGAGAAACTCCAAAGCCAGTGGAAAAACCATGGGGTTTTGGAACTGGCTGACTTATCCGATAATAAAAAAATAGGCGAAGCGCTTCCAAAAACCGGGGGGTTGGAAGCGCCCGGGCGGTAATTTTGAGGTTTTGAAAATATCCGCGCGAAAGGCGTTGACTGTTCCCGATCATGATCATAAAATGGAAAATACGGAAAGGACGGTTTTTTGGTGTCTGGATTTACTTTACAAAACGGGATAATCGTTAGTGGAGACCGGGAACCCGGCAGGGGATCCCTTGGAGTTTCGGAGCAAACAATCGTTTCCGAGGCCTCCCCGGCGATAGACCTTAAAGAACAGTCGTTTATCTATCCCGGACTCATCAATACCCACGACCATCTCCAGGGGAACTACCGTCCGCCGGTCGGGCCGCCGCAGGGTACGTATTACCTTACCTGGCTTCCCTGGGACAACGACCTCAAGGCTTCGGATACCTTCAAGGAACGTTCCCGGCTTAACAGAGAGGATCTTTACGCCCTTTCCGGCTACAAGTGTCTGTTTTCCGGGGTTACCACGGTAAACGACCATTTTCCGCAGAAATTCAACGCCAAAATCCTTCCGACCCTGCCCATCCGGGCGATTCTTGAATACGGCCTTGCGCACGAAGCCTCCTCATACGACCTAAAATGGGGCGACGGTGTCGCGATTGAACACGAAAGGGCCGTAAAAAACAACTGGCCGTTTATCACCCATCTTTCCGAAGGCTTCGACGAAGAAGCGATGAACGGGATAGGCTGTCTTGAAAAACTCAGGATTCTCGACAATCATTGTCTTTTGATACACTGTATCGCGTTCAGCGACGCCGATATCGAAAAAGTCGCGAAGGCCGGGGCCAGCGTTTCCTGGTGCGGTTTTTCCAATATGTTTATGTTTAACGTAACCTGTAAAATCCGTAAAATGCTTGAAGCCGGCGTTAATGTAACCATCGGCACCGATTCGTCGGCCACCGGTTCGGCGAACCTGCTGGAAGAGATGCGCTACGACCGCGAACTCTACCGGCGTCTGTACGGTGAGGACCTTCCGGCAAAAACCTTCTTCAAAATGTGTACAATCAACGCCGCCAGGGCGTTTTGGCTCGACAAAAAAACGGGAACCCTGGACACGGGCAAACTTGCCGACATTCTGGTTATCCGGGGCGAAACAACCGACCCCTATGAAAATCTCCTTGCCGCCCGCATGGAAGATATAGAACTTCTTGTCCTCGCGGGAAAGCCGATCTACGGCGAACTTCGCTTTCTCGACTTGTTGGGAGGAAAAATCCCCCGCGGCTATACGCAAATTACCGTAGGAAAACGGCCCATGTTTGTAAAGGGCGATCCGGCCGGTCTTTATAAAAGCTGCCGTGAAAAAATTGGTTTCAAGAAAACGCTTGATTTTCTTCCTTTTGAACCGGAGTAAAACGAGATGCCCAAGCCTTTTCAGTTCAGCGCAGGTTCGGTTATTTATTTCCAGGGAGACGCGGCGTCCACGATCTATATACTGCAGTCCGGCAAGGTAAATTTAACCTACCAGGATATCGAGACGGGCGAAGACGTTCACGATCTGGTGCAGCCGGGAGAATTCTTCGGGGTAAAATCGGCGCTGGGGCGCTACCCCCGTGAGGAAAACGCCATCGCGATACAGAACACGGCGGTTATGGTTTTTTCCGTTCCCGAATTTGAGGCGGTAGCCCAGGCGAATACCCGTATTATCATGAAGATGTTAAAGGTATTTTCCAACCAGCTTCGCCGCATACACCGGCAGGTTTCAAACATCGTTGAAAAGACCGAAGAGGTAAGTCCCGAAACGGGGCTTTTCAACGTCGGCGAGTATTATCTTAAAAACAAGCGTTTTTTTCAGGCCAGGTATGTTTTTTCCCGTTATCTTACCTATTACCCGTCGGGCCGCAACGCCGCCCAGGCGGCAAAAAACCTGGAAATTGCCGAATCTTCCGGCGGGGCCATGCCCCAGGCGGTTTCGCGCGCTTCGGAGGCCGTAACCCCCTCATCCCTTCCCGATTCCGCCCTGTTGTCTTCCGGCGGGCCGGCGGCGAATCTTGGGGAAACGGCAAAAACCTACTACGATGCGGTAAGCATGATTTCCCAGGAAAAATACCAGCAGGCCTACCTCTCGTTCAAAAAGATCGTGGACGCCGACGAAGACCAGGAATACGCCGCCAAAAGTTCCTACGAGCTGGGGCGCTGTCTTTACCTGCTCGGCAAGTTCGACGACTGCATCAAATATTTTACCGGCATGATCACCAAATACCCCCGGCATCCGGACCTTGGAAGCAGCCTTTTCTTTATGGGCCAGTCCTACGAAAAGCTGGGCAGGAAAGATCAGGCCGTTACCTTCTACAAAAAGATCCTTACGATGAACTCCGACGAGGACACGGCGATACATGTTAAAGCGAAACGGGCGCTTAAAGCCCTGGTAGGAGAGTAACATGGCCATGGACCTGGCGGCCTTCGGCCGTTTTGCCAGAACCTTTCAGCCCGGAGAGATGATTTTCTCCGAGTTTGAGCCGGGCGACACGTTTTACCTTATCCAGGCCGGCAGGGTGGAACTGGTCAAAATTCTGGGAGATATCGAAAAGACACTGGACATACTTCAGCCTTCGGAAATGTTCGGGGAAATGGCGATTCTGGAAAATTCCCCGCGTTCGGCCACGGCCATCGCCCTGGATACGGTAAAGGTTCTGGAATTTAACCGCCAGAATTTTGAGGTGCTGATGCTGGGAAATCCCCAGATTGCCCTCAAGCTCCTTAAAATGTTTACCAAGCGAATTTACGATTCCAAGCGGCGCTTTATGATCCTTACGCTGGACGACGACCAGGCGAAAGTCGCCGACTGTTTTCTTATGCTGGACGAATCCAATCCCGGCCTTGACCGGACGACCGAGCGCCGGGAATTCAAGACCTCTGTCGACGATGTGGCGCACTGGGCCGGAATGAGCGTCAACCAGGTTCGGGACATTATCAACCATTTTGTTACGCAAAGGCGGATGGAGCTGTTTTCCGACAAAATCGTCGTAAAAAACATCAACGATTTTTCCCGCTTTGTGGCCTCCCGGCGGAAAAAACTCTGATTTAACCCACCGTGAAACGCGCCGTCAAACCGCCTTTCCAGAAACGGCGGAATGTGCTAGACTGCTACAGTTCATGAAAGTATATTCTTTTCTGCGCGGAGGGATACGGTATTCCGATTCCGCCGTTCCGCCCCGGGGTTCCAGTGTCACCGCCTTTCTCCCCGGCCTTTCGGTAATTCCCCTCGCCCAGCATATCGGGAACAGGGCGAATCCGGTCGTGTCCGTAGGCGACAGGGTCCGGGAAGGCATGTTGATAGGGCGCGGGCAGGGGCTTGGTTCGGCGAACATCCACGCCACCGTGCCGGGCAGGGTGGTACGGACGGTTTCCTGGAAAATGGCCGAAGGGCTTACCAACGACGCGATGGTAATCAAGCTTGAAGGCGGCTTTGAAAAACTCGGCCGCTATCAGGAGGTTTTTCCCTGGCAGAGTCTTTCTTCTTTTGAATTGCAGCGGATAATCGCCGAATACGGGATTGTCGAGATGGAAGGTTCCGGCCGTCCCGTTTCGGATATGTTGTATTCCCTCAGATCCGTCAAGGATCCGGTTACCCTGGTGCTGCGCTGCGTTTTTGACGATCCCTGGCTGTCGGCGGATTACGTCCTGTGCAAAGAACGGGCCGCCGAGGTCGCCGAAGGCTGCCTTATCGCCGCCCGGGCCGGACGGATGAACCGCGTCGTTATCGCGCTTTCCGAAGGCGAAAAAGAACTGGGCGCCATGCTGATGGACAATATGGGCAAAGCGGAAATTCCCGTGGATATGTTTCTTGCCGGATCCCGGTATCCCCAGCGGAACGGCCGGGAACTGGAACTGGCGCTGAGGCGCTACGGAAAAAAACACGGCGGCGAACTGGGCGTTATACTGCCGATGGGGCCCGCGACGCTGGCGGCCGTTCACGACGCGGTAAAACTCAAAAAACCGATACTGGAACGCTATGTCGCCGTGGGAGGTTCGGCGATTAAGAAACCGCAGATTATGAAAGTGCGGATCGGTACCCGGATAGGTGAAATTTTCGCGGAATGTGGGGGCTTTGTGGACAAACCCCGGCGTATCGGCGCGGGTTCTCCCCTTATGGGCCGTACCGTGGTGGACCTTGACGAGCCCGTCGTCAAAACAAGTTTTGCCGTTTTCGCGGTGCTTCAGGGCCAGACGGGAGAAAAAGGCCGCGCCGGCTGTATCGGCTGCGGAGAATGCAGGCTTGTTTGTCCGATAGGCCTCGATCCGGAAGCCCTTTACAAGTACGCCCAAAGCGCGAAAAGCCGGGATTCAACGCCGGGCCGGGCCGCCGAATGTCACGGCTGCGGATGCTGTGAAGTTGTCTGTCCGTCCCACATGCCGCTGCGGACAAGCATTATCCGGTCCGCGCTAAAAGGAAATTAGGCATGGATTTGACCCCGTTCCAGAAACCCCAGGTAAACCTCGTCAGGTCGACCACGGACAGAATGTGGCTGCTCTGCGCCGCCGCGTTTCTCGCGGTATTCCAGTCCTCGCTGAACGATTCCTTTAGATCGCTTCTCCTTGCCGCGGCGGTTTTGGCCGGCGCGCTTCTTGTCGAGTTTCTCTTTAACCTTAAGGATCGGAACTGGTCGATCAGGGACGGAAGCGCCGCCGCTTCGGCCATGGCGCTCGTCCTGCTGCTGCCGAACCGGCTTAATCCGCTGTTCGGCTTTTTCGGCGCGGCCTTTGCCATGGCGGTTATCAAACACAGCTACGGCGGCCTTGGTTCCAACTGGGTGAATCCCGCCGCGGGCGGCTGGCTGTTTATCCGTACCATGTGGCCTTCGGCGTTCAACGGCAGCCTTGAAAATTCCCCGCTTGTCCGGCTTGCCCTCGCGGTCGAAAAGGGCCTTAAAGATCCGCTCGGTTCGCCGCTTTCGATGCTCAAGATCAACGGATGGCAGAGCGGTTCCCTGGACAGCCTTTTGAGCGGGTTTTTCAACAACACGGTTTTTTCACTTACCGGAGCCAAGCTCCCCGAAGGCTATTTGAGCCTTTTTTCCGCTTCGGAACCGGGGATCGTCGCCGACAGGGGGCTTCTTTTTCTCGTTCTGGGAACAATGATTTTCACCGCGTCCCGGAGTTTCCGGTTCTGGATTCCCGCGCTGTTCCTCGCGATCTATTCGCTTCTGGTGCGGATATTCGGGGCTTTGCCCTTCGGGGGCGGTCTCTGGAACGGCGACATACTCTTTACCCTTTTGTCCGGGGGGAGCGTCGCCGCGGCCTTTATCCTTTTGGCCGATCCCGCCACGGGCCCGAAATCATCGCCGGGATACATGGCCTATGTTTCCCTTACCGCCCTGTTCGCCTTTCTGTTCCGGTTTTTCGCCAACGAGCCCTACGGGGTTATTGAGGCGGTTCTTTTGGGGAATGTTCTGGTTCCGCTGATACGGCGGCTTGAAAACAAACTGTACTATGAAAAACGGAGAACCTCATGACAGGCATAATCCCGCGCCGTCCCGCGGCGCATAATCGAACAGGAAGCGCGGCTTCATGAAAAACAATCCGTTTTTTGACAACCCGGCGCGGCGCGGCGCGTTCCTCTCTTTCGCGTGGATAGCTTCGGTTATTCTTGTCGGGGGGCTGCTCTGGCTTTTTACCCGGCCGATCCGGACCGGAGCGCTGCTGCGGGCGGCGAACCGGAACATTGCCCGGACAGGCGAAACAAGGCGGCTCCTGGCGCCGGCGGGCAGCGCGGCGGGGCTGGGAACCTGGTTTACGCTGACGGACGAATCGGGCGGCGCCGCCGAAGGATCCGCCCTGGTGTTTACCCTGTTCAGCGGCGCCCGCGCGGCGGCCTGCGCGGCCTTTGTCGATGACCGGGGCGGCTTTGAAAAGTTTATCCCCCTCGGCGACGTCCAGGTCATCGACGATTTGCCCGAAGCGGTTTACGCCGTATACCGGGAACGGATACTGCGCGCCCGGGAGAACCGGCGGTGAATTCCCACATGCAGTCCCACCTGTTTTGGGGGACACGTTCGCCCCTGTCCGCCTTTACCGGCATGGGCCTTATCATTGTCGCGTCGGGACGGATATCGTCCGCCCTTGTCTGCCTTGTCGCCCTGCTCTGGACAAACGCCCTGACCCTGTTCGCCGCCGGCATCGGACGCAAAGCCCTTCCCGAAAAAGGGCGCGACGCGGTTCTGGTATTTGTTTCCTCGTTCACGTGCTTTCTTTTTTACTTTTTCCTCTTTTTGATAAGCCCGTTTCACGCGATGGAAAACGCCCTTTGTATTCTGCTTTGCCCCGCCTTTCTCCTCGCCTCCGGCCTGTACCACAGGATAAAGGAATACGACACCCCGGAAATGGTTTTCCAGGCCGTGTCCGAAGCCTTTGTGCTGGGGGCGCTTGTTCTGGCCATGGCGCTTATCCGCGAACCTTTGGGTTCCGGCTCGATTTCCCTGCCCGGCCTCGGGCGTATCCGTTTCATGGGCCGGGAATCTCCGCTTTCGCGGACGATCCTTCCGGCGGACCCCGCCCTTTCCCCGGAACCGCCGGCCGCGGGGGGGGCGTTTCCGCTGGAACCGCTGGCCCTGCTCAAGCTTTCTTCGGGCGCGCTGATTATTCTCGGATACGGAATAGCCCTGTACCGTCACAGAAGAAACTTTTATACCAACCAGGAGGATGATTGATGGCGTCCCGTCTGGCTGTCGTTGTTTTTTCGGCGTTCTGTCTTAACCTGTTTCTCTGTTTCGGCATCGGCATACGGGAGCTTGTTTCCAGGGAACGCAGCCCCGCTTTTCACATGTACTATCCCTGGGGAATACTTTTTGTCATTACGCCGGCGCTGTGGCTGTTTTTTGAGCGTTTCCTCGCCGGCTTTTTCCCCGGGTTTTTGCTGATCTATCCCCTGTCGCTGTTTTCCGGCCTCGGCCTTGAAGCGGCGCTGTTCCGGCTTTTTCCCCGGCTGGGAGAGAACCCGGAAATATACAGGATTGGGTCGAGCTATAACGGATTTTCCCTGACGGCCCTGTTTTTAACCACGAGGCTCGCGGTAAGCTTTGTGGAAGCGCTGTTGTTTTCCCTGGCCTTTTCGGGCGGCGCTCTTGTGACCTTTCTTATCGTCAAGGAAATTCAAAAACGGTCTTTCTGGGAGGCCGTTCCCCGCAGCCTCAGGGGAAGCCCCATACTGCTTGTCTCGATGGGACTTCTTTCGCTTGTTTTCTACGTTTCCGCGCTGCTCGTTATCAGGGTTTTGCTTGGATAATTTTTGCCTGAATCGCCGCGTTTTTTCAGAAAAAGCTTTTCAGGGAAAGAAAAGTATCGTAAAATAGGGTAGTATGTCCGGAAAAATCAGCGTTATACTTGGATACCACGATCATCTTCCCGCCGGAGCGAAGGACGATGAATTTGAGGAAATCTACAGTTCCCGGCTCAAGCCCTTTGTTACGATGCTCAACGGCAATCCCGGCGTTCCCGCGGCGCTGCATCTTTCCGGCCCCCTTCTTGAGCGGCTTAAGCAGAAAAAGCCCGAATTTTTCCTTCTTATCGGGGATCTTGTTACTCGCAAACAAATAGAACTTCTCGGCGGCGGCTTTTACGAGCCGCTTTTGCCCCTGCTTCCCCTTACCGACAAAATCGGCCAGATAGAACTGCTTACGACCTATATCAGGCGGCATTTCGGGAAAAAACCCCAGGGCTGTTACCTTCCGTTCGGCGCGTGGGAACAGTCCCTGACCGGGGTGCTTTCTTCGTGCGGAATGACCTACACGTTTCTCGGAGAAGATCAGTTCAGGGCATCGGGAATCGAAGGCGAAGAGATCCGTTCGCCCTGGATCACCGAAGACCAGGGAAAGCTTGTCGCGGTATTTCCGGTTACGGGTTCCATCGGCAGCGGCGAATCCTGGGATTCCGGCGGGCGGCGGGCGGATTCTTCCCCCGCGTCCAGGACGGGGCTGGTTACCTTCTTTCCCCGTTTTACCGGGAATAACGCGGAAACGGCAATCGGCAATTTTTTTGAAAAACTCGTCGAAGGCATGAAAGAAAAAAAACTTGAAATGAGCCTTCCCGGAAAATTCCTTAAAACGGCGGGGCCTTTAAAACGGGCGTATTTTCCCAGTTCCGCGGACAGCGGGTTTATGAGCCAGATAGACGACGGAAGAAAATTCTCCTGCCTTCAGCCCCGCCGCTTTTTGATGACCTATTCGGAAGCGAACAATCTGTATTCAAAAATGTATTTTACCCATACCCTTATCAACCAGCTTCGCGGGGACAAGGCCCGCAAGAAAACCGCCAGGGAAGAGCTGTGGAAAGCCCAGAGCGCCGACGCGTTTTGCCGTACCGCCGGCAGGGACATAGCCTGTTCCACGGTACGAAAGTACGCCTACAGATCCCTTATTTCCGCCGAGCGCATTACCCGCGAAAAGGGAAATTTCGCCCCCTCGCTTTTAACCTTCGATTTTGACCTTGACGGAGAGGCGGAATACCTTTTTCAGGACAAAAACGTCAACTGTTATGTCAAGGCGGAAGGCGCTTCGGTTTTTGAGCTTGATTACCTTCCCAGGGGCTGGAACTATCTGGATACCTTTTCTCCCCACAGATCGTTCCGCCGCTACGCGTTTATGGACAGGCTCATCGATCCCGGCGTTTCCCCCGAGGTCCTTGAAAGCCTGGCCCGTGGAACCGGGAATTCCGGGCGTTTCTGCGGAAGGGAGCTTTACGAGGCCTCGGTGAACAGGCAGCGGGGCATGGTTCTGTTGCGGCTCGCCGCCGCCGCCGGTCCCTTCGGCGGCATTGAAATAGAAAAAAGCTACCGGCTTGAAAAAAACGTCGTCGTCGTTTCCTACACCCTTACAAACCGGGCCGAAACGGAAACGGCCTTTTGCTTCGCCTCCCAGTTCGATCTTTCGTTTGCCGATTCGGAACATTTTTCCGTATACGCCGGCGCCGTTTCGCAGGGCGGGACCGCTCTGCCGAAAAACGCCGTTTCGGCCAAAGGCCTCAAAACGGTCGAGGTTTCCGACACAAAAAACAACGCCGTTGTCGGCTTTTCTTCCGAAGAACCGTTCGACCTGTACCTGTTCCACATTACTTCGCGCGCCGGCGATTTTGAAGCGTATCAGTCAAGCTGTTTTTTTCCGCTGTTCCGCCTCGGCCTCGCTCCCGGAAAATCCTGGTCTACGGTTTTCAGGCTTTCCGTTTCCCTGGAAAAAAGCTCTCCGAGGAAAAACCCCGACGCCGCG
This sequence comes from Treponema sp., assembly GCA_031255645.1. Lineage (GTDB taxonomy): Bacteria > Spirochaetota > Spirochaetia > Treponematales > Breznakiellaceae > JAIROH01. Next base: position 3,840 of record JAIRSC010000105.1, on the reverse strand, counting down.
GCGGAAGCCGTACAGCGGGAGCGTAAGCTTTCCCCGGAAGAGCCCCCCAAAGCCGGGGCCTGAATCGTACCCGGGAATTTGACGCCTGCGGCGTTTTTGCCGCTTCCCCAGAAAGGCGCTTTTTACTATAGTGGTTTTATGAAACGGATACTCATCACCTCCGCCCTGCCCTACGTGAACAACGTGCCCCACCTGGGCAACCTTATCCAGGTGCTGTCGGCGGATGTCTTCGCGCGGTTTTGCAGGCTTCGGGGCCGCGAAACCCTGTACGTCTGCGGTACGGACGAATACGGGACGGCCACGGAAACAAAGGCCGCGGAAGAGGGCAAAAGCCCCAGGGAGCTTTGCGATCACTACCACAAGATACACGCCGGTATTTATTCGTGGTTTACCATTGGGTTTGACAAATTCGGCCGGACTTCCACGCCGATTCAGACCGAAGTAACCCAGGCTCTGTACAAAAAACTCGACGAAAACGGCTTTGTTTCGGAAAAAACCATCGAACAGCTTTTCTGCGGAAGCTGCGGACGTTTCCTCGCGGATCGCTATGTCCGGGGCGTCTGTCCCCACTGCGGCTATGCCGAGGCAAGGGGGGATCAGTGCGAATCCTGCGGCAAGCTTCTGGATCCGACGGAGCTTAAAGACAGCCGCTGTTCAAGCTGCGGGGCCGCGCCCGTTCTTGAAAAGACGAAGCATCTGTACATCGATCTGCCCAAAATAAAAGACAGGCTGGAAGCGTGGATTTCCGAAGCTTCGACGGCGGGCGCCTGGGCGAACAACGCGGTACAGATGACCGCCGCCTGGATCCGCGACGGCCTGAAGGAACGGGCCATCACCAGGGATCTTAAATGGGGCATTCCCGTTCCCCGTCCGGGCTATGAAAACAAGGTCTTCTATGTGTGGTTCGACGCCCCCATCGGTTATATCTCGATAACCGGCTGTCTTGCCGCCGACAGCGGAAAAGACTGGAAACCGTTCGTCGATTACTGGTGGAAAAGCCCCGGCGAAACGGAACTGTTCCAGTTTATCGGAAAAGACAACATTCCGTTCCATACGGTTATTTTTCCTTCGACGCTTTTGGGAAGCGGGGAAAACTGGACCATGCTTCACCACATGTCCAGCACCGAATACCTTAACTACGAAAGCGGCAAGTTTTCCAAAACCAGGGGCGTCGGTGTCTTCGGCACGGACGCTATGGAAACGGACATTCCCGCCGACGTATGGCGTTTCTACATATTTTACAACCGCCCGGAAAAATCCGACGCGCTTTTTACCTGGAAGGATTTCCAGGAAAAGGTTAACGGCGAGCTTATCGGCAATCTGGGGAACCTTGTAAACAGAACCCTTTCTTTCGTGGGCCGCTATTACGGCGGGAAGATTCCCGGCGGCGCGGAACCGGGCGCCGTGCCGGAAACGTTCTGGAAGACGGTGGCGGATTACGAAACGCGGATTACCGAAAAACTGCAATGGGCGGAGCTGCGGGACGCCTTTAGGCTTATCTTCGAGCTTTCCTCGTTTGCCAACAAAACCTTCCAGGATTCCGAACCCTGGCGGCTCCGCAAGGACGATCCCGCCAGGGCCGGGGCGGTTATCCGCGGCCTGTGTTATGTGGTCAAAGACCTGGCCGTGCTGATAGGCCCCTACATGCCCTCCGCCGCCGGAAAAATCGCCTCATTCTTCGGCCTCGACTTTGCCGCGGGCGGGCCTTTTGTTCCACCGGGCGGAAAAACCCTGAGCTGGGACGATCTTGGAAAAACGCGGGGGCTTTCCGAGGTGATAAACAGCGAAGTCCTCTTTACAAAGCTTGAGGATGAAAAGATTGCCGGTCTTCGGGAGCGGTACTCCGGGAGCCAGAAAGAACGCGCCGAAAAGGGAGGGGCGGATTCCGCAAGCGCCGTAAACGACGGCGTAAAAGGCGCCGTAAACGAAGGTGGAAAAGGCGCCGCAAACGACGCCATAAAAGGCGGCGGAACGGAAGCCGGGGCAAAATCGTTCGGCGAAACCCTGGACCTCCGGGTCGCGAAGATCGTGAAAATCGAACGGCACCCCAACGCGGAAAAGCTCTATATCGAAACGCTGGACATTGCCGGAGAAGAACGGGTAATTGTATCGGGTCTTGTGCCCTTCTATAAAGAAGAGGAGCTGCTGGGAAAACACATCGTCGTCGCCTATAACCTCAAGGCGGCCAAACTTCGGGGGGTGGAAAGCCGGGGCATGCTCCTGGCCGCCGGGGATCACAACGGGATTGGCCCCGGCGGGGAACGCGGCGCGGAACGCTGCGAGGTGCTGGACGCGGGCGGCGTCCCGACGGGGACCAGGGTGATTCTCGAAGGGGAAGAGGCTTCCGAAGCGCCCGGAGAAATCAGCGTCGACACCTTCTTTTCCGTGCCGATACGGACCGCCGGCGGCGTTGTCGTTTCCGGCGGTAAGGCCCTGACCCTTGACGGAAAACCGCTCAGAACGGCCGTCATACTGGACGCGGAGGTACATTGAGCCTCGTTTCCGTCCGGACGGCCGATCCTTCCCTCTGCGGCGGCGCGGTTTCGTTCCTCCAGTCCGATTTTTGGGGCCGCTTCAAGGCCCGTTTCGGCTGGAAGGTCTTCGCCTTTTCCGTGGCCTGGAACACCGCTTCCCCGTCCGCCGGCGCGGACGGATCGCTGCTGGTTCTGTACCGCCGCCTTGGCCCCGGCCTTTCATTCGCCTACGCGCCCTGGGGGCCGGAAGCGCCGCCCGGCGGGGATTCCGTCCGGGGCGCGGCGCTGGAAGAGCTTTCGGCGGGGCTTAAAGCCCTGCTGCCCTCCGATACCGCTTTTATCCGCTTCGACCTTCCCTGGATTGGCGGGGATTTCGCCGTTTCCCGCAAGAACCTCCGGCTTTTCGGCAAAGCCCTGCGCCGCGCGGCCGCGGACGTACAGCCCCCCGACACGGTGATAATCGATCTCGCGGCCGGCGAGGGGGAAATTCTGGCCCGGATGAAAAACAAGTGGCGCTACAATATAGGCCTTGCGGAAAAAAAGGGGGTTTCCGTTCGCCGCGCCGGGCCGGAAGAGCTCCCCTCGTTCTATCGTCTTTACCGGGAAACCGCCCGGCGGGACGGTATCGCGATACACGGAATAAGCTACTATGAAACCCTTTTCGAAGCCGCCGCGGACAGCGCTGTCGACATCAGGCTTTATCTTGCGGAACACGAGGGCGAAGACATATCCGGCGTTATCACCCTTTTCAGGAACGCCGAAGCCGTATATCTTTACGGGGCCTCGGCGAACCACAAGCGCAGTCTTATGGCCCCCTACGCGCTCCAGTGGCGGGCAATGCGGGACGCCAAAGCTTCGGGCTGCGCTTTTTACGACCTTTACGGCATTCCCCCGGACGAAGACCCTTCCCATCCGATGGCGGGGCTGTACCGTTTCAAAACCGGTTTCGGCGGGACAATCGTTCACCGGCCGGGCTGCTGGGACTATGCCTGCAAACCCCTTGTTACGGCCCTGTACCGTACCGCCGAAGCCGCCCGAAAAAAGCTCCGGGATATGAAAAAGCGGAGGAAGCTGAAGTGAAGGCTTCAGCATCGGCGTGGAGTTTACGCAAAGCGAAAACAAGATTTTAAACCGATATTGCCTTTGAAAACAGTGTTTTACAATGAGTTGCCACTACGGCGTCAAAATTTACTCAAAATCGGGTAATTCAAAAAAATTTTTTCTTTGTTGATTAATTAGAGGACTCGCGCTCTTGCAAAGAACACCTTTCCAAAAAAAACGGCTCGTAACCATGGCTGTATCATCAATCACTATATGCACATCATCCAAAAAAGTAACAGTAATGTTTCCCGCCTTTTTTGGCTGC
>JAIRSC010000171.1 GCA_031255645.1 Treponema sp. | reverse complement strand
ACTGGTTCCGGTAAACGCCCCGTACCTTGATAACGCGAACCTGTTGGTATCCGCCGATTGCGGCGCGTATGCCTACGGCAATTTCCACAACGATTTTATGCGGAATAAAATCGTCCTCATCGGCTGCCCGAAACTTGACGACGGGGATTACAGCGAAAAGCTGGCTGAAATTATCAAACAGAACGATATAAAGTCCGTCACGGTTATCAGAATGGAAGTCCCCTGCTGTGGCGGCATAGAAAACGCCGTAGCTATCGCCCTCGAAAATTCAGGCAAGATGATCCCCTGTCGGGTCATTGTTTTGTCCGTAAGCGGCGAGATCTTATCGGATTGAAACACGGCTTCGCCTTGAAAGGGAGTGGTTGAGAACGGTTTGTAATTGTAACAGGAGGCCTGAAATGCCCGCTATTTGCGATACTTGTTTTGATTTGAATAAGGACAATAATCTCATTCAATATTTCATTGATGATCCGTATTGCCGGGGCGTTTTAGCGGGAAGCCGGGGCGTCTTCCGGAACCCCGTCCAGTACGGGTCTTGAAAGCTGGCTTCTTGCCCTGCCGCTCCATTCCAGGGGGCCGCTGTTCGCGAGAAAACTCCAGATTCCCCGCGCGGCGGCGGATCTGCCGCTGCCGTAAAACGCGTTTCCTAGATAATACAAAACCCGGTAATATTCGGAATCCGTCATGTATTGCTCAATGTTTCTCCGCGTATCCCTGCCGGATTCGGCAATATCGCGCAGCAGGGCGGCCAGCGTTGTAAAGCTGTAATCGTAACGCTGTTTTTTCAGGCTTTCTATAATAACCGTATTCTGGACAAGAAAAGAAAAAAGAAGATGTTCGACGGCCCTGTTCTGCCTGTTCGAAGCGTAGTAATAAAGGCCCAAAAGCCTGTGGGCCTTTTCAAGTTCCGCTCTGTCGCTACGGTATAAAACCAGGAACCGGTCAATGCCGTTGTTCGCGGCGCTGTTTACCATCGCGCTTCTGGCCAGGTTTTCCTCGTTCCAGCTGTCGTCGGTCTTGAGAATTTCGTTAAGATGATTTTCCATCCCGATATAATCCCGGCGCAGGGCGGATATATCGGCCATTTTATACAGAATGTCCAGGCCAAACCCGGATTCTTCAACAAGTTCCTTTTGATCGTAGGCTTTCCGGTACTGGGCAAGGGCGATGCCGTATTCCCCCTCGCTGCGGTAAACTTCGCCAATCCAGTATTCGGCTTCGGGAAATTTTTTCAGGCTGCCGAGGCTTTCGAGGGCTTTTGCCGCGGAATTTTTAAGGCTCGCCCTGGGGAACCGGTAGTACAACTCGTTCAGGGCCGTGGCGGCGGCGGCGCGAAATTCCTTTTGGATATAGGTTTCCACAAGACCCAGGTCGTCGCCGAGTCTCCGGACCGCGTGAAGCGAAAGAACGGTGATAAGGTCCTGTTCATGCCGCGCGTATTTGTTTTCCCGTTCCCGGCGGGCGCCCTCAAAACATTTAAGGGCTTCCCCGTATTCCCCTTCGCGGAAAAACCGTTTCCCCCGCTCCAGAATAAGCCAGGACGGATCGGAGTTTTGGGCAAAGCCGGAAGCGGCGGCAAAGCAAAAAGCGGCGGCAAAACACAGCCTATAGATTGCGAAGCTCTTCCTCAAACACCCTGTCAGCGTCATCTGCGTTAATCGTCCTTACCACTTTCCCCCGCCGGAAAATCAGAACCTTGTTTCCCGCGCCGGTTATTCCCAGGTCGGCGTGTTTCGCCTCTCCGGGGCCGTTTACCGCGCAGCCCATAACGGCTATGGTCAGGGGCTTTTCCAGCGCGTAAAGCCTTTTCATCCAGCGCCCCGTAAAGGCGCGGGTGTCAAAACCGTTTCTGCCGCAGAGAGGACAGGAAACGATTGTTACTCCCTTCCGGGCCCTGGCGCAGCCGGCTTCCGCGGCGGCGTTAAGAATTTCCCTGGCGGCGATTACCTCGTTTTCCATCGTATCCGAAAGGGATACCCGGATGGTGTCGCCTATGCCGTCCGCGAACAGCGGCAGCAGGGCCGCCGTATTCCGCACGATTCCCGCGGCCAGGGGGCCGGCTTCGGTTACGCCGATATGGAGAGGCGCCGCGCTCCGCCGCCTGAAAAGCCTGTTCGCCTTTATAGTATCGGCAATTCCCGACGCTTTCATCGACACTACAACGCCGGTAAAGCCGAATTCCTCAAATACGGCAAGTTCCGTCAGGGCCGCTTCCGCCAGGGCTTCGGCCCTGCCGATTTCGCCGGCCGCGAGTTTTTTCCGCAGCGGCGGAGGAAGGCTCCCCGCGTTAACGCCGATACGGACGGGGACTTTTTTCGCGGCGGCTTTGGAAAGAACGGCTTGTACGCGGCTTTTGCTTCCGATGTTGCCGGGATTTACGCGGAGTTTCGCCAGCGGAAAATCAAGGCAGCGAAGGGCGATTCGGTAATCAAAGTGAATGTCCGCGCAGAGAGGCGTCGACACCATGGAAGCGAGGCGTCCGAGGGTTTCGGCGGCCTGTATGTCGGGAACGGCAAAACGGAGCAGACCGCAGCCGAGGGCGGAAAGGGCTTCGACACGTCCGGCGACGGCCTTTCCGCCCTCCCCTTCAATATCTTCCGGCAAAAGCCGTTCTTTCCACATGGTTTGTACAAGTACGGGATTATCCCCGCCTATACAAACCCCACGTATCCCGTTATGGCCAGCCGTCGCGACCGTTATCGCGTTCAAAACAGAATCCTGTAGCAGCGTTTGGTTTCGGCCAAAACGAATACCGGCAAAGCCCCGCCCTTCAGGCGGGGCTTTAGACTAGGTCAGGCTGATCATTGAAAGCACCATCGCGAAAATAGCGACGGTTTCGCAGATACCGACTATCATCATGTAGTTGACAAAACCCTTGCCGGTTTCCCCGGTAGCGTCGGCGCCCGCCGCGCCCGCCTTGCCCTGGGCGATTGCGGAAAAGGCTATCGCCAGTCCCGACGCAATGCCGATAGCGAGGTACAGGGATCCGTTGGCGGGATTGTCCAGCGCCGCCGGTTTCATAAAGAGGAACCCCAAAATATAGCCGTAGAAGGTCTGCGTCAACGGCGCCCCGCCGAACGCGAGCAGGGTCATGGGCGCCGGCTTGTTGCCGACATAGCATTTTTTCCACGCGCCGATAACCGACTGGCCGGCGATACCGATACCAATTGCCGATCCCAGAGCGGAAATACCCATCACGAGGCCCGCGCCTATCAGCCCTAAATTCAAATCCATATTTATCTCCTCTTGCAATATAACAAGCGGCGGCCCCGCCGCTTACGTTTACTACCGCGGTCCGCTAGGCGGACTCTTTGTTTGTCCGTTTCGCGAACGGCCTGTAGGCGCTGCCCGCCCAGGTAAGCCCCACGTGGCCGGAAAATTCCAGCGTATTGAGCCTGACGCCGTGAACCAGCACGGAAAGGGCGTTTAATACAAGGTTAAGGCCATGACCGAAGACCAGGAGCAGGGTTCCAAGCGCAAAAACGACAAAATGCAGCGCAACCGGCCCCGCGCCCCCCAGAATTCCTCCGGCCATTTCGTTTACCGTTCCCGCTATAGCCGCTCCCGCCAGCCCGACGGCCCAAAGCCGTATGTAGGACATAATATCGGAAAACACATTGGCAATGCCCAGTATAACCGAAATAATGTTTTTAAGGCTTTCCAGTATTGAACGGCCCACACTGCCGTCGTAGTTCGCGAACACAAAGTTAAGGACAAATCCGCCGCCGAAGATGTATACCGCAGGCCGGAACAGGGGAATCTGCCTTGCCTCATTGCTGGCGATAAGGAACAGGATAATGCAGTACATCCCGAAAAGCATTGCCAT
>JAIRSC010000072.1 GCA_031255645.1 Treponema sp. | reverse complement strand
GCGGCGGCGGAAACACTTAAAGCGGCGTCGAGGCCAATGACTGTACCGCTTTGCATGTATGAGACCACATCCAGGGCGTATTCTTCATCTTTTTCCGCCAACAGCTTTTTGTAGACTTCGTACAGGGTTATTGTAGGAACAATAAGCTCCGCCGGATTTTCGATAATGGGAGCGACGATTGAACCTGTTTCAGAATTCATCAAATACTCAATCCAGCAGGAAGAGTCAACGATATTCATAGGGGGCGGTCAGCTTCTTCGCGGAGATCCGATATATCAGGGCGGCGCAGCGTTCCGCGCAGTGTCGATATGGCGGATACCGGCCGTTTTTCGGCGTTTTGCGGGTGATTTTGCAAAACATCGCGCAGAAATGGGCCGATTGTCTGCTGTTCAACCATCGGTTTCAGCGTTTGGTAGACGGTGTCGTCAACGGTTATGGTCAAGGTGTGTAACATACTTTTATGATACTACAATATGTACGTCCAGGCAAATGCTATGGACTGTGAGGTTGTCCCAAAAACTGAAGTTTCGGGACAGGCTCCTGTAATTACAACACCCATTTAACGTGATATTGTCTTCCGGTCGGCGGTAGAATGAGCCTCCGCGGGGCAAGCCCTGCGGTATCTTAAGCGTTGCATTAATTTGATCGGAGGCTCGTTCGATAGGAAGTTTATAATACCGTCTGGTTTAACACCAAATTTTTGTAGGCATTGTCTTATTTGAGCCGGAGCAGAGCGCGCAAACGTAGTTTGCGACGGGGTATTAAACCAGACTTTCGAATAAACACTATTAAAGAAGCGCGTCTTATGGCTAAATTTGATCAATCAACACAATTACCAGATGTTTTTCAAAAAAATGCTCTATCAATTTTACTTATTAGCAGAGGTGAGTATATTATTGGTCCCTTCCAGACACATGAAAAAATTCTGTATCCAAAGTGCAAACCAACATTGGTAGGTATACCCGATTTAGAAACAATAGATTATACAAATTTATATAGCGAAGCATCTGCTCTATTGTTTGCAAAAAATTATTGTACAAAATGCTCAAGTTGAAATTGATGCTGGATATGAGTATAATAACGGTTTTTGTATTGTTGAAGCAAAAAATATTATGGTTGAGGAGATACTTAGGCAATGCGCAAAAATAACATGACATATTTAGGGGCCTGTCCTAAAGTTTGTGTAATTGGCCAAACTCCACGCTAAAGCCCTCATCCCGGCGGCCGCCGTGCCGCCCGCCCGTTGGACACAATTCGCCGTCCCTGCCGGATTAAAGCATACTCTTACAGTTCTGACTAAAACAAAGAACGAACATGAAAATCCACGCCGCCAGAGGTTTTTGGCAGGTACACCCACGAAAAAGCAGCGCGGGGTGGCCGCGAAAACCGACCCGAACTTGTTCCGGGGCGGTTTTTTGCGGACAGGCCCCCAAACTTTTTTGTGTACCTGCCTCGATAATCAGCGGCGTGGATTTTGGCTTTTGCTGTTTGTTTTAGACAAACGCCTAACTTGCGCCGTTAAGCTTAATGATAGCCGCCATTTTAAGATCGACAACTTTTACGTGGTTTACCAGCCAGCCGCCGACTTCTCTCTTGAGCCGTTCGATAAGTTCCTCGCTGGGGCCCTGGAGTTCCAGCTCGGCGGCAAAGTCCCCGACCGTCTTCTTGAAGGCTTCGTGAATTTGCCGGTGCGCGGGATATTCGGCGTAGCCGTATTTTTGCTGGAGCGCCTCTTCTTCGGAAAAATGCTTAACCGTGTAGGTGGCAAGAAACGAGAGACTCTTTACCAGTTCTTCCTTTCCCGTACCCTGTTCGCAGGCATCGATAAGACGGTTAACCATCTCAAAAAGCCGCTTGTGCCGAATGTCGACAATCCTGATGCCGCTTACAAAAGAATCGTCCCAGCGGTAAAATTTGCTTGAAATCATGAACGGGGAAACGGCTTTTCCGAGTGTGTCGATATTGTCCCTGTTTTTGTTCCCGATTTCGCGGAGATGATCCACCGAACCGTTTACCTGGCCGGTCCTGGAAGCGATTTCGTTTACCCCGCTGGAAATTTCCTCCGCGGCGGTTTCAAGGCTCTTCCCTTCCCGGATAACCTCCATGCTCTTTTCCTGCATTTCGCCGGTGCCGGCCTTGACTTTCCGGGTAATCTCGTTGAGCTTTTCAAGGGCCTCAAGAATCTGCTGGCTTCCCGCGCTCTGTTCTTCCATGGCGTTGCGTATCTGCAGTTCCTGATCCAGTACGGTCTGTATTCCCGAATCGATGGCCTCGAACTTACCCAATACGCCGTCGGCGGTTCTTTGAATCAGGGCGATGGAGTCGGTGATTTTTTTCAGCACCGTGCCGATGGTCTTGGACTGTTTGGCGGCGTTCTCGGCGAGTTTTCGAATTTCGTCGGCTACAACGGCAAAACCCTGTCCGGCTTCCCCGGCGTGGGCGGCTTCTATGGCGGCGTTCATCGAAAGCAGGTTCGTCTGGCTCGCTATGTTCTGAATAACCCCGTTTATTTCAAGAAGGCCCGCCGATTCCCTGGCTATTTCCTTAATGTCCGCCGCCACTTCCTCAAGACCGGAACGGCCCACGCCGGACGCTTCCGCAAGACGTTCCACGCTCCCGGCGTTCGTCTGGCATATCCGCGCCACCGATTCGATATTGGCGAGCATTTCCTCAATCGCCGCCGAAGACTGGGAGACGCTTTCGCTCTGCACCTTCACCTGATCGTTGAGTTCCATAATGTAGGCGGTGATCTGCTCCATGGCGGCGTTCGTCCCCTGCACCGAAGTACTCTGGACGCCGGTACGTTCGATAATCGCCTCTATGGACGCGCGTATCTCGTCAATGGCCCCGGCGGTTTCCGTTATATGGGAAGAAAGCTCAATGCCTACGTCGTCCAGGCTTTCTCCCTCGTTTTCGACGGTCATGACCAGCGTCTTGAGCTGGTTCACGACGGCGTTAAAGGAACGGCCCATGCGCCCCAGCTCGTCGCCGGTTTTCAGGGTGATTGACTGGGACAAATCCCCCTCGCCGGTTTTTTCCATGACCGCGATTGAACGGCTCAGCGGAGAAGCGGCTATGGCTTTGAAAATCAGTATGTTCAGCGCCGCGAAAACAAGAATGAGGAGGGAACCGGCAAGGGGAAGGGGAACGCCGGTTCGGGTTTCCCCGTCAAAATAGCTGAAAAAAATATAAACCGCTATAAAACAACCGGCTATAAGCAGGGAAAAAACGCTGAATTTAACCAACAAACGGCTTTTGCTATTCGACATTGGCACCGCCTTTTTATACGGCAATTTTCTTCCCTGAAATTTTGAAAATGTCAGGGAATTCCGATTGTAATGGTCAGCCGGGTAAGGAATCGGCTGATTTCTTACCCAACTAACCTAAAGTTATGGTGTATATCAGATTACGCTATGCTGTCAAGAGAGGCTTGCTGCGCGCTTTGCCCCTTCTTCCCGCAGCAGGTATTTCTGTATTTTTCCCGACGAGGTTAACGGAAAGCCGTCGACAAAAAACACGTATTTGGGAATTTTGAAGCGGCTTATCCGGCCCCGGCAGTAATCCCGCACGTCTTCTTCGCTTAGGGAAACGTCGGGCTGAAGGATGATAAACGCGCTCACTTCCTCGCCGTATTTTTCACTGGGCACGCCGATAATCTGCACGTCCTTGATCCCCGGCATTGTGTAGAGGAAGTCCTCGATTTCCTTGGGATAAACGTTTTCGCCCCCCCGGATAATCATATCCTTGATACGGCCGGTAACCCGGAAATTGCCGCTTTGATCCTTTACCCCCAGATCCCCGGAATGAAGCCAGCCGGTTTTGTCGATACACTTCGCGGTTTCTTCGGGCATCTTGTAGTAACCCTTCATGATGTTGTAGCCCCGGCAGCAGAATTCGCCGTGAACCCCCACGGGACATTCCTCGCCGGTTTCGGGATTCCGTATCGTAACTTCCACCCCCGGCAGGGCGCGGCCTACGGTTTCTACCTTTACTTCAAGGCTGTCGTCGTAGCGGGTCTGCGTCATTACCGGGGACGATTCGGTAAGGCCGTAGCAGATCGTTACTTCCTTCATGTACATCAGGTCGATAACCTGGCGCATCGTTTCTATGGGGCAGGGAGAACCGGCCATAATCCCCGTACGAAGGCTTGAAAGGTCGAACATCTTGAACATCGGATGGTTCAGCTCGGCGATGAACATTGTGGGAACCCCGTACACCGCGGTACATTTTTCCTTCTGGATCGTGGCCAGCACGAGAAGCGGATCGAACCACTCGACCAGCGCCGCGGCCGCCCCATGGGTAACGACCGCCATCATCCCAAGCACCAGGCCGAAACAGTGGAACATGGGTACCGGCAGGCATACGATGTCCTTTTCGGTAAAACGCTGGTTGTCGCCGATGCCGAGACCGTTGTTGAGGATATTACGGTGGGTCAGCATGACCCCCTTGGGAAAGCCCGTGGTTCCCGACGTATACTGCATGTTAACCACGTCGTTGGCGTCACAATCCGCTTCTATTTTGAGGATGTCTATTTCCGGGGTGTGCCGGCCCAGAAGCAGGACTTCGCTCATGCTGTACATGCCCCGGTGTTTCTGCTGGCCTATGTAGACGACGCTTTCCAGAAAAGGAAACTTTTCCGCCTTCAGATGCCCCCGCTCGCAGGTTCTGAGCTCGGGAATAAGCTCGTAGACCATGGAGACATAATCGGAATCCCTCCAGCCGTCTATAAGGAACAGGCACTTCAGGTCCGACTGCCGTACCAGGTATTCAAGTTCGTGGAGTTTGTAGCCGGTGTTTATCGTAACGAAGATCATCCCCGCCCGCGCGGCGGCGAAAAGCAGCACGTTCCAGTCCGGCACGTTGGTAGCCCAGCAGCCTACATGATCGCCTTTCTTGAGGCCGATGGCCAAAAGGCCGCGGGCGAGATCGTCCACCCGCTTGTCGAATTCGCCGTAAGTCCAGCGAAGATCCCGGTCGGAATATACGATAAAATCCCTGTCCGGCTGCTGGCGGGCCTTTTGCCGCAAAAGGGATCCGAGGGTTGTTTCAAGGTATGTCATGAAACGATGCTCCCTGTTCGTTGTATAGGGCCGCCATACGGCGGGGGATTAAGCTTGTCATTGAATTGTTCCTGTTTGGCGTATAATTTCAGGCCGGAGTATATATCACCGCCAGTATTCTGGCTTTGCCGCCGGAAGAAAAAACCCTGTGGGGCACGATGGAATCGTAATAGATTGAATCGCCCCGGTTTATCGTATGGCTGTCTTTTCCGTACTCAACCTTAATCGCCCCTTCAAGGACATAGATGAATTCTTCCCCTTCGTGAGACGACTTGGGCTGCTCTTCGTCGTGCTCCAGGTCCACGATAAACGGCTCCATGTGCCGGCTGCTTTTGTCCGCCGCCAGCGCGTGAAAATAATGCCCCGAAGTTCCGCCGCCGGGGACCGGAACCGCGCTTCCCGGGGAAGCCGGAAGGCCGGACGCCGCTTCCTCAGCGTTTCCGGTAATAAAACGAACCGCGGCGGAAGCTTCGCCGTTTCGGGTAATTACGGGGCCAAGTTCCTCGTGATCGTCCAGCAGAGTGCCAAGCCGCACCCCCAGGGCGCGCGATATTTTAAGAAGCGGCGCAAGGTCGGGGATATGGCCCTCTTCCTCAATGCGCCGTATCAGTTCAGGATCGAGGCCGCTCCGTTCGGCCAGGGTTTCTCTGCTGATCGAATAGGTCTTGCAGAGCTCGATAATTCTTTCGCCGGGGTTTCGCTTCGTTGCCATGAAAGAATCCTAGCAAAGCGCGAAAAAAAAATCAACATGCCGCTTGCGAATCCGCCGGAAACCGCGAATGATCCTCCGCCAAAGGTACCGTTCTTGACATTTGGGCGGAATCCCTGTTAACTGGAAAGTATAGACATGTTAGGAACAGACAAACGGAAAAACCGCAGGTATCCTTCCATAGCCAGAGCGCAAAGTCCCGAAGCATTTTCCGGCGACGCGCTGGTAAAGGATATAAGCATAACCGGCTGCCGTGTCGAATGTACGATGCGCCCGGAAATCGGCGTCGGGGGAACATGCAGACTAAACATAGTCCCCGAAAAAAATTCCGGCATAGGCCGCTTTGAACTTACGGCGGAATGTAAGTGGATACGCGTTATGGACTATTCCTGCGATATTGGTTTTAGCATTGTCCAGTCGCCCAAAGGCAGGGCTTTTCAGCGTTATGTAGACTATCTTTCCTGGCGTTCACAATGACTTCAAAAGAATACACCGCCCTGGCCCTTTGCGCGGCCGGCGCCGAAAAAGTCGTTTCCAATGAACTGAAAAAAATCTCCGCCGAACAAAAAAAAATCCCCGCCGCGAAGAAGGGGGGAGACGCCGCCCGCGAAGCCGGCGTCCCGCCTGTCGTCGTTGAAAGCGGCTTCGGCAATGTCCGTTTTAAAACGGACATTGCCGGCCTGTACCGCGCGCTGTTTTCGCTGCGGGCGGCGGACAGGATTCTGCTCGAGGCGGCGGCGTTTCCCGCGCCGGATTTCGACGCGCTGTTTGAGGGCGCCGCCGCCGTTCGCTGGGAGGACTATATCCCCAAAAATATGGGCGTCCACGTGGGCAAGGTGCGGACGAACCGTTCGGCGCTCAGGGCGGAAACAAGCATTCAGGCGGCGGTGCACAAGGCCGCGGCGGACAGGCTTTGCGGCCGCTACGGCATGAACAGGCTCCCCGAAGCCTACGCCGCTAAACAGGCGGAACTCCGCGTATATGTGGAAAAAGACAGGGCATCGCTCTTAATCGACCTTGCCGGCGAGCCGCTTTTCAAGCGCGGTTACCGCCGCGAAGGCGGGACGGCCCCGTTACGGGAAACCACGGCGGCGGCTATCATCCTGCTTTCCGGCTGGAAACGGAAATTCCCCCTCTACGATCCGCTCTGCGGTTCCGGTACAATCGCCATTGAGGCGGCAATGTACGCCTGGGACATGGCCCCGGGAATCGGCAGAAATTTCGCCCTGGACGATCTGCTTATCGGGGACAGGCGCGTCGCCGGGAATCTGCGGGAAGAATACGCCGCCCGGACGGACTTTAACAGAACGATCCGCGTTTACGGGAGCGACGCCGACGAAAAAGCCGTCGCCCTGGCAAAGGCAAACGCCGGCAGGGCCGCGGCGCGTTGCCGGACGGGCAAGGACCCGGCAAAGGCGGCCGGGCGGCCGGACAGCGCGAAGTGTCCGCTGTTCGACGCCGCGCCTTTGGCGGGAGCAAAGCCTCCCCCGGACGCTTCCGGCGATCCGGGCTTTATTATCACCAACCCGCCCTACGGCCGCCGCCTGGGCGACGCCGGAACCGCCGAGGCCGGTTACCGGGAAATGGCCGTCCTCGCGGAAAATTTCCCCGGCTGGAAAATGGAGCTTATCTGCGACCATCCGGGCTTTGAGTCGCATTTTGGAAAAAAGGCCGATACCATGCGGGAGATAAAAAGCGGCGCGGTAGACGCCTTTTTATACGAATACGAAAAATTGTAAACTGATTCCGTTCAGGAACTTTGGTTTTTAAACGGAGTCAAATGCCGCAAAAACAAAATACGGAGCGGAAAATGGCAATCATTATTGAACATGAAAAGCGGCGAAAAGAGATACTCGAAAAAGCGCTGGACGTTTTTGTCGAAGAAGGATTTGAAGACGCGACGTATCAGAAAATCGCCGACCGCTGCGTCATAACAAGAACCACGCTGTACACCTACTTTCGCAACAAACGGGAAATTTTTAATTTCAGCATTAAACAGCTTTTGGGCAAAGTCGAAGAAGAGCTTCACGAGGTGCGGAAAGATACGGCGCTTTCCTCGTCAGAAAAACTTACAAAAACAATTTTTCTTATTCTGGACACTTTGAAAGAAAACAGGCGGCTTCTTTCGGTGATCCTTGACTACCTTTTGTATCTCGCCAAATCCGCGTCTTCCCCGGAAATCATCGACAGCCGGGTACGGCGGCGTACCGTGCGGCTCAGGCATATACTCGCCACAATGGTAATCGGCGGAATCAGGGCCGGCGAGATTAAAAACGCCGACGTCCACATTATCGACGATATTCTTTACGGTCTGCTGGAAACGGCGATCTTTCATCTGGCCGTGCTTAAACGCCCGTCCGTCGACGACATCAAAAACATGGTAACGCTGACAATGAATCAACTTGTAGAAACGCCCCGGCGGCCCGCGGCGGATTAACACATGCCGATGAAAACCGCGCGTTCGGCAAATTACAATACCCTGCAGGGCAGGCTTATTCTCGATTACCTTGTTTCGCTGGGCGACAGGCACGTTACGGTGAACCAGATTGTACAGCATTTCAGAAAACAGAATATCCCCATCGGGCAGACGACGATTTACCGGCATCTGGAAAAGCTTTACAGCAGCGGGACGATACGCAGATACACGCTGAGCGAGGAAAGCGCCTGTTACCAGTACGCCAGTAACGGCAAAGCCTGCCAGGAACACTTCCACCTGAAATGCGAACAGTGCGGCGAACTTATCCATCTGGAATGTGATTTACTCGACGAAATACAAAAACACGTTTACAAAAACCACAGCTTTCGAATCAACGCCCTTAAAACCGTGTTTTATGGAACCTGCGCCCGCTGCCTGAAAGACGGCGATACACCATAAATTGGAGCGCGGACAAACACGGGCTTTTGTTTCAACCATTCTTTTACCCCCGGCAGTTTGTCTCGGCCGCGGCGTTTGGGCGATCCGTGGTTGTCCTTTTGTCCGTGTCTTCCCCGCCGGCCACGTCAGGAACGCGCGAACAGGCGCGGAAAACGTGACGCCAGCGCGGGAATCAGGGAAATTGAACAGAGTACCGAAGCGGCTACGCCGAGAGCCGAAACCAGGGAAAGGGATCTGACCTCGAAAGCGGAGGAACGGGACAAAAACAAAAACGGCAGCGCCCCCGCTATCGTCGTGGCGCTTGTGGCGGCAAGCAGCGGGAAGCGTCCGCGCAAAACCCGGTACAGTTCCCCGGCGGAAGAACCCCGGACATCGGCGACAATAACGGCGGCGTTGACGGCCATGCCCGACACGGCGATAAACGCGGAGGCCGAAGCGGCGTCCAGGGACGCGGTGAACAGGGCCGGCAGGGCCAGGGAGGGCGGAACCACGGCAAGAACCGCGAACGGAAACAGGAAAGATTCCCGCGAAGAAGCGATAACGCAATAGCACAAAAAAAGCGCGAGGGCAAAGAGCCGCCAGGAACCGCTCAGTTCTTCGGCGGCCTGAATCGCGCCGGGGTCGAACTCGATTCCGTATCCCGGCGGCAGGGGAAGCCCCGAAAGGGCGCTCATGATACGTTCCCTGATCTTCCGGGGATCGGAGGCTCTTGTACGGATGGAAATCGACGCGCTTCTCCGCCGATCCGTCCTCTGTATTATACCGGGTTCCCGGTCTTCGGATTCCCTGAAAAGCGTCCCGGCGGCGACGGGTCCCGAAGAACCCAAAACGACGCTCTGCCTGATCTCGTCCCTGCCGGGAATTCCTTCGCCGCCCCACCTGAGGCGCACGTCGGTTTCCCCGTCCGAAGAAAGCCGTTTGTAGATTACCGGGCCGTGTACGCCGTACCTGAGCGCGCTTCCCAAAGCGGCAAAGGAAAGGCCCGCTTCGGCAAGGCGTTCCCGTTCGGCCTTCAGCGTCAGGCGCGGCGGACCTTCCTTGAAGTTAAGCACCGTTTCATCGACAAAAGGAAGGAACGCGCATATCCGGGCGGCTTCCGAGGCCAATTCCCCGCACTTGCCGCCGTCGTCTCCGCTGACGTACAGTTCCCATATCCGTTCTTTTGGGGAAGATTCGCCTATGTATACAAAGCCGCCGGGAACGGGGATTGACCGGAGCAGCGCCCGTACTTTTTCGGGCTTAAGCAGCGCGGGATCGAAGCGCACCAGCGCCGATCCCGAACCGTTGCGGGCGCTTGTCTGTACGCCGCTGATCCCCGTTTTGGCTTTGAGGGATTCGCCGAAAACGGCAAGAGCGCGGTCTACGGATTCCCTGTGAAGGCCCCCCTCAAATTCAATCTGGGCGTATACGGAGTTTTCCGAAATACGGGCGTTCGCGCCCGCGCCCTTTGCCACAAGCGAAAAAACGCCCAGGCCCGCAAGCAAAAGCCAAAACGCCGCGACAACAAAAGGCCTTGCCGCGCAGAAACGGATATGCGCGGCCAAAAGCCTTGACAGCGGACGCGGACGGAACAGGCTTCGCCTGGCGGGTTTTGTTTTTGGCGCGGCGGATACGGAAGGCCTGTACAGAAACAGCGGCGGAAGCAGGGTCAGGGCCAGAACCATCGAGACAAAGTTGACCGAGCCTACGGCCCAGGCGACAGGATGAAAGCCCGCCGCGGACTTCTGGAAAACCAGGGGGAAAAGCGCGATAATCGTCGTGGCCGAACCGGAAATCAGCGGAAACCGCAGTGAGGCCAGAGCGCGGCGGCCTTCTTCCGCGTCCGCGGCGCTTCTCAAATATTCCGCGCAGAGGATCACGGCGTCTACCGCCGCGCCGGCCCCGGCGGAAAGGCCGGCCAGAACCGGCGTATCGAGCCTGATCCCGAAAAGGCTGAGCGCCGCCGCGGAAAAAAGCATGATTGCCGGAACGGACAGCGCGCAGACGGGAACAAAAAGCCGCCGGCCTTTCCGAAGACAAAGCAGCGCCGCCATAAGGGCCACGGCAAAAGAACCCTGGACGGCGGCGCCAAGTACCGAACGGTACGCGGCCCGTTCCTCCTCTCCCCTGTCGGACAGAACGGTAAATTCCAGTTCGTCAAATTTCGCGATCTCTTTTTTGATCGATTCGGAAAGCCCGGCAAGATCGGCGCCGCCGCCCGGCGTAACGGCGATCACCGCCGTTTCCTTTCCGTTAAGCCGTGAAAGGCTGTGGCTTTCTTTTTCTTCCTGCCGCGACGAGGCGATTGCGCCCAGCGTGGTAAAACCCGGGCCCGTTTCCCCGCGGATCGGGATGATGGCTTTTTCGAGGTCCCCGAGGCCGGCGTAACGGCCGTCGAATACGACGGGTATTTCCCGGTCTCCTTCCGGCAGTTTTCCGCCCCGGAAAAGGGCGTCGTTACGGGCAAGGGAAGACGCGGCATCCCCGGCTTCAAGGCCGGCAAGGGCGGCCCGTCGGGCGTCAAGCGTAATGACGATTTCCCCCGCCGACGCGCCGGAAATTTCCACTTCTCCCGCGCCCGGAAGACTTTCCAGAACGGGCTTGACGTTTCGTTCCAGCAGGGTTCCCGGCGGGACGCCGCTTTTTTTTGAGGCGACGGCCGCGACCCATACGGGAAACCGGCTGCCGCCGGAAGAAAGAATCTCCGGCCTTTGGGCCGCGGCCGGAAGGCTTTTGTATATTTCCTGGGCGGCTTCCCGAACCGCTTCGTAGCGGCCGGCGGCCTTTCCCTCAAAATACGCGAACACCCTGACCGTTCCGTTTTCGCTCGCGCTGCGGATCTTCTTGAGGCCCCGAATGCCCGCGAGGGCGTCTTCAAGGGGTATCGCGGCGATCCGTTCCATCTCCGAGGCGTCGACTCCGTAATACCTCTGTACAATGGTAAAACTTTCGTCGCCCGCCCCCGAAAGGAAAAATCCCGAAGCTTGGGAAGATCGGACAAGAAAAACCGAAACGGCGCAGAGGCCGATGCCAAGCGCCAGGGCGGCCTTTGGCCGGGAAAGCCATCCCTTACGCATAACGTTTTTTCCCCAAATTTTTTTTCAAATACGAAATGAAAACCGGCGGAAGCGCGAACAAACTCAGCAGCGTGGACGCGAAAACGCCGCCCAGCATCGCGGAGGCCATCGAGCGCTGTGCCCCGCCCAGCGGCGAAACCATCGGAACAAGCGCGAACACCGTGGTAAAAGCCGTGGCGAGAATGGGGCTGTACCTGTCCATGGCCGCCCCGTAAACCGCCGGGGCGGGAGAAAGGCCGGGGCCGGTTTTTTCAAGCGCCCGCTCGAAGAGAACCATGCCGCTGTTTACCGCAAGCCCGAAAAGAACCATAAGCCCCAAAACGGAGGAAGAGTCAAGCGAAGAGCCGCTGAGAAGCAGGGCGGGCCCCGCGCCGGCCAGCGAAAACGGAATGGTAATCATCAGAATCAGGGGAAGCAAAAACGATTCAAACAGCGCGGCCATCGAAAGATACAGGATAAGCAGGGTCAGTATCGTCGTAAGAACAAGGGAGCTTTTGTACTGAACAAAGACCGAATCGCCGGCCCGGGACAGTCCTTCCTGGCGCCCGCAGAGCGAAGCCAAAAACGACGCGAGCTGTTTTTCCCGGCCCGGCATGGAAAAGACATCCAGGTAAAGCGCGTCGCTCCGGTCAAGCCGGAGCAGGACGGAGGGAACTTCCCTGCGTTCTATATTTCCGACGCTTCCCAGAAACACGGGCCCGTTTTCCGTGACGGCCACGGGAAGCCGCTCAAGCGGCCCGGAAAAACCGGCCGGGTTTCCGTTCACCCTTATCTCGACGGGGCGTCCGTCAATTTCAAGTTCGCCCGCGACGATTCCCTCCAGGGCGGCGTATACGGAGCGGGCGGCTTCCGCCTGCGAGACGCCCAAAAAAGCGGATGCCGCCCTGTCGGGCAGTATCCTGATTTCCGGCCGTTTTTCCCTTGGCCGTACCGAAATTTTTGCCGCGAAGCCCGAATCGGCAACGCGCTTTTCCACCGACGCAAGAAGCCGCTCAAGTTCTTCCTGATCCTTTGCCCGCAGTTCCAGCGTGGCGGATGACGAAAGTCCGAGGAGTTTTTCCGCTTTGCCGGGCGGAAAAGACGCGCCGTATACGGCCTTTAATCCCGCGGATTTTCCCGATTCGGCAAGCGCGTTTACCTCGGCGAGAACCTTATCCGCGCCGGCCCCCCGATCCAGCATACAGCGGAGGATCGCCCGTTCTTTCCGGTAATCGGGATCGGCGCGCTTTCCCGTGTCTTCGTCTTCGGCCCCGGCGCGTCCGAAAACGACGGCGATTCCGGGAATTCCGGCAAGGTTCCGGGCCGCCGCCGAAATTTCGGTTTCCATGCTTTCGAGGATCGTTCCGGCGGGAAAATCGAGGCTCAGGTTCAGTTCCCGTATCCCGTCAGACGAAACAAACGCGGCGGGCCGCCGGAAAAGCAGCGCCAATCCAATAACGCTGAGGGCGGCGGCGAGGATTATCGCGGAAAGGGGTTTTCGCAGGACCTTTTTCAGCGCCGCCGCGTAACGGTTCCGCGCCGCGCGAGGTTTCCGGCTTTCCGTGTTTCCCGCGCGGCCGCTTGTTACGGCTTTCGGCCTGAACGAAAGGCGGTACAGACAGGGAAGGGCAAACTGAGCGTAGGCCCAGCCCGTTCCGACGGAAACCAGCAGGGAAACCGAAAGATCGCCGAAAAGGGAACCAAGGGGGCCGGGCAGAAAGAGCACCGGCAAAAACACCAGAGCCGTGGTAAGGGTTCCGCCCAGGCTGGAAGCGGCGACCGAGGCCGCGGTCCGGCCCAGTTCGGCAAAACCGGGACGCGCCTTTTCCGCGCCGAATGTTTTGTGAAGCAGATCCAGGATAATCACCGAAGTATCGGAGACAAGGCCGATACCCAGGGCAATGCCCGACAGGCTCATGCCGTTAAGGGAAGCGCCGCCCAGGGCCAGAACGGAAAGGGAGGCCGACGCCGAAAGCGGAATCGAAAGACCCGCCAACAGGCTATAGCTGAACCGGCGCAGGGAATAGAAAAGCACCCCCGCCACGGCGGCGCTTCCGAAACAGGCCGAAAGGAAAAGGTTCAGCATGCCGCCGGCAATGGAAGGCGCTTCGTCCCAGACAACGGTTATGCCGGCGTCTTTGCCGAAAAGGGCGGCGGCCTCGTCAACGGCTTTGCGTACCTCCCGCGAAAGCCTTAAGGGGTCGGCGCCCGGCCTCCGGTAGACCTCGAGGGCCGCGCCGTTCCCGCCGGCCGAAATAAAAAGGCTTTTTTTCCCGGCCGTCCCGGCAACAACCTTTCCGACCTCTTTAAGCGCGAGAGGCCCTTTCGCCGAAGGGAGCACAAGGGCGGCAAGTTCCCCGGCCGATTCGGGACGGCCGGAGCTGACCACGACAAGTTCCCTGTCCCCTTCCCTGGCGTTCCCCGCCGGAATCGACGAGGTTTCCGAAGCGAGGAGGACGGCTATATCGGCGGGGGAAAAGCCCCGGGAAACGGCGCGGGGAAGATCCGCCTGAACTTCCAGTTCGGGCAGCTCTCCTCCCAAAAGAACGACGGCGCTCGCGCCGGAAACGCGCCTGAGCCGCGAACGAATCTCGTATTCCGCCAAATTCCTCGCGAAGCTTTCCCCGTGCGGAGAACTTACCGATACGACGATCTGCGGTTCTTCTTCGGGATCGCCGGGTATTACCGCCGGTTTTTGTACGCCTTCGGGCAGGCCGGGATAAACGGCGTCGATGGCTTCCCGCACCAGTACCGACGCCGTTCCGCTGTCGGAGCCCCAGGCAAAGTCCAGCAGCACGAGGGAAGCGTCGTCACGCGAAACGCTTCGTATCCGCCTTAGCCCTTTCACCGAGGAAAGGGCGTCTTCTATCGGGACGGTTACGATTGAGCGGATGTCTTCGGCCCCCATTCCGGGGTACCGCGTTTCCACGGTTACCCTGGGAAAGGAATAATCGGGAAGCCGCTGAAGGGGCAGTACCGAAAGGGAATACAAACCGGCAAGCAGCAGCGCGGCAAGGGACATGACGACCGTCACCGGCCGTCTTACACACAGTTCTATCAAACGTCGCATATACTTCTCCGTTCGTTCGCGGTGGGATTCATTCCGTCCCGGAGCGAAAAATCACCCAGGACTGTCCCAAAACCGCGCGCGCAGCACACAGTCATTGGTTTTGGGACAGACTCACTTTACAAGCAGAACCCTGAAAACATCGGCGCTCCGGTTTCCGAAGCTGTCGGCAAGACCCTGTCCTACCTGGAACGTGACCATTCCCCCGGCGGGCTGGTTTGTCAAAAAGCCCCGGATCTCCGCCCTGGCATATTCTTCCCAGCCGGGCGCGGGTTCCGCGACGCTGAAGCCGGAAAGTATTATTTCCCTTGGGGAAAACGAAAGGGCGTTATTCGTAACGGAAACGTCGAATTTTTCCATCAGCGAAAATGGATCGATTCCGGCTGAAACCGAGGGTCCGCGGGCAGTATCAAAGTAAAGCTCTATCCAGAAATCCGTCTGTGTCCCAAACGGAAACACGGAATCTTCAAGCGGCAGATTACAAAGAAGATCTTCGGACCGGTAGACGACGGGATTCGTATCGGCTTCTCCCGGATTAAGCGGCAGCCTGATCCCGGCAAGGGACGGCGGTTTTGAGCGCGGCCCGTCCGCCTTTATGTTGTAGCGGTACGTTTCCGCGAGCGTGTTGCCGGAAGCGTCCTGTACGGAAGCGCCGAGTCTCAGCGTAAACGAAGTTCCCCAAAGCGGCGCAAGACGGAACACGTGGCGTTCCCCGTATCCCGGAGGAGACTCCAGCGCGAGTTCCCGCGAAGGCTCGACGGAAAGCGCCGAGACGAGCGAGACGGAATCGACCGGTTCGGAAAAGACCAGTTCCAGGCTGTAGTCCCGTTCCCAGCCGGCGTTCACAACGCCGGTTCCAAAGTCGGCCTCAAGTGACCGCGGCGGCGCGCCTTCGCGATCAAGCGCGGAAGCCGAAACGAGCGAGGGACTTTCGGTATCAGGACCGGCGGAAAAATGGAGAATTGTCTGCTTTCCAAGGCCAAGTCCGTTTTCGCCTTTGACTTCCGAATCGATACTAAGCCGGTAATTTTTTCCGCTAATCCAGGATTCCCGCGGAGTAAACACCGCGCTGTAACCGGCATCTTCGGCGGACCAGACGCCCGAAACGGAGGGGCTGAAAGAAAAGCCGCCGAAGCTGGATCTGTCCATTGCCCCGGAAAAGCGGAGCAGTATCGTTTCCCGTCCGCCCGTGATGACGGCGGAAGGAACGCTTTCAAGGAAAACCGGCCGCGAACTTTCCGGCCTCGTGCTAAAGGAAGCCGCGAAGCTCCGTTCCAGTGAAACGCCCTTGCTGTCCTGCGCGCCGGTTCCAACGCCGACAAGGTAATCCCTGTTTTTTTCAAGCGGCGCGGACGGGAAAAAAGAAAGCCGCGAAGCGTCCCAGACAAAAGAGCCCGAAACGGCCTTTCCGTCTTCGCTCAGCGAAAAAGATCGCTCGACGCTGAGTTTGTCCGGTTCCAGCGTAAACCAGAGCGAAACACAGGCGGGCGGATCATGGACGCCCTCGCCGGGGCTCCATCCCGAAACCTCAAACGGACCGTCCCGCAAAATATCGCATGACGGAAAAAAGAAAGCGAAAACCGCGAGCAGGATTACCGCGAACGGCCCCGGAAAAGCGGAATTGTTATTCATCTACTGCCTCCAGAATAATGTGATAATCTTCCCGCAGATACGAACCTTTACCGTCGGCGACGCCTCCCCTCCCGCCGGGAAGCGTAAGCCGGTAATAATGGGCTTCTCCGGCAAAGCCGGGTTCGACGCCTTCCCAGCCGAGGATCAGCGTGTCTTCCGACCACCAGCGGGCGGAACGAAGGCCGGGCCGGGGAAGTATGCCGGGAAAGTAGGGCTCAAGGCGCAGCGCGAGGACGGCGGCGGCCCTGGCGTCAAGGCTAAACAAATGGGAAAAACGGATACTCAGCGTAACAAGGCCGTCGGGCATGGCCGCAAGGGCGGGACAAAGGCCGCCGTTTTCCGGTTCGGCAAGAACCGGGCCGCCCGCGGCAAGCGACAGAATTTTCAGATACGGTATGTCGGGAACAAAATAAAACCGGCGTTCGTTTTCCATGCCAAGGCCGGAACGATCCGGGGTTTTTGAGACGATCAGCGTATAGACCGTCTCCGGTTCGGGGTCCCTGTCCGGCACAAAAACCACGGCCCTGTCCGTCCACCATTCGGTTCTGCCGGCCAGCGCCGGCTCAAAACGGACCGCCTGTAAAACCGGATCGTCCATGGCTTTGTTGTAGAGGATTCCTATCGCCTGGCCCGATCCAAGGCCGTCTTCCAGCGCGAGCCCGGTTCTTTGCCAGTACAGCCCCGTATCGGGACTTGCTTTGACAAGCGGACACACTTCGACTACGTCGGGAAGAAGCCTGTCGGCGTCGGTCACAAACGAAGCCCCCGCTTCTTTCGCCAGCGGAGCGCCTTCCCGGCTCAGGGCAGCCGCGCTCAGTGTCCAGCGGTATACGGTCCAGGGCGAAAGGTTTTTTCCGGGGACGGCTTCCATGGTCCTGTCTTCGTCAAGCCAGACGGCCTCATATTCGTTCAGGCCGTTTATGCTTAGGGCGTCCTCTACGCTTGACCTGTCCATCGGAACGGAAAAGTTCAGCCGGAGCCGCGCCCCTTCGCCGGGGCCTACCCCGGTAGATTCCCCGTCAAGCGGGCTGTATGAAACAAGGTACGGAAGCTCCGCCATGGAACGCGCGTAAAACGGAAGATGCAGTTCCGAACGCGCTTCCCGGCCGTCCAGGGCGAAAAGGCTTCCGGCAAGGCTTAGCGTATAACGCGGGCCGGGCCGCCAGCCTTCAAGGGGGACAAAAGAAAGTTCCCTGCCGTTCCAGACGATATCCCCTTTAACCGAAATTCCGCCTCGGCTTACCGAAAAGGCTTTCTGGGTTTCCAGCCGATCCATGTCGGCGTCAAACCGTACTCCCACGGCGGAATCCGTTTTGGGAAGGATCGTTCCCGCCGTTTCGGGGAAGGTCGTATAGCCTATCGGCCTTAAATCGACAAAACCGCAGGCGGAACACAGAAAGGCTGCGGCAATGGTGTATAACGTCCGTAGACGGGAAAGGCTACTGTTCGGGAGCGACACGGCTTCCCTCCTTTAGCGACGCGCCGGGATACAGGACGACAAGTTCGCCCGCGTTGAGGCCCGAAACCACCTCTCTGCGTCCGTCGCCGAAAAGTTCCCCTGTCCGTATTTTTCGTTCGGAAACCCTTCCGTTTACAATTACGAATACCGCGGCTTCGTCGTTGTTCCGGCGGCTTATCGCGTCTTCCTCAACAGTGAGGACTTTCCGGTCGGGGCCCGCCTTTACCTCCGCCCGCGCGAACATTCCCGGCTTAAGGCCTTCTCCGCCTTCTTCGCGCGCCGCGGGAATAAGCACCCTGACGCTGAAGGTAAAAGACTGGCTGTCCGCCTGGGGGAAGACAAGGTCGAGTTTTCCCGCGTAGCTTTTTCCCGTTCCGTCAACGCTTACGACCGCGTCCATTCCCTTTCGAAGCCTTAGGGCCTCCGCTTCCCGCAGCGCGAAAAGCGCGTAAAGCGATTCGGCGTCGATAACGGTAAGAAGCCTGTCGCCGCGGTTGACCCGTTCCCCTTCTTCCACATAACGCGCCCCGACAATGCCGGAAGCGGGGCTTCGCAGATCAAGTTCCGAAAGGGCAAGGCGCGCCGATTCCAGTTCACGGCCCGCGGCCTCAAGCTGGGCGGCGGCCGCGTCGGCTTCCGCCCCAAGGCTCAGCGTCGCGAGCCGAAACAGGGCGGCGGTACGGGAAGCCGGGGAATCGAAGCCGCCTTCGGGAAAAAGTCCGGCGGCGGCAAGATCGCCGTCCCTGAATCCTACCTTTCGTATTTCAAGTTCCCTTTCCATTATCCCGATCCGGTCTTCGGCGCTCTGAAGCTTGAAGCGGCTTTCCCTTATGGCTTCGTCGGCCAGGCCCCCGGCGGCGTAGAGTTTTTCCGCGTCGCCCTGCCTGCGCCGTTCTTCTTCCAGAATTCTGCGCTCGCCGGCCAGTTCCGCCGCCGCTTTCGCCAGGCCCAGAAGCTCCGCTTCCGCGCCGCGTTCCCCTTCGGCAAGCCGGGCCTTTGCCAGCCGGTACGCCGCCCCGGCCTGGGAAAAACCGTCTTCGGCCCTTTGTACCCCAAGGTTGATCTGCGGGTTGAGAAGCCGGACTCCGGGCGCGCCGGCGGAAATCCTGTCCCCTTCCCGAACATACAGCCGGCCGACGACGCCGTCCTGGGAAGCGGCTATATCAACCTTGGTAACAAACGAAAGAACGCCGAAACCGCTTACCGTATCGGGAACGATTTTTTCGGAAACTTCTCCCGCCTTGACGCCGGGGATGCTGTTCTCCGAAGAAACCTGAACTTTGGCGCATGACGGAAAAAGCAAAACCATCGCGCCGAAAAACAAACAAACGCGCAAACCTTTCGACGCCGTTTTGACATCGGCGTTAACCCTTGTATTGACGCCTGTTCCGATCTTCGTTTTGACATTCACGTTCATTCGCGGCGGGGTTTGATACCCCGCCGCAAACTGATGTTTGCGAGCCTGCCGCGGCTCAAAAATAGTGTATTTAGGCGGCATGACAGTAAACCCCCACAATTAAATAATTTCTTTACGGAACGAGCCTCGTTCATGAGGCGACGCCCGCACGACAGCCCGCCGCTTGCGGCGAGGAGGCTCATTGGATTCCTCCGATACGGCCGAGGGAATTTGCCAGGGTTCCCGGCCTGAGTTTAAGAAGCCGTTCCATATCCCGCTCGGCGGCCAGAAGCGCGGCGGCGGCGTTAACCGCTTCGGTCTCTTTTTCCGCGTATTCGATCCGCGCCTCCATCAGTTCCACCCTGGTGATTCTGCCCAAACCCATAAGCGTTTCCGTGAGCCGGTATTTTTCCGCCGCCAGATCCAGGGCTTCAAGCGCCATGATCCGGCGTCTTTCACTCAGGTTTATTTTCTCCGTTCCCAAAACCGCGGCGCGGCCTGTTTTTGAAAGCAGGGCCGAGTAGTTTTCCCGTTCCCGGACCAGGGCGAGTTTCGCCTGCTTTGCCCCGATTCCCGAAGCCGGATCGGGCAGCGGGCTGACGGAACTCTGAACCCTGGCGCTTTTGTCGTAGGGCGGTTCCCATCCGGCGCTGCCCCCCAGCGCCCCGCTGAACCACGGCGAAGAAAAATTCAGCGTAAGGCCGAGGGACCAACTGTGCCTGGTAAGCGGATACCTCTGGCCGCTTAGGGTAAAACCCGCCGAAGCGCGCAGGGACGGAAGCCACGACAGCGACGCGCTCTTCGCCTCTATCCGGCGCCGTTCCAGCGTATGCCGGGCGAGAACCAGATCGGGGTTCCGGGCCAGCGCCGTCTGCCTGGCCGCGTCCGGGGACGGCGGCGAAGCTTTCCGGAAAATGTCGATGGATTCGGCAAGTTCGGGAACTTCGTCAAGCCCCAGAAGTTCGGCGAACAGGGTCTCCGTTTCTTCCGCCTCAAGACGCAGCGCGGCAAGTTCCAGTTCGGCTTCCCTGTACGTTATGTTCCCTTCGGCGACATCCAGGGCGGTTACCATTCCCAGGGCAAATTCCTCTTCCAGAATACGGCGCTGTTCCGCGAGGGATTCCAGGGCGGATTCCCGTATCAAAATGATCCGCCGGCCAATCAGCACGCCGCGATAGGCGTCGAACGCCGCTTCGGCGATTTCCGCCTCGTTCCGTTCAAGCTGATCTCCCAAAAGAACAAGTTCCGCCCGTTCCAGAGACCTCGCCGTCCCCGTCCTTCCGCCGTCCCATACAAGCTGATCCAGCGAAACGGTATAGTTTTTAAGGAAACTGTCCGCGCCGATTTGGGAAAGCCTGTCGTCTTCGGAAACCGCGAGGCTGAGCTGCGGAAGGTAGGCCCTGAGGCCGGCTTTCCAGGCGCCTTCCCTGAGCGCCCTGCCGGCCCGGCCCGCCCTGAGTTCGTTTGAATTTGCCACGGCGAGCCGGGCCGCGTCCCGAAAACCAAGCGCGCCGTTTTGCCGGAGCTGGGCCTCGGCGGGGAACAACGCGAACAGCGCGAGCAGCGCGAACAGCGCCGCCTGAACAAAACAAAGCCGTTTCATCTTCAGCCTTGTTTATCCGCGGAGGTTTCGAGCGCGGACAGGGCCTGTGAAAGGGCCGACCGCAAAAGCCTGTTTGTCACCGTTGACGACGCAAGGCTTTTATTTCCGGAAAGCATCGCCCGGCCCGCGGCCAAAAGCGCGCCCCCGGCGTCCCGGATACGAACCTCGACCGACAGGGATTTTTTTATCTTCCAGCCCTCCATATATTCCCGTTCAATGACCGACACCTCCGCCGTAAAATCCGCTCCGTTTTCCGTGTCCGGCGCGGCATAGCCGTTTTCAAGCAGCAGCAGCGGGAGAAGCCCCGCGATCTCCCGTTCCAGCGAGTCCCAGCCGGTAACCGAATCGACGCCGATTGTTCCGGCGGCCATCGTTCCTTTGCCGAAAGTTCCACCT
Source organism: Treponema sp. (assembly GCA_031255645.1). Taxonomy (GTDB): domain Bacteria; phylum Spirochaetota; class Spirochaetia; order Treponematales; family Breznakiellaceae; genus JAIROH01. The sequence continues at coordinate 3,006 of JAIRSC010000072.1, read as the reverse complement.
GACGACCACGCTTCCTCGACCGGAAATCCGGCGCAGGATGAACACAGCGCGTACAGTCCCGCGGCAAACAGCCAAATTCGTTTTTTCATTTGTCCTCCTCCGTCTTTTCGCTTTCTTCCGTTTGTTTGTTTCCCCGCGCGATGAGGAAGCGGAGTTCCCCGATGCTTCGGGAAAGGGCGGTGTTCCAGGGGAGCAGCGCCTCCGCCCTGCCCAGATCTTCCAGCGCGCCGTCCCCGTTTCCCCCAATCCAGCGGAACCGGGCGCGGTCGATAAAAACCAGCGCGCTTTCCGCGGATGCCTCGACGGCCCTGTCGAGAAAGGCGGCGGCGCTTTCGCTGTCTCCGCCGGCCGCCGCCAGATCCGAGGCAAGCCGCAGCGCCCGTATATCCTGGGGATTGTTCCGTATAAGCGTCTCCGTTACGCGCGCCGCCTCGTCGTTTTTGCCTGAATCCCGCAAAAGCCGGGCCAGAAAAAGCGCGGCTTCGACGGACGAAGCGTTAAGGCGCAGGGCTCTGCGGAAACACGCTTCCGCGCCGGCCCGCTCGTCGCGGAAGTAGAGGGCTTTTCCCCTCAGCACGAGGGAGGGAACAAAGTTTTTCGCGCCGTCAAGCAGTTCCGCGGTCCCGGAATAGTTTCCCTTCGCGTAGGCGGAAGAAGCCTTCGCGTACAGAAGAAGCGCCGCGTCATCCGCTTTGTCTTTCGCGCAGGAAACGAGGCCCGCGCAGGAAACAACGCCCGCGCAAAAAACGAGGGCCGCGAAGAAAACGCGAAGCGCGGAAACAGGGGGCGGGGCGAAACGGCGGCGGGCGGGGCGTTTCACGCTCAGCCCCTGGAAATGTACGAAAGCCGCTCGGCAAGGCGGCCCTTTGCCGCCGATGCCTGTGACGACAACCACTCGCGGAACCGCCGGTCGGCGGCAAGCGCCCTTAAAGCGCCGGCGGCGTAAATCGTATAGGGATTGTCCGGAAGTTCTATCAGCGGCAAAAGGCCGGCAAGCAGTTCGGGCCGGGTATTCATCAGCGCCGTTTCGACGAGCGATTCGATTTCCGCACGGGTCTTTATCGCGCCGCCGTCTTTCCCGCCAAGGCCCGCCGTCTCCGCGAGAATCGCGCGGCATTCGGCGGCGTAGGGCCCGTTTCCGGCAAGGTTGACGCAGCGTTCCGCGTAATCGCCCGCCGCGATTCCGCTTTCGTGGAAACAGCGCGCGGCCCGGTACCAGTATTCGGGAAACGCCGCGTATCTGGCCCGGATCGCCGAATATGCTCCGCGGATTTGGGGAGTGGCTTTTCCCTGTTCCATCGCGCAGACGAGGAGCATCCAGCGGGGAAACCCGTCGGTTTCGGTTTCGCCGGCAAAGACTTTTTCAAGGAGGCTTTCGGCTTCGTTCCAGCGGCCCTCAAAAAAAGCCAGCGCCGCCCGCGCCGCTTCGGCGGCTTCCCGGCCGAGTTCCGTCACATTGCCAAGTCCGGCGGCAACGGCTTCCCTGGTGACCCCGCCTTCGCCGTGGCCGTAAGCCCAGGAAAGTTCCTTAAAGACGGCGAGTACGGCCCCGGCGTAATCGCCCAAAGCTTCCCGCAGGTTCGACTCCGCAAGCCCAAGCCCCGGAACAAAGCCGCCTGAGCGTTCCAGTTCCGCGATCTCCTCCAGATCGGCGCGGCGGGAAGCCCCGGACGCGGCGTCCTGAACGCCGGGGCTTTCGGCGGCCCGGTACGCTTCCGGGGGCGGGGTTTCGCCAAAATCCCCGGAACGGTAGTTTTCCGGCGCGTTCGGCGCGTTTTCCGTAACGGAACAGGCCGAAAACAACAGCAGCGCCGCGAAACCGGCCTGGAGCCGGCGTGTTTTCTTCAGCATAACAACCTCCTGGGGAGATACCTCTTCCCCTAATCAACCTTATAGAGGCGTCAAGCGGTTGTTTTGCTTTAATAAAATTCAAACATTACAGGAAAAAGATGCGTTATTCGCGGTTTATTCGTTCATCTTGTCTCTAAATTCCCGTATTTCAAACAACAGCAAATCTATCATGCGGCGAAAATGGGTTTTGAAATCTTCAGGGTTTTCTATAAATATATTCGCGTCCATTGAAACGTCATCCTCCCTTGAATTTACATACACTTTTGCCACTTTTGTGGTTCTGTTTATATAATTAGCCACTTCATACACTTTTTCTTTTTCCGGCAACGATTCAATCTCCCAAAAATTCGAATAAACAATTCTGAATGATTGTAAATCAGTATCGTCTACATCTATCCAAAAAGTTCTTCCTTCCGCCTTAAAAACGACATCCCCATCCGAATCGACTTCCGGTTGATACCCCTGTTCTCTAAGATAGGACGTGTACATAGCCTGTAATTGCGGTTTTGTCATTTGCGCGTCTAAACCGGTGACGCAAAACAGCATAAGCCCAATAAAACCAAACAAAAGTTTCCTCTTCATAGTATCCTCCTGCCTTTCATACACCATGGATGGTTTGCCAGGGAACACAATAGCAGATATACGTATATCCCGCAATGCTTTTCCTGTCCGCGCAGCGCCGCATAGCGAAAGCGGGTATCCGGCTCAGCGCTCCATTTATCCAGATAATTACTCCATTTATCCGGATAATTACTCCATTTATCCGGATAATTACTCCATTTATCCAGATAATTACTCCATTTATCCAGATAATTATGCCATGTATCCGGCTCATTATACCATGTATCCGGCTAAAAACTCCATGGTTCCGTTCTTCTTATAGCTTATTCGACTTCTTCGACTTTGTGTTACAACGCTTTAGGCGAAATTGGGCGTACGTTATAGTTTATATGTTTTTAATTTTGTTTCTTGAGGCTATTAATTCAAAATCACGATCTTTGTGAAATAGTTGGATATTATTGCCAAGCCTTTTTGTGGAGTTTTCTATAATTAGAGTCTGTCCACAAAGTCGGTTACTTTGCGGACAGACCTTGCATTTTCTCGCCTAAAGGCTGCGAAAATGCGTTTTTCAAGGAAGTCTGTCCATAATGTGTC
>JAIRSC010000158.1 GCA_031255645.1 Treponema sp. | reverse complement strand
AGCAAAAACACCTTTGTTCCCGCCTCGATGTAACAGTAAAATTGCAGGCCCTTGCCGTCAATGACGGCGTTGGGGCTGCGTACATACACGCTGTTTCCTATGCTGACTCCCAGGGGATTCTTCGCGTAAACCCCCGCGTCGAGTTTGTCCACCCCGGAAAGGCCGAGGGTTTTCGCGTAATAGGCGGCGGCGTCCTGACCGTCGATTTCCCATACCACCCGCTTCATGGTTTCGGCGCGGGTAACGGTAAAGCTCCTGTCGGTGGGCAGGTAATGTACATAGTGGCTGAAGAAAAAGGGAACCTTCATTTTGAGGATCACCGCCACGAGGCCGTCTCCGGAAAGCTTGTCGTCCAGGGCCACCAGGGTTTTGGTGAAGGCAAGTTGATCCGCCGCCGCGCCGCCGACAAAGGGCATATTGAGGTCTTTTTCCCGGGTAAATTCATTCATGATGATCTCGCCCAGGCAGAGGCCGTCGAAAAAGATAAGCCCCAGGTATTCATCGGGGCTGACGGTTTTGTCCCCCAGTTTGTGTTTCAGTTCGCCGATGGCGTTCCTGGCGGTCTGGGCCGGATCGGCCTTCGCTCCGGTCTGGAAAGAGCTTATGACTTCGGCGACCTCATCGGAAGAAAGGGACATGACGACGATTCCCGTTTCCAGGGCTTCCGCGGTTGACCACCCGCCGATCATGGACGCGCCGGCACACAGCGCCCGGGGGAAAGCCTTTTTCAGGACCTTGTGCGGTTCGTCTTTTTCAAATTCAGGCGAAAAGAAATAGAGAATCACCCTGCTGTCACTCTGGCCGATCTCTTCGACGATTCCTTCGATATCAAATGTTCTTCTCGACGCGACTTTAACTGCCATAAGTTCCGCCTTGATTAATCAAGATTTCAGTAACAATTACCGGTTCAAAAGCACGGGTTCCAAAACCGGTTCGAGCTGTTCGGGAGCCTGCGCTTTTGGAACAGCCGCTTATAGATCCGGCTATTATTTCTACTATGTATTCCGCTCTATTGCAACAGGGACGGCGGGTCCCGCGGCCCGCGCGTTAACGCCGCGTCAGTTCCCGGTAGGCGTCCCGAATTTGCATAAAGGCCCGGCTTGTCTTTTCATATTCGGCCTCTTCCAGACCCGTTTGGTTGTCGGGATGAAACATCAGGGCAAGGCGGCGGAACGCGGACTTTATCTCCTCGCGGGACGCGTTTCGGGGAACGCCGAGCGTTTTCCAGGGATCTTCGACGGCTTCGTCAGGCGGCGGCGGCTGATAGGAGGGATCGAGGAACTGTCTGATAAAGCGGGCTTCGTGCTCCGCGTCCCGGCCCATCGCCATGGATGAAAGTTCCGAGGCGAGCAGGGGAAGGTCGCCAAGGCCGGCGCGGCGGGCGGCGAGGCTTTCGGTTAACAGATCCGGGTTAAGGGAACAGGAAAAGGCGATACGGGAAAAAGATTCGGCAAGGCCGGTGATTTTTTTGCCTGTGGGAAAAACCGAACCCGCGCCGCCGGCTATCCGGGCGGCGGCGGCTTCGCCGGCCAATACTTTGGGCGAGGCTTTTGAAAGAAGAAAGGCCCCAAGAGCGCAGAAAGCGGCCAGCCCCGGTTCTCCCTCGTAAAAGGTTGAGGGGCCGGGATTGTCAAAATAACGGCGCAGGGCCCGGTCGTTTACGATCTGCGACGCCACTTCGCCGAGAAAATACCCCAGGACGCTTCCCGTAATAATCCCCGGAACGCCGAAAACGATCCCCGCGGCGCCGCCCCCCGCTATCCACAGAAGCCGGCGCGCTCCCGATTTTGCCGTCGGCGGAATCCTGAAAATCCGTGGAACGGAAATCATCCGTGCTGGGCCGCCAGAACAACGAGGGCGGCGATAAAACACAGGGCCGACGCCGCCACAAAGCAGACAAGGGCGGCCGGAAAACCGGCGGAAAGGGAAAGCCAGATCGCCAGGCTTTCGAAAACGTTCCGCAAAAACAGCGACACGTGGAAGAAAACCAGGGGCAGGACGCCGAGCATGGGAAGATACACATACCGCGGCTTTTTCCTGGCCCGGAAACGCCAGCCGAAAAACAGGGCAAGGACAGACAGCGGAAGAAAGAACACCGGCGCCGAAAGGCGGCGAATAATCTCCGCCCGGAAAACTTCCGGAACAAAGCCGTAACCGGAAAGCTTTTTTTCCGCGTCGAAAAGTTCCCGAAGGGTAAGCCCCTCCAGGCCGCCGCCCGCCCTTGAAAGAAGGACAAAGCCGTCAAAGTCCGGATCAAGAAGAACCTGGGCCGCGCCCGAATCGAGGCTTTCCCCCGCTTCGTCCGTCCAGACCGGTTCCCGGCGTTCGTCGCGGTCGGTTCTGTCCAAAGCCCGCAAAAGAAGAACCGTCTGTTCCCTGTGGCCGCCGCCGGGAACGCTTACCGATACCGGGACGATTTTACCGTAGGGGGAACGGACCCGGTACAGGAACGCGCCGTTTTTGTCGACGGCGACAAGTTCTATCTCCCACACGTAGGCGTAATCGGGCAGCAGCGCCATGGAAGCGAAACGGAGCGCGATTCTTCCGCCGTCTTCCAGCGGCAGGGAAAAAAACGGATTCCGAAAGACCGTGCCCAGGGCAAGGTCGAGTTCGTCGATAAAGAACGCGGTTTCGGCAAGGCCCCTGGCGCTGTCCTCAAAATAACGTTCCACATCGGGATCCTGGGGGGTCAATACGGAAAGTTCCCGGAAGGTATAGTACGCGCCGATCCAGTCCTGCTCAAGCATTGCCGTATACCCGTCCAGTTTAAGGCGGTACAGGGAGTAGCGTTCCTGTTCGCGGGCGTTGGGCGCGAGCCCGGCGATTTTGTCCCAGGCGCCGGCCGCCAGGGATCGCGCCGAGGGGATTCCGGCGCTTCCCGGAGGGGCCAGGCGTTCCGCCAGCGTCGCGAGCCAGTGGGCGTCGTACCAGCGTTCTTCCGCGAAGGCCGTTTCCGCCTCGCGCATCGCGTCCGCGGAGCTGAGCGGGTTTTCTTTTTCCGGCGCGGTTTCCGCCTCTTCCCGGATATGCCGCAGGTACGAGGAAATCCCCGTGTTGTAATCCGTCTTGAGCCGGTGAACGCGCTCGTTATCGGGCCAGATTCCCTCGCCTATCGCGATAAAGCGGGAGGCTTCCGCCCATTCGCCCGCCGCGGCGCAGACACCGGCTTTTTCCAGCGCCGCCCCGAAAAGCCCGGCGCGGGCGATCATCGACTGCTTCATGCTTCCCGCCGCGGGCAGTACCAGGAAAAAAACAAGGGCGTACACGGCGGCGGCGGCGCAGGCGGTAATAACCGGCCAGGTAAGGTATTGGAGGAAGCGGGGAGAAAAGCTTTTGTCCCCCACAAACGCGCCGTCCGCGTAGCCGCTCCCGGAATGTTCTTTAAGGCCAAAGGGGATAACCAGGGCGGAAAAAGCCAGCGCCGGATAGAGCGCGGCAAAGTCGATAAGGGCGGCCGCTATCCGCCATTTGAGAAAAAACGGCTTTAGGGGTTCCACCGCTCCGGGAACAAACCACCTGTAAGCGGCAATGACCAGCAGCGAAAAAACCATATAGGCGGCGTACACGGACAGGGGGGATGAAAAACGTTCCCTGGCGTTCATTCGCTTCTTCTCCCTCTGGCAAGGTATACCAGGCCCGAATACAGGAGGATGAGGATTCCCAAAACGCCGAAGATGATGGGGTTAACAAGCGATTCGGGGATAAGGTTTCCCGCGAACGACGACAACAGCCGGTGGGTTTCCCCGGCGTTAAGAAAACGTTCCAGGGCCAGCGCCCCCCGGAAGGCCAGCGCGCCGAAAAACAGGTTGGCAAGGGGCCAAAAGCTGATGTTCACCAAACATCCCAGGGAAACAAGGAACAGGCCCAAAGAACCGGCGTATACGGCAAAGGGCGCGGGCCCCGCGTCGAACCAGGCCCGGAAAACCCGCGCGCTTCCGGCAAAATCGGCGGAAATCCCCGGCGCGGCGTTCCGCTCTTCCCGGAACGGAAGCCGTATCCGGCGGGCCGTGTAGGACGCGGACGCCGGCTCAAAAAACAGGGCCTGGCCGGGCAGCGACAATATCCGCGCGCTTTCCGGGCCCGTTCCGGTCAGAACGGCCCTGGCCGGCGGATCGCCCGGCGTAACGGTCAACACAAGCCCCGGCTGAACGGAGACGGCGGGAAACTTTGGCCGCGGCGGACTCAGTTTTTCAAGCCGGCTCAGCCCCGTCGACGCGGCCATGGCAAAGCCCAGAGACAGCGCCAGCAGGGCAATCAGGGAAACCGCGTAGGGGATACGCCGCCGTGAGGAATAGCTTATGGCGAACAGCAGGGAACAATAAAACGCGGCCGGCAGCGCCGGCGCCAGAACGGCGGCAAGGGAAGGAAAATCCGCCGGGGGGAACAGAACGGCCGTATCGGCCCAGGCGCGCAGCAGCGCCGCCAAACCCGCCAAAACCAGGACGCCAACAAAGGAGAACGTGAAGGAAAGTATCAGTTTGGCGAGATTCTTCACGTTCTTAGCCTAACACGGCGGGGAGCTATTCGCAAGTACGCGGCCGCCGCCATGATGCGGGCTTGAGCGGGGGGCACGGAGGCCGCTGAGACAGGCTTTAGCGTCTTAACCCGCCATGGCGGATTAAGACATCTAAGCTATCCAGAAGTGCTTCTAAGCTATCCAGAAGTGCTTCTGAGCCATCCAGAAGT
>JAIRSC010000124.1 GCA_031255645.1 Treponema sp. | reverse complement strand
AAGAATAATCCAAATTGCGAAGATTATTCATGGGTTGGCGAATATTTTTTTGAATTGGCAAAGAAGAAATATTGTCACGGGGTCATTATTGATGATATGCTCGTTAGCGCGACCGATGCGCCGGATATGCCGTTTATGAGCGGCCGTGTGCAGGAAATAGGGATAAACACATTAGAGGAATACCGCAGAAAGGGTTACGCGAAAACGGCCTGTGTTTCGGTGATAAAAGAACTATTATCAAAAAACATTTGTCCATTATGGTCTGCCGGAACAGGGAATATTGCGTCGGACAGACTGGCCTATAGTATTGGATTCGGGAAATATGCTGATGCATTAGCAATTAGCAAAAGGTAGGGGAAACCGCACCTCGCCCGACAGGCCTGCGCGCTTCGGGCCTCCGGCCTTACCGTCCCGATTCCCGCGCGTCAGGGATTGCCAAGGGCTTTGAACGATTTTACCATTTTATCATACAACGGAACTATTTTTTCCTTCTTGCTTTCTTTCAAATATTCAGCCCAATATGAAAATATGCTGAGGAGAGCCGCCGCAGCCGCTTCTTTAAACAGAGTTTCTTTTTCAATAGAGTTGTTTAGAAACTTCAGTTTCTGAACAACTTCCGCTTGAAAATAGCAAAATGCGGAGCATTTTGCAGGACTTGTTCGAGAACCAACCGGGTTCTTGAACAAGTCTATTATTGTACTTCAGCACAATATACTTCCAGTCGCTGTATGACTTCTTTAGAAACTCTCTATCCAATTTGATTAATTTTAACTCCAATCCCAGGTTAGAGATAGTTCCTTTATTTAAACTATTTAGCTTTGCACATAGATCGGCGGCCTCTAGTTGAAGATCGTAATTCCATTCCTCATGTTTAATCGGTTTATACTGTTTCATTACGATGATCGCACCGTACCTTGAATGGTTTTCGTTGTAGATTATTTCAGGCAGAAAATTAAAACCGTTTCCCTTGTCCGTTGAGTAAAATTTGTATTCCTGCAACAAAGACGGATCCGCGCTCGGGCCGGATATCTTTAGAACATACTTACCGCGGCTATTTTCGATGAAAAATAACTTTGCCCCGCCGGAACCAACATTTATTTCACTAACGTGATTAATATTATTGAATACTTTTTTCCCTGTTAGATAGTTAATAACTCTATCTATTCCATCGGTTTCCATATTTGCCTCTAAAACAGCATAACAGGCTTGTCCGGGAACCCGGCTGGTTCTCTGCCAAACCGCGCCTGGCTTGTAAATTCCGCAAAACACCCGCATTTTGCCATTTTTAAACGCCTCTCGTTCCGAAACTGAAATTTCCAAACAGGCGAGGAAACGGATTTTCCGCGGCAACCGGGTTCTGGAACAAACTCAGACTAATGCTTATTCGCTTTTATGGCAATACGTCATTTTTTCTATACAGCGTTTTGGCGCATCGCGTTTAAAGTTCCGGCTGCCCGCGGCGCTTTAGCGGGTCCGGGCCCGGATAAGGCAATGCGCGGCGCTTCCGGGGACGGCAAACCGCGGCGGGGTTTTTGCGCGGGAATGAGCGCGGCCAATGACCCGGTAGAAACGGAGCCCGGCGCCGGAGGACGGCGAAGCGCAAACAGGGCTGTTATACATCCCCGCCCGGACAAGCCGGAACGGGGACAAGGAGGATTAGAAATTCACCTTAATGCCCACCGGGATGCTGAAGGTGGTCAAACTATCGTCAGCATCGCCAAAGGCGCCTTTCTTGGCGGTGTTTTCAAAGTCTACCCTGAGACCGGCGTTGAATTCGGCGTTTTCGGAAACCCGGGCGATAAACTTCGCGGCTATTCCCAGAATGTCATATTCAAATTCGCCGGTATCGCCGAGATCGGTTTTGGAAAAGACGTTGGAGATTTCGGCGTTCACGCTGAATTTTTCGGTCAGCTCCTTTGTCGCGCCAACGGCGTTGTAAAGGCTGAGGAAGGAGGTGTCTTTGCCTCTTAAAAAGAACCAGTCTTTTTCGGATCCCTTGGCAAAAGAGATGTTGTTATGGGTGGAAAGGCTCAAGCCCGGAATACCGATCCAGGTGGCGCGCAGGTCGATGCCGCTGTACAGTATATTGTCGACATCCGAACCGTCATGTGCGGGGATAAAACCGGTATAGCCCAGCGAAACTCCCAGGTTCTCCACCGCGGTAAGATCAAAATAACCGCCGAAGGTATGATAGTTCTGTTTGGACCCGGTCAGGTAGGGATTAGGGGATTCTCCAAATGCTATTGCTGTGGCATTTTCAACAGCCGTCGGCCACTGGAACGTTTTGAACAGGGCGGAGAAGGCGCCTGCTCCGGCGTCAACGATGATGCGCCCGCCTATGCGGAAGAAGCGTTCCTCTGCATCAATGGATAAGGGAGTACTACCGGGCTGTGTTAACAGCCTGGAGACTAAATCCGAGGCGATTTCTTTGCCGTAGTTGGCGGCAAGGAGCAGTTGCACCGTAACAGGGCCAAAGATGACATCGGTGAGAAATCCGTCGGTCAGGGACGGGGCGGTCATTATCGGCTCCGGTTCGGAGAAGGCTTCGCCGTCTTCGCCAAGCAGAAAGACTCCCATACTGAAATTATCGATGTCGTCGGTGTAGTCGGCGAGACCGTCGGTGTTTTCAAAGATGCCGCCAGTAAACTTGAAATGCTCGCCGAAAGGCTTTGCCCAACCGTACAACTCATCAAGAGTCAGCGGAAAGCCGCCAAACATCTCGCCAATTTCACCGCTCAAGAACCGCAGATTCTCGTTGCTGAACATGAGCGCGGCGCTTGCGCCCCACAGTTCGTCTTCATAGGAAACGCCGATTTTTGTACCGTCTTCATTGAAGCCGGCGTCGGTCATGCTGTCCACCACCTCTTCGCTGTCAACCGACAAAACCGAAGCGTTGAACTCCAACTCGAAACTTACCTTATCTGCCGGTGACTTATCGGCTTGACCAAAAAGAGCTACGCTGGCGAAAACCAAAGCCATAAGGCATAAGGCAACACATCTGTTCTTTGTCATCATAGATAACCCCTTGCGGTTTTTATGTCCCGCCGACAAAATTTGTATGTATACCGCACAAGCGGGTAACACCTTGTTTACGGAATCAACATACCTCGCCCTAAAGCTCCCCCGCGAACCGATGAGCAATTCGATCGCGCCCTTTTTCCCTTTGGTGAAAAAAGGCTTGCGGGCTTTGCCGGGATTCGCCGGAGGCGCTTCATGCCCCGCGTGGCGGCGGCCAATACGCCGAGCGTTTCCTTCTTACTGTTTGGGAGCGGGTCTTTACGTGTTGGCGCTTTTGCTTCCCCTGTTTTAGTTGATCTTTTTTTAGGCTGGTTTGAGTTGCGCCTGCCTCCGATCAAGCTGAACCTGCCCTTGTCCGGCTTGAATTTGCCTCCGATCGGCGCAGGCCCGCCTCCGGCCAGCGCGAATCCGCCCCCGGCGGGGCTGTTGCGGGGAAAAATATTTGCAGCCGTATAGTTTTTGGGGAAAGAATTCGTTAAAACGGGGTATGAATTCAGGCGCCTGATAAAGCCCAACCCGGCCCCGTAACTGCCCGCGGCCTGTGCGGATAAGCCTGCGCTTGTGGATAACTGCCTCGTTAAGAACATGGAAATATGTTAGATTATTATAACAAAAATTGTCAAGCGGCGGCCCCGGCTGAGGTTCTTTTTCCGCCGGCTTTACAGAGCCGCCGGGAAATTGAGCCGCGAAGGGCGCAAACCTCGGGCCGAAACTTCCCGGATATCAGGAATCCGGACAAGGGCCAGGCAAGGGCCGGGGCTGCCGGAGTAAAGGCCCGTGGTGTTAAGGCGTTTAGCGGCTGTCCTTTCGTCCGGGCTTTTAGCCTAAGCAGGCTGCCGGCGGGTGTGCGGGCGCCCTCAAGGCTGTATGCCCGCCGGATAGGGAGACTGCGGCATCGGACACCCGCAGCTGAAAAACGCTTGACTTTGAAACGCCTTATGAGGTATTCTTAGAGTTACCTTAGGAACTATTGCAGAAGGGAAAGGATATTTTAAAATGATCCTTGATTGGAAATTGGCGGCCTTAACACTGATTTTCACAGTTTCCCCTATTCTTTCCTGTAACTCCGCTGTTACTGATGATTCGGGCGATAATAAAAACAACGCGATCCGGCTTTCTGAAAATTCTTTTAAAGATGGAAATGTGGAGAAAAACGGCGAGCAGTGGTTCAGGTTCACCGCTGCTTCTGCCGGGACATATTACATTCATGTCATTTTCGGTACATTAGAATACATGAATGTGCGGGTGTTTAATACCGCCGGTTCTCCGGTTGGAGGCGAAGTAAATTTACGGGAACGTATGAGCAACTGGTCTTTCTCCCGGGAACTGCATGAGGGCGTAACATACCATATCAGGGTACGGCCATATTATCCAAGTGATAGCGGCACATACCGGATAGGGTATAATAAAACCATCACAGCGCCAATGTATTAGAATTGTTCAAGAATCCGGACGGCTCCCGGACAAGTTTCGCAAAATGCCCCGCGTTTTGCTGTTTTTAGTATCAAGTATCCAGTCTCTGTTCAAAGGGCGGATAAAAAGTTGAAGATGAAAGTAAGAATATTTTACCGCGAAGGCGCGCAAAGGTACACAAAGGGCGAAACTCCCTCATCTTTCCCCGCCTTCTCCGCCTTTACGGATATAGGCTTATGGCGATTCTATTTGCCCTATTAAGGCGCGGGCCGGGCGTCCGAATCGCGCGCGGTTCAATTGAAAGCGCCGGACGGCCCAAACCGGAGACCCCCGCGGGAAAAAACAAGGCAAGCCCGGCAGAGGCCGCCGGCAGCTTTGAGGATCTTTTCAGGATCTCGAAAAGACCGGGTGCTTCCGCTGTTGGCAGTCTCCCGCTTTTCCGCTTACCGGGAAGGCGGAAGTGATGGCGCATAGGGCCTGTTTTATTCACGCCGACCTTGACGCGTTTTACGCCTCGGTTGAACAACTCGATCATCCGGAGTACCGGGCTAAGCCCGTAATCGTAGGAGGGCTGCCGGGGGACAGGCGCAGCGTGGTGTCCGCCGCTTCTTACGAGGCCCGGAAATTCGGCGTACATTCGGCCATGCCCCTTGCCCAGGCGCTCAAACTTTGCCCCCAGGGGGTCTACCTGCGGGGCAACATGGCCCGTTACCGGGAGGTCTCCGGCCGGATCATGACCCTCTTTGCCGATTTCTCCCCCGCCGTACAGCAGTTGTCCATAGACGAGGCCTTTCTCGATATCACCGGAACCGAAAGGCTCTTCGGCCCCCCGGAAACCCTGGCAAAGAAACTGAAGGCCGCGGTTAGGGAGGAGACGGGGCTTACCGTTTCCGTAGGGATAGGCGGCAACAAGTACATCGCCAAGATCGCCAGCGGCATCTCCAAACCTGACGGGCTCCGCTATATCCCGCCGGGCGGGGAGGAGGCTTTTATGCGCTCCCTTCCGGCGGAGAAGATCTGGGGGGCCGGCGAAAAAACCCGGGAAATTTTCAGAAAGCACAGCCTGGAAAGCTGCGAGGATATCTACCGTCTTTCCCGGGAAGCGCTAATCTCCCTCTTCGGGGAGGCCCTGGGGGTTTTTCTGTACCGGGCGGTGCGGGGGGAGGCCGCGGCGGCCTTTGACGAGGATCGGGGAAGCCGCTCCCTGAGCGCGGAACGAACCTTCGCCTACGATCTTTCCGACACTTTTGTCCTGGAATCGGTGCTCATGGATATCTGCGAGGGCCTTATGTGGCGGATACTGGAAGGTTCCTGGCAGAGCCGTACCGTTTCCCTAAAACTCCGTTACGGTGATTTTTCCACCGAGACCGCCAGGGAAACTTCGGAGACCCCGGTAAGAACCCTGAACTGCCTCTACGAGCGCCTTTCGGCCCTGTTCCGCCGGAAATACCAGGCCGGAAGGGGGCTGCGCCTTATCGGTGCGGGGCT
>JAIRSC010000081.1 GCA_031255645.1 Treponema sp. | reverse complement strand
CTTATGAAGTTCAAAAACGGCTGCATGGTGTTTTTGTTCGCGGGCCGTACCGCTCCCCACGGCTACAATGTGGAGACCGAAATTATCGGAACCAAAGGCATACTCCGTATCGCCTCCGTACCGCAGAAAAACCTCGTGGAAGTGCTCGACGGACACGGCGTGCGCAAAGAATGCAGCGAGAATTTCCTTGAACGTTTCGACACGGCCTATGTCAACGAGGTTCAGGAATTCGTCAACTGTATTATCGGGAAGCGGAAACCCGGCGTAACCGTATACGACGGGACACGGGTTTCGGAAATCGCCTATACCTGTAAATCGGCGTTTGAAAGCGGCGAGCTGCTGCGCTTTTAGGCGGAACGGGCGCCGCGAATCTTTGCGCGCCCGCACTTGCGCCGAAGGCCCGCGCTTGCGTCGAAGGCTGGCGTTTGCGCCGAAGGCTGGCGCTTGTAGTATAAAGTGGGGAAGGACATGGTAAGCATCAAAGATATTGCAAAACAGGCCGGAATGTCCCCATCCACCGTTTCCAGGGTTGTTAACGGAAAAAAACACGTTAATTCGGCGAAACGGGAACAGATACTCAAACTTATTGAAAAAACCGGATACGTTCCCAACAAGGCCGCCCGGAGCATGGTGCTCAAGCGGACTTCCACCGTGGGCATCGTGATCCCCGATACCTTTAACATTTTCCAGCGGGAGCTGTTTTCGATAATCGAACGGAACCTTGAATCCTTCGGTTATTATACGCTGTTCTTTTTCGTCAAATTCGAGGACATGAGCGAGGAAAACTGCCTGGCGAAACTCAAGGGCGAACAGCCCGACGGGATTATCATGATTCACGAGGTAAAAAACGCCGCGTTTTACGATTACCTGGCCGCCGCCGGAATTCCCGTCGTAACATCCACGTTTAACTATCCGGGGATTTTTTCGATTCACGTTAACGAAGAACAGGCGTCGATGGAGGCGGTGAACCACCTCCTGCAGCTTGGACACAGAAAAATCCTGATGATTTCCGGCGACGGTTTTACCTTCGGCAGACAGCGGGCGGACGGCTTTTTCCAGGCCCTCGCCGCCGCCGACGTTCCCTGGGCGGACGACCGGGTCGTGTTTGTCCGCCACTATACCGCCGAATTCGGCATGTACGGAATGAGGGAACTGCTTCTGCGGAACAGGGATTTTACCGCCCTGTTTGCCGCCACCGACGAGCTTGCCATAGGGGCCGTCAGGGCGCTCAGGGACGAGGGCATACGGGTACCGGAGGACGTATCCGTCATGGGTTTTGACGACATCGACATTTCAAATTACATCAGCCCCCGGCTTACCACAATCCGCCAGCCAATCAAGGAAATCGGCGAGCAGACCGCGCTGGTCATGCACCGCTTTCTTAGCCGGAGCGACCTCCCCGGATCGGGAAAAGAACAGATACTGCCGCACAGGCTTATTATCCGGGAATCGACAGCCGCGCTGGCAAGATAGGCGCCTCAGCGCCCGTGTGGTTCGCCCTGTTTGTGCTTCCTTTTCCCGCTTAATCGGCGTATTTTTCCGGATAAACGGCGTATTCCGCCCGCTCATCGGAGCAAAGAGCGGGATAAATGGAGTTTTCCGCCGGCAAAAAACGATTTTGCGCCGGCAAAAAATGATTTTCCGCTGGCAAAATATGGTATTTCGCTGGCAAAAAATGATTTTACGCTAGCAAAATACGGCATTTCGCTGGTTCATTAGTACTGTTGCATGATGGCTATAACGGCGCGCCTGTCCCGGACACGGACATTCCTTGCCAACTGCATCGGGATAGAATATACTGGGAGCAGGAAGGAAATCGTATGTATGCCGCATATCATCTGAAAGTAGACGAACTCGACGCCGATGTTATCCAAAACCTGAAAAACACCTTTCACCAGAAGGAAGTTGTCATTTTGCCAAAAGACACCTATGACGAATGGGAAAAAGCGCGCCACAACGCCGCGTTTACCGCGGAATTGCAAAGGCGCGTAACAGCCATTGACGAAGGCAAAGGCATCGTCAAAACACTGGCGGAACTTAGGGCCATGGAGCATGAATGACCTGGTTTTTGACCCCGATGCCTTTAGGGAATATGTAGAGTGGCAGACCGAAGACCGCAAAATCCGCGTATCATTGCCTGTAAAGGGCATTACCATAAATAAGCCGGGAACACAGACTGTCGTCGCGAAGCGCGCGTCCGTGTTCCTACTGGAAAAACACCTCCAAATATGACATACTTTCGCGGAGCCGGTAATCCGCGGCAGCGCGGGCGGCGCGTTTTTTGGAGGAATTTGTGTACAAGCCGGTCGATGCGAAAGTTAATTTTCCCAAACTGGAAGAAGCGGTTCTCGCGTTTTGGGAAGAAAACCATGTTTTTGAGAAAAGCGTCAAGCAGCGGGAAGGAAAAGAAGATTTCGTGTTTTACGACGGCCCGCCCTTCGCGACGGGAATGCCCCATTTCGGCCATTTTGTGCCTTCCACGATTAAGGACATCATTCCCCGTTACAAAGCGATGAGGGGCTTTCATGTGGAACGGCGCTTCGGCTGGGACTGCCACGGCCTTCCGGTCGAAACCCTCATCGAAAAAGAGCTTGGGCTCGATTCCAAAACGGATATCGAAAAATACGGCGTCGCGAAATTCAACGAAGCCTGCCGCGCTTCGGTGCTTCGCTATGTCGGCGAATGGCGGCGCGTAATTACCCGCCTGGGACGCTGGGTAGATTTCGACAACGACTACAAGACCATGGATCGGGACTATATGGAGACGATCTGGTGGGTCATGGCTTCGCTGTGGGAAAAGGGCCTGCTCTACGAGGGCCACTATATTCTGCCCTACTGCCCCCGCTGCGCGACGGTGCTTTCCAATCACGAGCTTAACCTCGGCGGGTTCAGGGACGTTCACGACCCGGCCATTACGGTGCGTTTCAAGATACGCGGCGTCGTTCCGGGCAGCCGCGCCTCCGCGTCCGTCGAGCCGGCGGATATTGCCGAAGGGGCCGGCGGCGCGGCCTATCTGCTTGCCTGGACGACAACGCCCTGGACGCTGCCCTCCAACCTGGCCCTTACGATTGGGCCGGATATCGACTATGTGCTGGTTCAGGACGGCGACGACCGCTACATTCTCGCCGAATCGAGGCTTCCCGCCTACTACAAAAACCCGCCGCTTGCGCCGGAAGGGGCGTCCGCCGGGAAAACGCCCGCCGGGAAAACACCCGCCGGGAAAACACCCGCAGATTACCGGATCGTCTGGCGAAAGAAGGGGGAGGAGCTTAGCGGCATCAGTTACGAGCCGCTGTTCCCCTATTTTGCCGCCGCGGCGGAGCAGAACGCCTTCCGTACCTATCCGGGAGATTTTGTCTCTACCGAAGACGGCACGGGCATTGTTCATACCGCGCCGGGTTTCGGCGAGGACGACGCGCGGGTGCTTAAAGGCACGGGAGTTCCGGTAATCTGCCCGATAGACGCCGAATGCCGCTTTACCGGCGAGGTTCCCGATTACAGCGGCCTCTTTGTAAAAGACGCCGACAGGGCGATTATGGATCGCCTCAAGGCTGAGGGAAAACTTGTCAAACGGGAACAGATACTTCACGCGTATCCGCACTGCTGGAGATGCGGCAGCCCGCTTGTCTACCGGGCCGTCGGTTCCTGGTTTGTCAACGTCGGGAAGATCAAGCCGGATATGCTCGACGCCAATTCGCGGATCTACTGGGTACCGGATCATATCAAGACGGGCCGTTTCGGTAAATGGCTTGAGGGCGCCCGCGACTGGGCGATCAGCCGGAACAGGTATTGGGGGAATCCGCTTCCCATCTGGAGATGTCCCGACTGCGGAAAGATTGTCTGCGTCGGGAGCAGGGCGGAGCTTAAAGCGTTAAGCGGAACCGATCCGGAAGACCTGCACAAGCAGTTTGTGGATCAGATTACGATTCCCTGCGCGAAGGCCCTAAAGGGAATCCTGCCCGCGGGCGCCCCGGACGGCGGCCCTTCGGGCGGAACCTGCGCGGGGATTATGCGGCGCGTACCGGAAGTGCTTGACTGCTGGTTCGAGTCCGGGGCCATGCCCTACGGCCAGAATCACTATCCGTTTGAAAACAAGGAATTTTTTGAAAAGAATTTTCCCGCGGACTTTATCAACGAGGGCCTCGACCAGACCCGGGGCTGGTTTTACACGCTGACAATCCTCGCGGCGGCGCTTTTCAGGCGGCCCGCCTTTAAAAACTGCGTCGTTTCCGGGCTGGTGCTCGCGGGCGACGGCAAAAAGATGAGCAAAAGCCTGAAAAACTACACCAACCCGATGGAAGTGGTAAACAGCTTCGGCGCGGACGCCCTGCGGCTTTTCCTTGTCCATTCGGCGGTGGTCAGGGCCGACGACCTCAGATACAGCGACGAAGGCGTACGGGAAGTGATGAAGAGTATCATCATCCCGATATGGAACGCCTACAGCTTTTTCGTTACCTACGCGAATATCGACAATGTAAAACCGGCGGCCGCGCCCGGCGAGCCCTCCAATCCCCTTGACAAGTGGATACTGTCCGAAGCGGAACATTTTGTGGAAAAGGCCGCCGCCGCCCTCGAAGCCTACGATCTTTCCAGGGCCGTCGACGCTATGCTGGAATTTATCGACCTGCTTAACAACTGGTACATTCGCCGGAGCCGCCGCCGTTTCTGGCGCAACGACACCTCGGGGGGAGACGCCGACAAAAACGAAGCCTACGCCACGCTGTACGACATTCTGAAAAAGCTCGTTACCGTCGCCGCTCCGTTTATGCCGTTCACCACGGAGGAGATATGGAGAAACCTGCGGCAGGACGGCGACAAGGAGTCGGTTCATCTTGAGGATTTTCCCGTTCCCCGCGAGGAACGCCGCGACAGGGCGCTGGAGTTCAAGATGGCTTCGGTACGCCACGCCGTTTCCATGGGCAGGGCGCTGCGTTCCCAGTACAACATCAAGGTGCGCCAGCCCCTTAAAACCGTGGAGCTGGTAACGAAGAATCCCGAAGAAAAAAAAGTGCTCTTCGAAATGGAAGATATTATCCGGGAAGAGCTGAACGTAAAGAACGTCGTGTTTCGGGACAACGAGGAAGATCTTGTCGAGTACGAGGCAAAGGCGAATTTCAGGGCGCTGGGAAAAGAACTCGGCAAAGACATGAAGGCCGCCGCGGAACGTATCGAGGCTTTAAGCCAGGCGGAAATACAGGGCCTTCTTGAGGGGGCTACGCTGTCCCTTGACGCCGGCGGCCGGGCTGTGGAGATTACCGCGGACAAGCTTGACATACGCCGGCTTGAAAAGATGAACCTTAGGGTGCTTAACGAGGGAACGCTCACCGTGGCTCTCGATACGGAAGTTACCGAAGAGCTTTCCAGGGAAGGCGACATACGGGATCTGGTGCGGGGCGTACAAAACGCCCGTAAAGACGCGGGTCTTGACGTAACGGACCGGATTGCCCTCTATATTTACGGTTCCGCCCGGCTCAGGCAGGCCTGGGAGGTTTTTTCCGACTATGTCGCCGCCGAAACCCTGGCGGTTTCGATGGAATGGGGAGAAACCGGCGGAATGACGCCGCTGGATTCAGGAGACGACAAATGGTTTATAAAAATAGCGAAAAGCTGAGCCGTCCGCGTTTGGCGGCGTACTCCGCGCCGCAATTACTTCGCGGACGGGGAGCGGTCTTTCTGCTCTGCGCGGCGTTTGCCGCCTGCGCCTCTTTCCCCAAACCGGAAACGTTTTACGCGGATCGTAAAGACAACTTTGCCCTTATGGCGCCCGGCGCGGTCATTTACTTTGACGCCGACGTCGGCGCGGCCCGTTCCATACTGGAACGGCTTTCCCTGGGGGAATTTGGCGGCGGGGAAATTTCCCAATTCCTCGGCATGACGGATTCCATAACCGCGGCCCTGTACGCTTCCGGCCCGCGCCGCTTTTTGGCCGCGGCGAGCGGCCGCTACCCAAGCGGCCGGGGCGGCGTTTTCTTCAGTACCAGCAAGGACTGGGTCAGGGCAAAATCCGCGTCGGGCATACAGTACTGGCATTCGGAAAAATCCGCCCTTTCGGTGTACCTTGGCGCGTCGCGGGCCTACGTTTCCGACGCCGATCCGTTCGCCGCCGCCCCGGGAGCGGAAAGCCCCGCCGTGCTGGCGGACATAAAGGCGGACGCGGTTCTTTCCGGCTGGATGGACAGCCCCGGCGCCGCTCTCGACAGAATTATCGCCGCCCTGGGTGTTCCGCTGCGGATTCCCGCCGACAGGCTCGTTTTCGGGGTCTACCGGGCCGAAGCGGACCGGGTTTCCGGCGAAGTCCGGGGTTCCGCCGGGGCGGAAGCCGCCGAAAACGAATCGTACCGGGCCGTGCTGCGGCTTGAAACCCAAAGCGGAACCCAGGCCGCGGCTCTTGCCCGGATATTTACGATGGCGAAGCTTGCCTCGGCTTTTATCGATTTTTCGACGATGGAATCCGGGGCCGATTTGGCGAGCCTTGCGGGGATTTTTCTTTCCAACGTTCCCGAACAGGACGGCAGCGCGCTGATACTCAAAACGGAAATTATGGGCGGAAGGGACATCGCTTTACTTTTTAATACCTTGTCGCTATATTCTAATTGATATGCCTACCTATGAATACGAATGTAAAAGCTGCGGACACAGCTTCGAAGCTTTCCAGAGCATGAGCGACGCGCCGATACGGGACTGTCCCCAATGCGGTAAAGAAGTGCGGCGGCTTATCAACGGCGGAACCGGGGTTATTTTTAAGGGTTCCGGTTTTTATGTAACCGACAAAAAAGCCGGGGCTTCCAAAGACAAGGGCGCGAAGAAGCCTGACGATAAAAAAACCGGCGACAAAAAGCCGGATTCGGCCTGCGCCTCCTGTCCCGCCGCCGCGTCCGCGTGTCCCGCCGCGGGGAACGGCGGTTCCGGCTCTTCCACGGGAAACGCCGGGGCGGGTTCTTCCGCGGCCAAAGCCGCCGGCTAAATGAAACATAGCGACGCCCGGTTTTTTTGCGAAAACTGCGGCGCCGAGGTAAACCGCGATACGGGGCGCTGCCCGTCCTGCGGCCGTGTTTTCGCCTCTGTACGCTGTCCCGCCTGTGGTTTTACCGGCGGCGAATCGCTGTTCCGGGAAGGCTGCCCTGTCTGCGGCTACTGCGCCCCGCCGGAAACGCCGGATAACGCGCCCGCGCGGCCTTTTCCCCTGCCGGACCGCCGGGCGCGGGGAACGCGAAAAAAATCTTCCCTCTGGTTTCCGGCTTCTTCGCTTGCCCCCTGGGTCTATGTCCTGGCCGTTTTCGCGCTGATAGCCGTAGCCGCGGCGCTGTTCTTTACGTTTTAGCCCTTAACCCGGCCGCCCGCGCGCCGGAGATCGGGGCCGCCTTTCCACAGGCGGCGCAGTAATAGCGCGGGCCGCCGGGGGTATCCCTGATTTCAAGAGCGGAAACGGAACTTGTGTAGGGCCGGAATCCGCCCGCCCGCCGGACCAGGACGGCGCCGCAGGCTGGACAGACCGTATCCCAAAATTCCACCGCCTGTTCCGTCCGGGAAACCGGCGAATTCCCGATATAGATAAAATCGCGCAGCCGGGGATGCCTGTCCCTGGCCCGGCGGGCGATTTGGAACAACGCGCCGGGTTTTGTGGGCGGGGCGTCCCATTTCCAGTCGGGATGATAGGCCGAAAGATGCCATGGAACGCCGAAAACCCGCGCGCCGGCCGGGTTTCCGGTTTCGGCGGAAGAGCCGTTTTCGGGCGCCGGGAAAAGCCCCGCGATAAAGGCCGCCGCGGCGTCGAGTTCTTCTTCACTGTCGTTCAGGCCCGGTACGACAAGCGTCGTAATTTCCAGATGTATTCCCGGAGCGGCGGCGGCGCGGATAAAGTTCAGTACGGTGTCAAGGTCGCCGCCGAGCGTTTTCGCGTATGTTTCGGCGGAAAAACTTTTCAGGTCTATGTTGGCGGCGTCGGTAAGGGCCAGTATTTCCGAGGCGGGCCCCCGGTTAACGCATCCGTTACTTACCAGAATATTGGCGATTCCGGCGGCGCGGGCTTTTTCCATGCAGTCAAGCAGGTATTCAAAATGAACCAGCGGCTCGGAATAGGTATAGGCGATTTGACCGCAGAGCGATTCGGCCGCTTCGTCGACAAGCGCTTGCGGAGAAATCCGGCGGCCCGGCGCGCCGGCGTTCTGGGAAATATGCCAGTTTTGGCAGAACGGGCAGCGCATGTTGCATCCGGCGAATCCCGCCGAAAAGACGGAAGATCCCGGCCGCCAGTGGTACAGCGGTTTTTTCTCGATAGGATCGACGGCCGCGGCGGTAACGAGCCCGTAAAGGGAATCGACCGTGCCTATAGCGGGCCGCGGCGGCCGGCCCGAAGCGCCGAAAGACGCGGCGCGCGTCCGGCAAAACCCCGTTCCGCCTTTTTCGAGGCCGCAGCCGCGCGGACAAAGGCCGCAGTTATTCAATGAGTATATGGCCCTTGTGATCCCGGGCTTTGTTGACAAACTGAATCGGATCCTGCACCTCGAAAGGCTCAAGCAGTACGCCCCGCGCGCCCCGGCGAACCCAAATTCGTACCAGCGGTATGCCCGTTCCGTTTTCCGTTACCGCCTGGGGTATATCCTCCACAAAAAGAACGTCTTCGACCTTAAATTCCATCAGCGAAGGATTAACCCCCAGAGGATCGTAGATCAAAAGCAGTTTGTCCTTTTCCGAAGGATGGGCGCGGGGATAGCCGGTAAAACCCACCGCGTTTTTCGGGGGCATCCCGGAAAGCTTTACAATGTCGTTAAGCGGCAGGTTTTCAAGTGTTTTTGTTTCCATGCGCGTTCCCTGTATAAATATACCCGATTTGCGCTGAAGAGTGAAGGGCGAAACGATGAGATTATTCTCAACTATAGCAGCCGGTTCCAAAAACTGAAGTTTTGGAACAGCCTCGGTATTGACAAAATATACCGTCGATGGTATTGTTACCGTGAAATATTTCACAGGATTGATATGGATATACCGCCGGCCGCCAAAGAACGGCTGCTCCACATACTACGGATACTCGAAACCTCGAACGGCGGGGCCTTTACCTCCCCGGAACTTGAGGCCCTGACCGGCTGGCCGAGCCATACGATACGGAAAGACATTTCCTACCTGGCAGCCGGCCTTGCCCCGGACGAACCGGGCGGATTTGGAACCAGCGCCGGTTACGGCCCGGAAAAACTCGCGCCGGCAATCAGGCAGGGGCTGGGGCTTGACCGGCGGCGCGGGTTTTGCGTGGTGGGGCTCGGCCGGCTGGGTTCGGCTTTTCTCAATACGGACTGGAACGCGGGCGCTTCCGGTTTTGAGGGCGGCGAATTTGAGCTTGCGGCGGGTTTTGACATCAACGTCAACCGCGTGGAAATCCTGAAATCCCCGGCGCCGCTCTATCCGTCCTACAAAATGGCCGAAGTAATACGCCGTTTCGGCATAGAGATTGCCCTGCTTTGCGTACCGGAAACCTCGGCCCAAAGCGCGGCGGAAAAGCTCGCCGCCGCCGGAATCCAGGGCATTGTCAACTTTGCCCCCGCCGCGCTGGCGCTGCCCCCGGCGGTGACGGTACAGAATGTCTATGTGGTCGATCAACTCCGCGCACTGGCGGTAAAAATGCCGCCCGCCGGGGTTCCTCAAACGAACGGGGACCTTTCGGGCCTGTCCCAAAGCTAATTGACTGTGCGCCGCGCGCGCGGTTTTGGGAACGCAGCCTTCGTGAAACGTTGTTTCACGTTCATATAACGGCGCGGATGTCGCGGGCCCGATGGGGCGGCGCGGCGGCGCGCAAAACAGAGGTAACCATGCGTGTTTACAATTTTTCTCCCGGACCTTCAATGCTGCCCCTGCCGGCGCTGGAAACGGCGGCGGCGGAAATGTGCGACGCCGGCGGAAGCGGCCAGTCCGTTATGGAGATGAGCCACCGTTCAAAGGATTTTAGGCCCATCATCGAAAAGACGGAAGGCCTTCTCAGGGAGCTTATGGGCATAAGCGGCGATTACAGCGTGCTTTTTCTTCAGGGCGGGGCTTCGCTCCAGTTCGCGATGCTGCCCCTGAACCTTGCCGCAGGCGAAGTCGGGACTTGTTCCGGCGGGACTCATCCCGGCGGAGAAAATGGCGGCGGCGTGTTTGGCGGAAAGCGGATCGCCCTTGCCGATACGGGAATCTGGGCAAAAAAGGCCGCCGGCGAAGCGGCGAAATACGCGGCCGTGGATATTGTCTGCTCGTCAAAAGACAAAAACTACACATATATCCCGGCCGCGCCCGCGCCGAAAGGGGACGAGGCTTACTATCACATCACCTGGAACAACACGATTGTGGGTACCAAATGGCCTTCGATTCCCGATACCGGAAACGTTCCCCTGGCGGCGGATATTTCAAGCGCGATCCTTTCCGAAACTCTGGACGTTTCCCGTTTCGGCGTACTCTACGCGGGCGCCCAGAAGAACCTTGGGCCCGCGGGAACCACGGTCGTTATCATCAAAAAAAGCCTTATCGGGGCCGCGCCGTCCTGGGTTCCGGCGATGCTCCGCTACGATATCCACGACAGGGAAGGCTCGATGTACAACACCCCGCCCTGTTACGGGATCTACATCATCGGCCTCGTACTGCAGTGGCTTAAAGACCGGGGCGGCCCGGAAGCGATGGGAAAAATCAACCGGGAAAAGGCCGCGCTTGTCTACGATTATCTGGAAGAAAGCAAAATGTTTTATTCGCCGGTAGACAAAAACAGCCGGAGCCTTATGAACATTCCGTTTATTCCCCGTGAACAGGATCCGGAAAAACGCGCCGCCGTCGAGAAACGCTTTGTGTCCGAAGCGGCCGCGGCGGGCCTTCTTAACCTGGCGGGCCACCGTCTTGTCGGCGGCATGAGGGCCAGTATCTACAACGCCATGCCCGTTGAGGGAGTAAAGGCGCTTGTCGAATTCATGGAAAAGTTTGAGAGGTCCCAAGATGTTTCGTATACAGACGCTGAATAAAATATCGGCCCAGGGGCTTGAGCTTTTCCCCAGGGACAGGTACGAGGTGGCGAGCGAGCTTCCCAATCCCGACGCGATTCTTGTGCGGAGCGCCGACCTTCATTCGTTTACGATTCCCGATTCGGTGCTGGCGATTGCCAGGGCCGGGGCGGGGGTCAACAACATTCCGATACCGGCCTGCAGTGAACGCGGGATCGTCGTGTTCAACACCCCCGGCGGGAACGCCAACGCGGTCAAGGAGCTTGCCATCGCCTCTCTGCTGCTTTCTTCCCGGAATATTCTGGGCGGATGGGCCTGGAGCGCCGGCATTGCCGGCAGGGCCGACGAGGTTCCCGAACTTGTCGAAAAAGGCAAAAGTACATTTGAGGGCCCGGAACTCAAAGGCAAAACCCTGGGCGTCATAGGCCTTGGGGCGATTGGGGTCATGGTCGCCAACGACGCCATCGCCCTCGGCATGAACGTTGCCGGCTACGATCCCTATATTTCCGTAGAGGCCGCCTGGAACCTGTCCAGGGCCGTGGAACGGGCCGATACCCTTGAAGGGCTGCTTGCCCGTTCCGACTACGTTACGCTGCACCTTCCCCTGCACGACACTACCCGGGGCCTGCTCGACGCGGAAAAATTCCGCATTATGAAAAAAGACGCCCGCGTTATCAACCTGGCCCGCGGCGGCCTGGTAAACGAGCGGGACATTATCGAAGCCCTGAACAGCGAAAAACTCGCCGCCTATGTGACGGACTTCCCGACGGCGGAACTGCTTGCCTGTAAGCGCGCCCTCTGCATTCCCCACCTGGGCGCTTCCACCCCCGAAGCCGAAGACAACTGCGCGTTTATGGCGGTGCGTCAGCTTATGGACTACCTCGAAAACGGGACGATAAAGAATTCGGTAAATTATCCCCGCTGCAGGCTCGAATTCCGCTCGCCCCACAGACTTCTCGCGGCGAACCGGAACATTCCCAACATGGTCGGTCAAATTACCACGGTGCTTGCCGCCGGGTCCATCAACATCACCGATCTTATCAACCACCATCACGGGGAATACGCCTACAACATCATCGACACGGACGAGCCCATCCCGGCGGATATTGCCGGGAAAATCAAGGCGATAGAAGGCATTATACGGGTAAGGACGCTGGAACGGCAGCAGCAACAGTAACGGCTGGAACGGCAGCAACGGCCGGAACGGCAGCAGCGGCCGGGACAAATTGGGGGCCTTCGCGGAGGCTCACTGCCGGTACCGGTCGAAAGGGGGGCTTGTCCAAAGGATTTCGCCGTTTACCATGGTTAACATCGTGTCGTAGCGGTCGTTGAAAACGGCGATATCCGCCTTTTTGCCCGGTTGAACGCTGCCGATTTCCCCAAAACGGTCCAGCAGTTTCGCGGGGTTTACGCAGGCCATTTCCACGAGCTCGTTGTCGCCGGAAGCGGAAATCGCGCGCATGTTCCGCAGGGCTTCATTCATTCCGATAACGCTGCCGGCGATACGGCCGGTATCTTTTACAAAAGCCTTGCCGTCTTTTTTGACAACCTCAAGACCGCTGAACCTGAAAAGGCCGTCGGACATGGATTTTCCGGGCATGGCGTCGGTTACCAGAATGATCCGTTTGCCGCCCAAGACGCCGAGGCTGAACTTTATAACCCGCCCGGTAACGTGAATGGTATCGGCGATAAGTTCCGCAAAGCCCCTGGGGTCGGTAAAGCCCGCGGTTACCACCCCTTCGTTACGGTGATGATGGGGAGACATGGCGTTGTAGAAGTGCGTATAGCCGGACGCGCCCTGATCCAGGGCTTCCAGCGTTTCGGCGCAGGAAGCCGCGCTGTGGCCTATCATCATTTTTACCCGGTGTTTTTTTCCGGCGCGTATGAGTTCCCCGGAATTTTCATGGGACGGCGAAAAGGTCATAAGCGAAAGGGCGCCGCCCGCCGCCCGCGCCATTTCTTCCATTTCCCGGATATCGGGCTTTCGTATGTACCGTTCGTCCATCAGGGCCTTGTATTCTTTTGAGATAAAGGGGCCCTCGTTATGAATCCCCAAAAACCGCGCCCCCCGCGCCCGCGCCTCTTGCGGACCCGCCCCCCGGCGCTCCGCGCGGGACATCGCGATGCCGCCCAGGGCCTGTAAAACCTCCAGGTTCCTTTTATGGCTTAACACGGTCAGCGAGGCGATATAGGCGGTAACCCCGTCCCTGATTACGTCGCGGGAAACGGTTTCCACCGCTTCCCGGCTGCCTTCGGTAAAGTCCCTGCCCATGGCGCCGTGGATATGAATGTCTATCATGCCGGGGAATATTTTCAGGCCGTCCAGATCGATTTCGGTATACGAGGCTTTTTGCCAGGAGGGCGCCTGGTTAACGGAAACAATCGTGTCGTCTTCGATATAGAGATCGGCTTTGGGATACGCGGCGCGTTCGTCGCAAAAAATATCCGCGCCGCGAAGCAAAAAACGGGTCATGTTTCCCGCCGCAGCTCCCCGGCTATCCTGACTCCGGCGCTGGTACCGATTCGATCCGCCCCGGCGGAAACAAGGGCCCGTACCTGTTCGAGGCTGCGTATTCCCCCGGCGGCCTTGATTCTTAGCTTCGGGCCGACGCTCGCCCGCATAAGGGCCACGTTTTCCGTCGTCGCGCCGGCGCCGGAAAAACCGGTGGATGTTTTGACAAAGTCCGCGCCGGCTTTTTCGGCGATTTTGCAGGCGCTTACTATCTGTTCTTTTGACAGGAGGGCGGTTTCCAGAATGACTTTACATATAAGCCGGGAACGATGGCAGCAGTCGGTTACGCTTTTAATCTCTTCATAGACGAAGGTTTCGTCCCCGTCGATAAGTTTTCCGACGTTGATCACCATGTCGATTTCGCCCGCGCCCGCCGCGATGCAGTGTTCACATTCCGCGATTTTGGTTTCCGGCAAAGACTGGCCCAGGGGAAAACCCACCGCGGCGTCTACCAGGATTCCGGTTCCGTCGAGCCGTTCCCCGCAGTACGCCGTCCAGCAGGGGTTTATCGCCACCAGGCCGAACCCGTACTCTACGGCCTCGGCGCATAGTTTGGCCAGGTCTTCCCGGCGGGCGTCGGGCTTCAACAGCGTATGTTCGATTTTCGAGAGAATGCCGGTATCCACGATTATGCTCCTGTCGCGTGTTGGTTTTGGAACGCTTCGGTTTTTTCAATATAGCGTTTTCCCGGCCCGGTTTCAAGGGCGGCGCGGCTCCCCAAACGGTTCTTTTTCCGCTATACTGTCGTTATGAACGAGACGATTTTTTCCTGGATCGACAGGGCCGAGGCGCTGGCCGTGGAACTTGAAACGGAGCTTTGCAGGCGTCCGGCGATTTCGCCCCAGTCCGGGGGCGAGGGGGAGCTTGACAAGGCTCTGTATCTGGAAGGCTGGCTTAAAGCCGGGGGGTTTGAGTTTGAGCGGATCGATATAGCCGACGGGCGGGCGAAAGGCGGCGTCCGGCCCAATATCGTGGTGAGCCTGCCCTCCGGGGACAGTTCCGGCCGCTGTTTCTGGATTATGAGCCACCTTGACGTCGTGCCGCCCGGCGAAAGGAGCCTTTGGGAAAGCGATCCCTGGACGCTGACGCGCGCGGACAGCCCGGCCGGGCCGAAGCTTGTCGGGCGGGGCGTTGAAGACAACCAGCAGGGCCTGGTGTCCTCGCTGATTGCCGCGGCGGCGCTTAAGGCGGCGGGGCGGACGCCGCCGCTCCCGGTAAAGCTTTTGTTCTGCGCCGACGAGGAATGTGGCAGCGCCTACGGCATCGATCCGCTTATGAAACGGCGGCCGGATCTGTTCGGGGAACGGGACCTTGTCCTTATCCCCGACGGGGGGGACGCCCGCGGCGAAACGATTGAAATCGCCGAAAAAAACTGCCTGTGGATAGAGTTTACCACGCGGGGCCTCCAGGCCCACGGCTCGCGGCCCGATCTTGGCGCGAACGCCCACCTGGCCGGCGCGGAGCTTGCCGTGCGGCTTCACTACGAGCTTTCCGAACGCTTTAACGCCCGCGATCCGCTTTTCGAGCCGGACTATTCCACGATTCAGCCCACCCGGAAAAACGCCAACGTCCCGAACATCAATACCATACCCGGCGAAGACGTTTTTTCGATGGACATGCGGATACTGCCCCGCTATTCGATTGAAACCGTTCTTGCCGAAATCGACAGGATAAAGGGAGAAGTCGAGGCGAAGCACAGGGTTACGGTACGCTACGCCACCCCCCAGGCCCTGGAGTCGAAGGCCACTCCCGCCGATTCGCCCCTGGTGGCGATGCTTTCCGGGGCGGTAAAAGAGGTTTACGGGGTTACGACCAGACCCGTGGGCATCGGCGGCGGCACCGTGGGGGCTTTTCTCCGCAACAGGGGCATCCACTGCGCCGTCTGGAGCCGCATGGACGACACGGCGCATCAGCCCAACGAATACGCCCTTGTCGCCAACATCCTGGGGGACGCCAAGGTTATGGCGCGTTTAATGCTGGAAGGATAGGCCCGCGGCTTACTCGAACCACAATATGGGCCGGTTGTTTGACGTGTCCCACTTCCAGGGATTGTCCGCGTCCGCGGTACCGGGGCTTGTCTCCCACGACGAAGTGAACACGCTCCCACTCCACCAGGACTCCGATGTGATGTTGGCGTTGGTGGCGTCCGCGCCGTTCTCGCCGGTGAGAGGCCAGGTATAGGGCGAACCGTTCTGGGTCATTAACATGTCGTCCCTTCCGTAGTTGTTGGTTCCGTTGTAACCTATCCGGTGGGTGATAATACCGCTGCCGGAGGCGCTGAGGCTGGGGTTAAGGGCCACACTGCTTGACACGGTTCCGCTCCCCCGGTATCCCACAATACCCCCGGCGGTGGCGTTGCCCGTGATCCCGTCTGCCGATACGGTATTTTCGGCGTAACAGGCGGTAATAGTGGCGCCGGCGCCGGTTGACAAACCGATGATGCCTCCGGCGCTGGGCCGATAAGTAAAACTCTGGTTGCCCCTGGACGCGCTTACCGTTCCGGTGGCGTAACAGTTTTCAATCTTACAGTGCCAACTGCCTCCGACAATGCCCCCGGCGAAACCGCCGATCGCCGTAACCGAGACCTCGGAGACACAGTTCTTTATTATGGGATCGGGGGAATTACTTGCCCAGCCTACGATACCGCCAAGATAGAAATGGCTGGTTCCGTCACTTTTTTCGGCGCGAATACTCCCTGTTACCCTGAGGTTTTTTATTTCTCCATTTGCAGCCATAAAGCCAAAAAGCCCCCAGCCTGCTTCAGCAGACGATGATCCGAAGATCTCTACGTTGTTGAAGTCAATCGTGTGGCCGTTCCCGTCGAACTTTCCCGTAAAGGAAGACAGGGAGTCCCATGTCCCGCCGATCGTCAGGTCGCTTTCCAGGCTGTAATGGCCGTCCAGATCACTGTCAATGTCCCTTAGGCCCGCCAGGTCGTGGATCTCGTAGGGATCGGACGACGTACCGGCGCCGGCCCAGGTCCAGGCTGCGTAGAGGACGGCGTTGGCTGTACCAAACGTATAGGACGCTCCCGGCAGGTAAGCGGTTCCGCTTCCGTCCGCCTCGGTGTTCCAGCCGGTAAAGCTCTTGCCGCCTCTGCTAAAGCCCGACGGGGGCAGGGCGACGGTCTCGCCCGCCGCGCCGCTGAGGGACGGGGTGGTTCCCAACCCGTTGTTGGCGTTAAAGCTGAGGGTTATGCCGTTATAGAGGGGGGCCAGAATACTCCGCATCCAGGGGTTCCCGCAGCCCGCG
>JAIRSC010000071.1 GCA_031255645.1 Treponema sp. | reverse complement strand
TTTACGTCAATATCGCGCCGCTGTTTCTTCCATCATCCCACTTGCGGCCATTTTCCCCGTTGTCTTGGTCCGCGCCTGCTTCAAAGCTTTTTAACTACAAGTTTAGCGACGATCCTGATTACGGCAACAAGACCAATATTGAGTTCTTCTTCCATTTAACCGGTTCGCCGTCTGATCTTCTGGCCGGCCGTCTTGAAATGGAAGCCGGCAGCCCCATACCCCAGGACTGGTACTACCGGGTAAGGCCCTTCAGCTTCGGCATACACAACATCACCCGCCAGCGCAGCGGCGCGACGATACTCAACAATGTAATCAATCCCACAACCGGCGAACGGGTGTACCTCGACTACGACCTTAAAAAATCGGGCCGGGTTACGATTCAGGTCTTTACGCTGGACGGTAACCTCGTGAAGGTTCTTGAACGGCGCGGCATGCCGGCCGGCCGGCACAGGGTTTCCTGGGACGGCAAAAACAACGGCGGCAGGGTTGTCGCCAGGGGCCTGTACTTTATCCGCGTCGTCGCCCCGGACATCGACGAAATCCGCAAGGTCATGGTGGTTAAGTGAGCAAGGCCGTCTATGGCGGACAGGGAACCGTGAATGGAACGTTATACCGATGAAGCGTTAACGGCGCTGCTTGACGATATTGAATCCGACAGGGTCGAACGAAAAAGATCTTTTAAAAACGAAAAGGATAAAGCGCGGCAGGCAGTCTGCGCTTTTGCCAACGATCTGCCCAACCATAATCAGCCGGGTATATTGTTCATCGGAGCGGAAGATAATGGAGAACCCTCCAATTTACCAATAACCGACGAACTGTTACAGCAACTTGCGGATATGAAAACCGACGGAAACATTCTGCCCTTGCCGGTATTTACCGTGGAAAAGCGTTTTTTGAAAGGTGTTGAAATGGCTGTAGTTGCCGTTATGCCTTCCGATATGCCTCCCCTTAGATTTAAGGGCCAAATATGGATACGCAACGGTTCGCGCCGCGCCATCGCGAATGTTCAGGAAGAGCGTATTCTTACCGAAAAGCGGCGTCATAAAGATTTACCTTTCGATATTTATCCCGTATCCAGGGCAAGTATCGACGATCTGTCACAGGTAATATTTGAAAATGAATATTTGCCCGGCGCTTTTGCCAGAGATGTTCTAAAAGCAAACAACCGTTCTTATGAAGAACGCCTGGCGTCCTGCAGGATGATCGTTCTTCCCGAAGATACAACCCCGACCATTCTGGGAATTTTGACATTGGGAAAAAATCCCCAGGATTATATTCCCGGCGCGTACATACAATTTTTGCGCATCAATGGCACGGAATTATCCGATTCGGTTATTGACGAAGAAGAAATAAAAGGTTCACTGCCGAATATTATCCGTCGCACGGAAGAAAAATTAAAAGCCCATAATCATACCGCTGTCGATATAAGCCAGGGGCCGCAAATTACAATTATGGATTATCCTCATGCCGCGTTTCAGCAAATACTGTATAATGCGGTAATGCACAGGTCTTACGAGGGAACGAACGCCCCGGTGCGGGTATACTGGTTCAACGACAGGGTCGAAATAAACAGCCCCGGCGGCCCCTTTGGCAATGTAACCGCGGAAAATTTCGGCCGGCCGGGAATAACGGATTATCGTAATCCCAATTTGGCGGATATGTTTAAAACCCTTGGATTTGTGCAAAAATACGGAGTCGGTATTCAAATTGCCCGGGAAGCGATGGAGCATAACGGAAATCCGCCATTGGAATTTGAGACTAATCAAAGCATCGTGCTCTGTACGTTAAGGGCGAAGGCATGAGCGTACCGGTATTAACGTTTTTTAACAATAAAGGCGGCGTTGGAAAAACATCATTGATATATCATCTTGGCTGGATGTTTTCCTATCTGGGAAAGAAAGTATTAACGGCGGATATTGATCCCCAGGCGAATTTAACCGCCGCCTTTTTAACGGAAGATACCATAGACAAAATCTGGAACGAAGGGCCTGCCGGTAATACGATTTATCAGTGTGTAAAACCCTTGACCGGTGTCGGCGATATATTGACGCCGAAACTACAGGATATCGCGGAAAATTTGTCCCTGCTGCCGGGAGATGTCGCTCTGTCAAGTTTTGAAGATCAGCTTTCCAATGAATGGCCCAACAGCATGAACAATGTAAACCTTTACAGGCCGCTGCGGATTCTAAGCGCTTTTTGGCAGATATTGCAGATTGCCGCGGATAAGGTACAGGCCGAAATTATACTTGTTGACATAGGCCCCAATTTAGGCGCCATCAACAGATCTGTTTTGATTGCCGCCGATTATGTTGTAATCCCCATGGGAGCGGATCTGTTTTCTTTACAGGGATTGAAAAATCTGGGGCCTGCCTTAAAAGATTGGAAAGAGTTATGGACAAAGCGGCTTGACAACTGGGAAAACAGTAACGACAGGAAAGATCATCCTGAATTGTTGCTGCCGGAAGGGAAAATGCGGCCAATAGGTTATCTCTGCCAGCAATACGGTGTTCGTCTCAGCCGGCCCGTTCGCGCCTATGACAAATGGGTCCAAAGGATACCCGGAGTATACAGGGAAGCCGTTCTGGGAGAAAAAGCCGCCGGAGAAATTAAACAGGAAGATGATCCAAATTGTATTTCAATTATTAAGCATTACCGCAGCCTGGTTCCCCTTGCCCAGGAACACAGAAAACCAATATTCGATTTAACCCCGGCGGACGGTGCTGTCGGGTCTCATGCCAATGCGGTTTTTTCAGCAAGAGATGATTTTGAAAAACTCTCCCTGAAAATTATGGGTAAAATTGGTCTATGCGCCGGGATATCCTAACATGGGTGATTCGTCCCATTTCTCCGAAACGGACAAAAAGGCCGCGTTCGTCGCGGTAGCGGGCCGGCCTTCGGCGGGAAAATCCACGCTGATTAACCTGTTCTGCGGCGAAAAGGTGTCTATCGTAAGTCCTGATCCCCAAACGACCCGGAACGCCATACGGGGCATTGTCAACGGGGAACAGGGCCAGCTTGTGCTGGTCGATACGCCGGGCATACACATTTCCGAAAAAAAATTCAACCGCCGTCTTGCCGAAACCGCCGTCAGGGCTTTGACGGAATCGGACATGGTTCTCTATGTGCTGGACGCTTCCCGCGCCCCCGGCCCGGAAGAAGAAGCCGTCGCGGCGGCGCTTGTCTCCCGTCCGGCGCTGATTGCCGCGGTCAACAAAATGGACAGGCCCGGCGCGGACTACGAACGGGCCAGGGATTTTTTGCGCCGCAGCCTTCCCGCTTTGCCGGATTGCCGCTGTTTCCCCGTTTCGGCAAAAAAAAACGAAGGCGTCGAAGCGCTGCTTGCCGCGCTTTTTGAACTTGCCCCCTGCGGGCCGCCTTTTTATCCCGCCGAATACTATACCGACCAGGAAATCGATTTCCGCATCGCCGAGGTAATCCGGGGCGAGGCGATAAACCGCCTGCGTCAGGAACTTCCCCACGCGATCTATGTGGAAGTGGCCGACAGGGAATTCCGCGGCGAAGCGGCCGCGCCGCGCGGCGGCAAAAACCGCGCCGCGAACCACGGCGGCCCGGCCGGGAAAAAGCGGCGGCTCTGGGTCAGGGCCTTTATCATCTGCGA
>JAIRSC010000005.1 GCA_031255645.1 Treponema sp. | reverse complement strand
GGGCGGGTATCTTAATCCGCCCTCCATGGCGGATTAAGATATTGGAGTTTGCGCGGGACGCAAACTCCACCTGTCCGCTGTTGGCGGACAGCATTGGAAACAGCGGCCTCCATGCCGCCGCCCTGCGGGCGGATCTATCCCCTAAAAAAAGGTGTGGGAGGGAGATGGCGAATTCATGTGTGTGTGTGTGTGTGTGTGTGTGTGTGTGTGTGTGTGTGTGTGTGTGTGTGTAGCAAGAACCATGCCATATCAGAAGAATTTGACATTATTCCGCAAATTTTTTTAATGACGGGATTAGAGTAACATGGAGCAAGGACTCTTGTCAACTGCGTAAAAATCCGCGAAGCGGATTTTTACAGCGGAGGTGTCTTGAACGGGCGCACGAAGACGAAACCGGCGGGGCCTGTCCATGGGAACGGCACGAAGGGTTCGTGTCGTTCCCGTGGACACCCGCCTCCGCTTTTTCTCTGTGTGCGCCCGTTATATTCTCCGGACGCTGTACCATTCGGTGGGCCTTCCTCCCGTAAAGGTGTACGCGGTTATTAAACCACGGCTAGGTTCCATGGTTATTACAGACAAGAGTGTTCGCCGGCACGGAGGTTGTTACGATCAATCACGTTATCTCCGGCGGAACACCATAATCAATCTTGGATTAATACACAGCGGCCGCGCGAAAACCCCGTTATGAAAATTTCAGGCGTTACGTTCCGCCAGCTCCCGCTCTTTCCGTTCAATAACTTCTTTTACCGAGCTTATTTCCTTAAGCGCGGCCTCGATTTTCGGATCGCCGGAATCGAAAGCGCCCGCCTCAAAAGCCCTGTAGACTTCCACGCCGAGCCTGCCCAGAAGCTTTTTCGCCTGGCTTTCAAGCTGCTTTATTTCCAGCATAAGAACGCCTTTTTCTCCCGCTTCCTGAACTTTAGCGCCGGCTTTAGCGGCAAACTCCTTCGACGCCTCAAGGCCCTTTTCGCCCCATTCCTGGGCTTTTTCACCGGCCTTGACGGCGGCTTCCCTGGAAACCTGCAAACCCTGATCCACAAGTTCTTTTAACGTATCGCTAAATCCCATCGTCTTCCTCCTGATTTATTTTCTGTGCAAGCCCAAAATCGTCAGATCGTCGTACTGATCATCCTCCGCTACATGAGTATAATACATATACGCGTCATTGCCAGGATTTTCGCGGGTATCAAGGCAATAATTCCGGTATTGAAGGAAATGACGCCTGAGGAATTCGTCCACCTTTTTGTCCACAAGAACCCGGCTGTCTTCGGCGGCCCGGGGGTTTTTGTACATACGGAAGATCTTTTCCACCGACACCATCGCCATAATGGCTTCTTCCACTTTGCCTTCGCAGGTTGAAAAATCAAACTTGAGATCATTCTCGTCCCCTTCGGGATTATGGTACTTGTGAAGGATGTAGACCTGCTTGTTCATAACCGCGTTGATGATGTCGAACACCCTGTCCGGCCCCATCTCTTCGTCCCCCTGGCCTACCGTGTGGGTCGCGTGCGGGGTGTCTTTTTCGCCTTCTTCGCAGATTATTTCCCGGAACGCGGCGTCCCTGAATTTCCGCTTTGCTTCCTCGATACCGTCGGTGTAGAGGAAGAGGATATCGCCGCGGTCAAGGGTGAGGGTCTGCACCGTGTAGCCGCCCTTGGATTCGACAAGGAAGTTCGGCAGTACCCCGGTGGCGGGAGTTTCCCGCAGGGAAACCGTTTTCATGCAGCCTTCGGAAGCGTCGAACCAGTGGACGATATTGTCGCCCGCGTTGCAGAAACGGGTAAGGCCGGTCTGGGAATCGAAAAGACACAGGGTAAAGGCGGCGAACCTGCCCTTAAAGCCCAGGTTTTCCAGGAAGTCGTTGATCTGGTAAACCAGATCTTCAATATGCAGGCCTTTTTCCGTGGGTTTCCAGCGCCTGAAAAAGTTGATGAACATCGTCGCTACCTGAATCATGATAAGGGCCGCGGGAATTCCCTTGCCGGCAACGTCGCATTTGATAACGGCAAAGTACCTGCCGTCAAGGTCCTGATAATCGAAATAGTCCCCCGAAACGCCTTTTGCCCCTTCATAGTACCCGAAAAACTGTAGGTTTTTTGTATCCTTAAAGCCCGTGGAAAGCTTGTCGCCCTCCCGGCTTACTTCCAGCGGAATGAACTTTTTCTGAATCTCCTTGCCCAGGGAAAGATCGGACGCGGCGGCGGCGGCCTTTACCAGGCCGTGGGTCATGTCGTTGATCGTGTTCCCCAGAACGGCAAGTTCGTCGTGGGTCTTGATTTCAATATCGACGCCTTCAAGTTTGGTCTTGTCCTCGGTATCGCGGATACGCTCCACATGGCCTACCAGATTGATGATAGGTCTGATGATCAGCGTGGAAAGGACGAAAGCGCCGATAGTTCCAATGGCAAGGGCAGCCAGGGCGACGACAAGAATAACCTGAAGCAGGCGGAATTGTCCGGCGCTAATTTCATCGATAATTGAGTCGATGCTCACCTCAAGCCGGATAAGCCCCCGGTAATAAACATTGTCGTTACTCTGACGGTACAGCACGGGTTTGAAGAAAATGTAGGTCCTGGCGGTATTGGCGCCGAGAGATTCCCTGACAAACGCCGGTTCCGAGCCGATTTCCCGGCTTATCTCAACAAGCCGTTCGTTAATCCGGGTCTGGAGAGAAGCCGTCGTAACCGAAATCAACCTGAGCCGTTCCTCGCTTTCCGCGTCCGTCCGCCGGGATTCCACGATTTCCATAGCTTCGCGAAGCAGCGAGGTCAGGCTGGCGGAAAGCTCACCCACTTCCATCGTCGCCCGTTCGTTAAGTTCGTCGGCGATTCCCTGGGTTCTGTGGCTTAAAACATCGGTAAGCATTGAAACGCCGTTCTGAAATTCGGCGGTATCGATCTTGTCTTTGATCTTCGGATCGTTGGTGGCAAGCACGTGATTATAGTAGATATCCTCGCCCGCGCCGTAACCGGTAATCGTAATATAGCGGGCTTCGGGAACGGCGGCCGACTGGTCCGGAAGGTAGCCCAGTTCCAGCAGGTTCCGGGTGGGCATGTACGCGCGGGCGCTTGAGGCGATTCCCTCCAGAAGTACCGAGGAACGATCCCACAGGCCCGTCAACAGCGTTTCTTCCTGGGTTTTGGTCATCATAAAGTACAGGGGCGTAGACACCATAAGTACCACAAAAAGAACCAGCCCTATGGTGAAAGAGGCAAGCTTCAGCCTGAGCCCGGCGCCTTTTCGTTTTATACGGGTCATCCGTTTTTTCCTTTCAGACGGCATAATATCTCCTGTAATAAGGGCAATCGTCTCCAGACGTATCGCCGCGCTTTCGCCCATAACGGAAGCGATTCCCCGGATGGAAACGACAAGGCCCAGGACGCAGAAAACCGCTACGACCGCTATGATGATAATGGGAG
Source organism: Treponema sp. (assembly GCA_031255645.1). Classification (GTDB taxonomy): domain Bacteria; phylum Spirochaetota; class Spirochaetia; order Treponematales; family Breznakiellaceae; genus JAIROH01. Next base: position 7,079 of record JAIRSC010000005.1, on the reverse strand, counting down.
CGTCGAAAACAAATTTCCTGTCCCGGTGCAGCGTCCACGAAGGTTTCCAGACGCGGCCAAAATCGCCGAATTTGATGGTTCCCATATTGTCAACCGATACCAAAGGCGGCGTCATATAGATTCCCCTGATCGGATGCTGAACTATAACCCGGTAGAGGCCCTCTTCAATATCGGCGATACGGATTTCCCCGATCTCCCTGTCGGAGAAAACCCGGTACTGCTCTCCGCTCCGCTGGAACACCAGATCGTAGGGTTCCTGCCCGTCGCGATCCAGGATAATCCTGCTTACCAGCCCGCCTTCGGCAAAACCGCGGCCGATAATGCTCAGCGTAAGGTAGCCCTGCTCGTCCTGGCGCGAATCTACAAACGTAATAAACGTGTGGGGAACATATTTGTTCATTTTAAAGAACATTCTGGCCGCCTGGCCTATGTTGCCCACCTCGTCGATGGCCGAAACGGAAAAACACCACAGGCCGTTGTCTTCGTTTTCGAACGAAACCGCGTTTTCCGTTCCCATGATCAGCTGCGGGGGGGGGGCGGGGGAAAAAAGCCGGGAAGCTTCTTCGTTAAGCCTGTCTCCCGTTTCCGCGACAAGACCCGATGGGCCAAGGTACTCCATGCTCCAGGTATAGCCCGCGACATCCGAAGCGGGCGGAGTGTTCCAGCGCATGTCGAAGGTATTGGAAAGGAGGAAGCCGTTCCCGTCCGTTTCCGGTTCGATGATGTTCGCCATGGGCGGCGGCGTCGTATCCCGCACATAGGCGATGCGGACCGGGTTCGACCAGTTCCCCGCCATATCCTTGGCCCTGACGGCCAGATACCAGGTTCCGTCCGTATTGGCGTTTTGTTCCAGGGCGGTTTGGAACGCTCCAAGCATGACCCGCCGGGGCGGCGTGTCCCTGGCGTTGCGCGACCATGACCAGGAATATCCCTCTATGTCGGAAGAATCGTCGGGAATGTTCCAGCTAATCCTGACCAGGTCGCTCCGGTTCCTTCTGCCTTCGGCAAAATTATCCGCCCTGAGCCGGGGCGGCAAAACCGTCGTGTCGGGGAAAAGCGAATATATCCGGTTTTCGCCCTGGACTGTTCCCTGCCAGAAAATATATATTCCGCCGCTGTCCCTGACGGGCCGGACAAAAGCGGCTTCCCCGCCCGCGGTACCGGAAAGATCCCGGCCTCGTTCCCAGCCTCCGGGTATGCGTCTGGACATAAAAACCCGCCGGCCTCCGCGGGAATTGTCGAACCAGACCACGGCGGTTCCGCCGGAATCCAGTTCAAAGGCTACGGGGTTGTTACAGTAGGCTTCATCGCTGTTGATCCGCTGCGGCCTGTCGAGGGCCGAACCGGTATCGTCAAGAAAGAGTCCGTAAATCTGGGGAGAACGGTTTTGGTAACGCCGTTCCCACACCACAAAAAGCCGCCCCTGCTGAACGGACAAATGCGCCCGGTCGTTGCCAAACTGGGCGGGAGAAACCTGGGCGAGCGCGGGCGCCGGGTCCTGAAAATTCGTGATATTCAGGGGCGTCGACCAGGTTTTTCCGCTGTCGGAACTGGAACGGAAAAAAAGGTGGAAATTGCCGCCCGCCTGGGACTGGAAAACGGCATAGTCGGCCCCGTCCTTTGAGACAAGTGAAGGCAGAAACGTAAACTGATAGCCGGGCCCGGTCACAAAAGGCTCGAAATCGGACCAGATCGCGCCGTCGTCCGACAGGGCGTAATACAGGCTCATGTCCTGGTCCCGGCCCCGGCTGACAAAGAGGATATAGTTCCCGTCCGAAAGCGTGAAGATCCTCGGGGCGACGGAACTTTCCGAACCGCTCTGTACATAGTAACGGTCGAAGCTTATCCCCCTGTCGTCCGAAACAAGGATATCGGTTTGGGAGGTCGAAGCGCCGACGGCAATCAGTATGCGGTCGTCAGAATCCAGCGCCACGCTGAGTATGGACGGCTCTTCTCCCGAATAGTCATAGCTTCCGATAACGCCCCTGTGCCGCCATTCACCCGCCGCTTCTTTTACCGCCAGGCTTACGCCGATTCGCCCACGCTCCGCTCCGCCGGAACTTTCCTGCCAGGCTACGACAGAGAGGCTTCCGTTATGGGCCGAAACGGGAAAACCGCCGGAACCAAAGGGGACGGGATTTTCCCAGAACAGTTCCTGGGCCCCGGCGCGAAGGAGGAATCCGAAAAGCAGGAGGCTGAAAAACAGGAAGCGGCGCGGCGCCGCGAAATTACGACCACGCCTCATAGATTAACCCGTATACGCTGAAGCAAATCGAGAAGACGGCTGTTGTTCCGGTACCGGGGATCGTCGGCAATTTCCAGGGCAAGACGATACGCTTCGGGAAAGTTGTTCTGCTGGAGAAGTTCGCCGGCCCTGTTGTATTTCAACTCCGTCGCGTGATCAAACAGGCGTCCGACGCCGCCGATACGCACGGCGATTTCACTTGCCAGCCGGGCGGCCTCTTCGTTGACGGGGTTAAGTTCCAGCGCCCGGTTAGCCGCCTGCTGGGCCTGTCTGAGGCTTATTTCGTTTGTCGTGTTGGAATTGACAACCGCCCTTGCCTGGGCGGTCAGGCGGTTCGACTCCGCGACGATAGCCGGATCGGGCGGCGGCGGCCGTATTCCCATCGCGATTTCCGCCTCGTAGATAATTGCCGTCCGGTTGGGGTAATTGGGATTGATGACAAAAAGGTTCTGAAGATCGGCGAAAGCCTGCCAGGACTGCTGCCTGGTTCCCGCGACGGCATTCTGCAGGCGGGTCGAAAAGCCCTGCTCAAAGGCCCGCGGATCCTGCTCCCTGTCCATGCGAAGTTCCAGCAGCCCGGCGGTTTCGTTCAACGGGTACACAAGCTTTACTTTCTGGGTTTTTTCCCGGGCGCTGTTAAAGCGGACAAGGCCGTCGCTGCGTCTGTTGACGCCGAAATAGTACAGGCCCTCGTCGTAGTTTTTCCGGGCCTCGCTTAAAAGCTGGCTCATTTCGGCATAGAGGGGCGCCGTGGGCGGAATGGTTCTGCCGGAACGGCTTGAAACGGCGCCATGGATAATGTTAAGCCAGTTTCGGATTTCCTGGTTTTCTACCGTCTGGGTCGTGTTCCAGCGGTTTTCGGCCCTGATAAGCTTTTCTTCGGCGATGTCGAAATTGCCCCGGTTAAAATCCACCCTGGCCGAGGCAATCAATTCGTTTACGTCGCGGATTACCGCTTCGTTCTCCAGCCTGGCTATTTCCGCGTCCAGTTGGGGTATAAGAACGTCGCGGGTCTGCCTGACCGGCGGGGAATCTTCAATAACAAGGGACGAATCAAAGCGTTCGCCGGCCCGAAGCAGCCTGTCCCTGGCCCGTTCAAAATTGCCCTGATCAAGGGCGGCTCTGGCGTCGGCAAAAAACCGTTCGCCTTCCTGGGAATAGTTCTGCGCCTGGGTAACAAGCGATCGGGCGGCGGCGGCGGAATTCCGGCTTTGGATACGGACACTCTCAAGGCGGCCCCGCATCGCCGCCGCGTCGTTATACAGCAAGCCGAGTTCCGGGCTCCGCAGCGATTCGGGATTTTCGCCGGAATAGCGGCCGATAAGGGCGGCGACTGCTTCCAGCCCGGCGTCTATCGACGAATCCAGGGCGGCAAGAAGCGTTACCGCCTGGGAGGGGCGGCGGGAATCTTCATTCCGCGTCAGGGCAAGGCCTTCCTGGAGTTCGGTTTCCCTCTGAACAACCGTAGTTTCAACAACCCCGTTGGCAATCGTATATTCGCGGGCAAGGGAAGCGTTTTTCCAGACGGCAAGCTGGCTTTCCAGAATGTTCAGGGCCGCCTTCAGGTTATCGAACGGCGACAGGATTTTTTCTTCGCCGAACCGCTGCCGGTACACGGCGTAAGAACGCATATCTTCCTCCAGGGTTTCCCCAAGGCCGGCGCTTTCGTCCTGGAACCGGCCGATGGAAAGGTTGAGGTTCCGCTCCTGGGTCATAAGGGCCTCGGCGTTTCCGCCCGCCCTCCACGCGGCCACAGTGTCGTTTACCGGGAGCGACTGTATCTGGAGGCCCAGCGCGCCCAGCGCGCGATACCTGGCTATCGAAGCGAGTTCGGATTCATAAAAAGCGTAATCCCCGGCTTTTGACAGCGGGACCTGGGCGTCGAAAAGGGTTTCCGTGGACGGATCATAGCGGCCCCACTGTTCAATCAGATTGCGGGGCAGGGAAATGTAGGAGGCGAGCGTATCAAGCCTCGCGTTGAAGCCGCCGTATTCCTGGTTAAGCGCCGCGGTATAAACCGCGGCGTATGCCGAGGCGGCCTTTTCGTCCAGCGCCGCCGCCGCCCTTCCCGCCGCCCGGTTCCAAAACGTGTCGATAACGCCGAGCATCCCCTCTCCGGAAGAACCCGCGGGCCCTTCAAGAAGCCGAAGGGCAAAGGCGGGAAACGTGCGGTCGGCCGCGGCGGGATCGGCCTGGAGTATCCGTTCCTGCTGCTCCTGAAAATTTTCACCGGCTTCCGCGTATTGGGCGCGAAGGCCGATAAGCCGATCCAGGCCCGGAACGATCTGCTGATACGCGCCGTTGAGGGCGTTATAACCCTGCTGGCTTATATCCTGGTTTCTTTGATTTTCCAGAGCGGCAAGGGCCTGCTCAAGGGGAGGGAGCAGGGAATTGAAGGCCGCGAGCCCCGAATCGATGCTGCCGATATGTTGACGCACCTGATCTTCGACGATAGTGCCGTGCCCCGCCTCAAAAAATTCGGTCTGATAGATGTCAAGACCGCTGGTATAGACGTTCATCGCGTCGGAAAAACGCTCCTGGGCGATAAATTCGCTCCCCTGGGCAAGTATGGTTTCGAGCCGGTCGCGGTTTGCCCTGAACAGGGCCACTTCGTAGACCCGGGCAATAAAATTTTGGGTTTCGCCAATCCGTTCCGGATCAAGTTCCTGGAGCCGGTTGGACAGCCGCAGGATACGATTGGCGTCGTCGGGAGTGGTTTCTATAGCGACAAGCAGCTCTTCGGCGGTTTTGTTGTATTCCTCCCGGTAACCGAAGATTTTTTGTATCCTGTTTTGGGCTTCGTCGAAGCTGTCCGGATTACCGGCGGCGAATCCGGTCAAAAGGTCCAGGGCGCGGGTGTATTGTTTTTCCTCAATAAGCCTGTCCGCTTCGGCAATGACGGATTTTTCTCCCGTTCCGCCTCCGTACAGCGGGAAAACGGCCGCGAAGAGTATGAATAATACGGTTAAGAGGAAAACTCCCCCCTGCTTTTCCGGGTTTCCGGAAAAAGACCCTTTTTTTATCAACCTGGTATACCTTTATAAAATATCGGTTGACCCCTTATAACACTATAATAATATAATATCATGGAAAAATCGTAATTTCCGATATATATTATGACTAGCAATGAATAAATTTTGGGCTTCAGTTTTTATCGTACTCTCCGTGTCCGCGGCCGGCGCGCTGGACTTTGATCCCGGCGGCTACGGCTCAATATCGGATATTTACGGGATTGACGACAACGCGGGCCTGACCGCCTTTCCGGTGTTAAACGTTCCGATGGGCGGGCGCGCCGAAGGCATGGCGACGGCGTTTACCGCGATTGCCGACGATCTGTCGTTTATCGAGTGGAACCCGGCCGGCTCGGCGATGCTGGAATACACCGAACTGGGCTTTTTTCACAACAACTGGATTGCCGATACCCGTGTCGAGGGCGTCGTTTTCGCGTCGCGGTTCCGCGATTTGGGCTATGCCGCCGGGGTAAAATGGCTTTATACGCCGTTTTCCGAGTACAATATGTTCGGCGAGCGGGTTTCGAAGGGCTACTATTCCGAAGCCGTGGCCACGTTGAACGTTTCCTACAATTTCTTTTCCAATTACTATTTTTCCGGGCTTTCCGTCGGGGCCAACCTGAAAGGGGCTTTTCGTTTTGTTCCCGACTATTCGGACGCGGACGACCAGGGCAAAGAAGGGCAGCTTATTTCCGGTTCGGGTCTTGAACAGTCCGCCGTTATGGCGATGATGGATATTGGCGTTCTTACCCGCTTTAATTTTCTTAAACTGTACCACGCCCGGGAGCGGAACGCTTCCGCCGCCCTGGTAATACGCAATCTGGGGCCGGCGGCGGGCGGCGACGCCCTTCCTACGGCGCTTACCGCTTCGCTGGCCTACAAACCCCTGCGGCCTCTTGCGCTGGATTTCGATTTTACCGTACCGCTCAACCTTGTCGATATTTCCCTGTCGGAAAAACCGTACTGGGCTCTGGGAATGAACATCAATGTTACGAATTTTCTTTCCATGCGGGCGGGGCTTCTGGGCAAAGTCGGCGGATACCGGGTAACGATGGGCAGCGCCGTCAATTTTGGAAAAATCGCCCTCGACGTAAATTACTCTCTTGACCTGTTAACCCAGTTTACCCCCCTTAACCGGGTCAGCGTCGCCGTGCGCTTCAATTTCGGCGATCAGGGCCGGAAAGCTCTTTCCGAAAAGGTAGACGCCCTGTATCTGGAAGGGCTCGACGCCTATGCGGAAGGCCGTTACGACTTTGCCGTTGAACGCTGGCGCGAGGTTCTGGAACTTAACCCCAAATTTGCCCCGGCGCAAGAGGGTATAAACCTGGTGGAAAACTCCCGTTCTCTTGACGACCGTATACGCGAGATGCAGACTCTGGACTTCTAGTGTTCTGTCCAAATCAAAATGTCAAAATAGTAAAATCCACGCCGCTGATTATCGAGGCAGGCATACGAAAAAGTCCGGGGGCCTTTCACGGTACAAAGGCGGCGTGGATTTTGACAATATACACTCTTTCATTCGGCCAAAACTATCAGAGTGGGCTTTTACTTACAGAAGAGGGAGGCTGTCCCAAAACTTTAGTTTTTGGGACAGCCTCTATATATAGTGTCTGTCCACAAAGTCGGTTACTTTGCGGACAGACCTTGCATTTTCTCGCCTAAAGGCTGCGAAAATGCGTTTTTCAAGGAAGTCTGTCCATAATATGTCTACATTATGGACAGACTCTATTTAAACAGGCTGTGAATTTCCCGGGCGTATAGGCCGTTTATCCGGTGCCGCAGCAGTTCCTGTTTGGGGGAAAGCTCCATCCCTATTTCAAAGG
>JAIRSC010000234.1 GCA_031255645.1 Treponema sp. | reverse complement strand
TGAACCATCCAGAAGTGCTTCTGAACCATCCAGAAGTGCTTCTGAGTCATCCAGAAGTGCTTCTGAATCGTCCGGAAGTGCTTCTGAACTATCCAGAAGTGCTTCTGACAGGCCCATAGCTTTTACCCCAGAAGCTATAGCTTTTAACCCAGAAGCTATAGCTTTTGCCGCCGCGTTGTCGCATTGTCAAGAAGCCGTTCCCATGCTAAACTGTGTGGCAGAGATTATGAATATCCGGTTTTTTATCCGCGCCGCGGCGGGGAACATCGCTTTTTTTCTTGTTTTATCCGTTTTTTCGGGCTGCGCCAGCGCTCCGAAAGGGCCTCCTCCCGACACGTACTATGTCCGGGCGGACGGCAGCGACCAAAACGACGGCCTTTCAGAAGAAACGCCGTTCAGATCCCTTTTTAAGGCGATGGCGGAAGCTTCCAGAACAGACATAAAAACAATAACCCTTTTAAGTTCGCTGGATCTTTCAAGCGAACAGTCGTCCAATTCCGAAAGGGTGTTTATCATTCAGGGAACCGGGAAAGATTTGATAACCATCAGGGGCCGGGACGGCGAAAAAACGGTTCTTTCGGGGGCCGGCGCCGGGCGGCGGGTCATTTTGGTCAAGGGAATATCCTACATCTGTTTCGAGAACCTGGAAATTTCGGGAGGCAGCAGCGCCGGCGAAGGGGGAGGGCTCGGTGTCGGCGTCGGGTCGCAGGTTATTCTTGGCAAGGGGATAACGATTACCGGGAACCGTTCCGAAACCGCCGGCGGCGGGATTGCCGTCGCTTCCGGAGGAAAGCTGTATATCAGGGGCGCTTCGGTTTCGGGTAACTCGGCCTCCGGTGTCGGCGGCGGCGTCGCGGTGTCCGGCGCGGATACGGTTTTGGTTATGGAAGGCGGAGAAATCCGGGAAAACAGCGCCGAAGGCGGCGGCGGCGTCGCGGTTTACGAAGGCGGCGTTTTTACGCTGAAAGACGGCGCTGTGTCCGGCAACCGGGCCGCCATAGCCGGCGGCGGCATTGTCCTGAACCGGGGAGCGGCGTTAACGATGGAAGGCGGCAGCATTACCGGCAACAGTTCCGCCGGTTTGGGCGGCGCTCTGGCGCTTATCGACAACTGCGCTTTTACGCTGCTGAACGGAGACATCGCGAATAATACCAGCGGGGAATACGGGGGCGGCGTCGCGGCTGACCACACCGCCACGCTTGTCCTGCGGGGCGGGAACCTTAGGGGAAACAGCGCCGTTCTGCGCGGCGGCGGATTTTTTTCCTCCGGCGCTTTTTTCAAGGCCCCCGAAAGCCTTTGCGTAATTTACGGGAACGACGCCCCGGAAGGAAGCGCCAACAGCGCCCAACTGGGAAGCGCCGTGTATGTTTCCCGTGACGGCTATGGCGACATGATCCGTGAACGGAGCGCCGGCGCGGGTACGCTCCTTGACAGCGGCAGGGCCGACGGCGGCTGGCAGAACGCCGGCTTTTCGGACGCCGAATCGGGCCTGAATACGGAAGCGGAACCGCTTACCGAAACGGGCCTGAGCGTTGATGCGGAACCGGACGCCGAAACAGGCCCGGAACCGGCATGGGACGCCGGAGCGTTCGGGAACACGGACGGCAACGAAACCACGAACGATGAATTTTCCGAAGACCAGTTTTCCCAAGACCAATTTTCCCAAGAGGCGGTAGATGAATTATCCGAATGATCTTGAAGCAAAGGCGCTGATTCTCGACATAGGCAGGCGCATGTACGACAAAAACTTTGTCGCCGCCAACGACGGGAACATTACCTGTAAAACGTCTCCGGATCGAATCTGGGCGACGCCTACCGGGGTTTCAAAAGGATTTATGAAGGCCGAAGAACTGGTAAAGATGGATCTTTCCGGCAAAGTCATTCAACAGGGCCGTCTTAATCCTTCTTCCGAAATAAAAATGCACCTTCGAATTTACAATGAAAACCCCGCCGTTATGGGAGTATGCCACGCCCATCCGCCTGTCGCTACTTCTTTCGCGATAGCGGGCATAAGCCTCGACAAGGCAATATACCCGGAGGCTCTGGTAAACCTCGGCACGGTTCCGGTCGTACACTACGAGGTTCCCGGTTCCCAGGGCATACCCGATTCGGTTGCCCCGTACTGCCGGGATTACAACGCCCTGCTTCTGGCGAACCACGGCGCTCTTGCCTGGGGCGCGAGCGTTATGGAGGCATGGTACCGCCTGGAAGCCCTCGAACATTACGCGATGATTCTGATGTACACAGGCAATATCATCGGCAAGGCAAACGTGCTAAGCTGCGAACAGGTACGGGAACTTATCGGGATTCGTGAAAAACTCGGTATTCATACCGGCGGTGTCCCCCCCTGCTGCGCCCCCGCCGCGACCAACCTTTCCGACGTCGGCGGCGTTCCACAGGCCGTTACCGCCTCGGACATAGAGGCCATTGTCAGGCGGGTGGTGGAAAACTTTCCGGGAGCGTAAGTTCCGCAGCCCGCCATGGAGCGCATAACGTCTCGGCTCTAATAAGACAATACCGAGCCTGTCCCAAAACTAATTGACTGTGCGCTACGCGCACGGTTTTTGGACAGGCTCTTGCGGTTTTTCAGGCCTTCAGCCTTGCAAAACCGCGAATTTCAAGGAGGCTTTCCCAAAAACTGAAGTTTTGGGAAAGCCTCTACCTACAAAAATTTGGCGTTAAACCAAAAAACCCGCTCACCGGTTCGCGGGGGAGGGTATTATAAACTTCCTGTCGAACGAGCCTCCGATCAAATTAACGCAACATTTAAGATACCGCGGGGCTTGCCCGCGGAGGCTCATTTTAACTACTTTTTGAACCGGCAATAAACCAGAAAAGACCGGATAAAATAATTACTACCGAAATAACGCCTGAAATAATCCGTGCGGTTTTCCGCCCAAAAAAGTTGACCCATCCGTCTATTTTTTTTAAATTATAAGTCATCTTGTTTACATCACCAAATAGCCAATTGGCGTCAATGATGGCCAAAATTAGTCCGGCAATGCCGAAAAGCGCAAAAATGAATCCCAGATAATGCGGATTCCCTGTCAGAAAAGACTTTAGCCTGTTTTCCATATATAATTATCGATATTTTATCAAGTATACTTAATAAAAAATTTATACAAAACCAATTTTAGGTTATATTGCGCATAACTCACTTTATGCGAAGTGGCGCCGTGCCCCCATTGGTTTTAGTATTCCAATCCCATGCGTTTTTTTACATGGGGATACAATGGCCGGTCTATAATAGAACCATCAGAAA
>JAIRSC010000149.1 GCA_031255645.1 Treponema sp. | reverse complement strand
GTCGGAAAGAACAAAACATTCTCCCGCTTTCAGGGTTACCGGTTCCATCGAGGACGAAAAAGGTATGGATTCGTCCCACAAAAGCGACACCTGGGGAATTCCCGGCACATAATCCCGATCCGAAAGTTCCGCCTCGGTGTATTCGTAGTTTTCCCCGGCGGGCTTGACGCGGACGACAAAATTGTTAAGCGAAACGGTGTCCCCCGGCAGGGCAATCACCCTTTTCGCGAAAACCGTGTTTTCCCTCGGAAAAAGGCTGATCCGCTGGAGAGTACAGAACCGCACGACGGCGTCCAGCGCGGTATTGACGATTCCCCTTTTTTCACCCAGCGCGGCGGATCGATCCACCAGCACGATCTGCCCCCGCCGGAACGGCAAATTGGACGAAGTCTTGTCGCGGAACAGATGGCTAAGGGTATAATTGGAAAAGATAAAACGATCCCCCGCCTTGCAGCCGGGTTCCATCGCGCTGTTTTCAAGCGTCCTGTTGGAAAAAACGAGGCCGGTTACCAGCGTATACGATACGAAAAAAACAAAAATCCAGAACAGTACCGTGCGTATCCTGTTCAGATAATTTTTTTGAGCCACATAGGAATATTGACGCCACCTGTTTGCCATTTATTTTATGAATCCCATTCTGCCCGGCGGCCAGTAAATTATCGAACCTCTGCCCAGGACTTTTGAAAGTTTTACCGAACCGAAATAGCGGCCGTCGTTGGAATTATCCCGGTTATCCCCCAGGGGAAGCACCCTGCCTTCGGGAACGTACCAGCCCGCGGCCAGGACATTGGCCCGTATACGGTACCGTTCGTTGTGGGGATTCGCCGCCCGGATAATCCCCAGCCGGGCCGGCTCAAACGCGAAATAGTCGCCGGCCCTGCCCGCGACAAGGACAATTTCCCCCGGCGGTTCAAGGCCAAGATTCTGATACGCCAGAACTTCCCCCAAAGCTTCTATGCCCGGATATTCGTCTTCCTGTATCAGCCTTGAAAGATTATGGGCAAAGCCCCGTTCGGCGATATAATCCCGCTCGCTTACCCAGCGGTTTTCCCCAGCAAAACGGACGTAAAGCTCCCCGCGGCGGCTTTCAAAACGGTCGCCGCCCATTCCGGCGGCCCGCTTGATAAGAAAATGCACCTTGGGATTCCCCGATTCGTCCTTGTCGATGTCCACAAACGAAAGGGTAAGCATATAGATAACGCGCTGGGCTATGTCGAAAACGGGCCCTCTGGAAAGATATTCGGGGCTTTCAAAAATAATAACGTCCTCGCGCTTTGGCTTTACCGGGCTGGGAATCTTTCCCACTCCGGGCAGCAGTTCCGGGCCGTAAATTATTTTGTTGACAAAAATACGATCCTGTTCCATCAACGTATCGATCATTGAGCCGGAAGGTATCTGGTACGCCTGAAAAAGATACTGGTTAATAAGAAGCACGACCCCGGCGGCCCAAATAAACGCTTCGATCCAGTCGACGACGACGTTTTTTGACCGCTGTTTTTCCTTTTTTACGCGTTTAACGGCTTTGCGCCGGCTAAGATAGTTTTCGGTAAGGACCGCAAGGCGCCTGAAAAAAGGGTGCATACCAGGAAACTACCACAAAAACGGCGATGATTCAAGACGCGACGCGCGGCTTGCGTTCTCCCCGAAAACCGTCCTATACTATGACCATGTTTGGAAGAAAACACGTCGAAATTCTGCCGGAAGACAGGGTCAAACTGCCCGTCGTTCTTGGAATCAAACCCGGCCATTACCTTGCCGTTCTGTATAGCTGTATCATACTCGCCGTCCTTTTCGCGGTTCTGATATATCCGGGGCTTTCAAAGCCCGGCGTTGTCGGGGTAATTTCTTCCGAACCGTCCGGGGCGGCGGTCCGGGTCGACGGCCTTACGCTGGGTTCGACCCCCTGCGAAGTGTTTCTTCCCAAAGGAACGCGGACCGTCGAAATGGTTCTTCCGGGTTTTGAAAGCCATGTCGTCCAGGTCGACGCCGGGGGAAGGATCTTCGCGGCGAACTTTTTCCCGAAAAAAATCCCCGTCAACGGGACGCTTGCGACGGCGGACCCCGTCGCGGCCTTCGCCGCCGAAGCCGCGGATTATGTCCGCTGGTCTTTTATCGGGGAGCCGACCGAAGTGAACCAGGTTCCGCTCAGCCTTTCCGAAGGGGCCTACCGGACCGGGCCGGTCGGCGCGGAACATAAACAGGATATGGACGCGGTAATCAAGTCGGCCCTGCGCTTTGCCTCAACGGGAGCGGCGGCGAAAGATCTGCTGCGGGCAAAGTTTCTTGTCGACGCTTCCGGCCTTTCGCCGTCGCCCTTCACCCTTGTCGGCTCCGTACAGGAAGCGGCGGCGTATATCGGCGCCGCCCCGGAGGGGCCTGTCCGGGCATGGCTTGCCTCGCTGACGGGGAACGCCGGACAGACGGACGGAAGCGCCGGGCCGGCGGAAAACGCCGGACATGAGGGGGCGGCCATACGGACCGGCGGCGAAGCTCCGCCGCTTTCCCGGCTTGTCCTGAACGGCCAGGAATTTGTCCCCGTCCGGGGCGGCGCTATTGAACGGAACGGCGCCGCTTCTCCCGTTCCGTCCATGTTTATGGCCGAAACGGAGGTTTCTTCCGCCTCCTGGAACGCTTTTATCGGGGAAAACCCCGAATGGTCCACAGACAACCGCGAAGTCCTTATCGCCGAAGGCCTTGTTTCCAGGGATTATCTTCTTTCCATTGATCATCCCGCGTATCCCCGGCCCGCCGTTCCCGGCGTTTCCTGGCACGCGGCGCGGGCGTACTGCCGATGGCTCGGCGAAAGACTGCCCGCGGCGTTGTCCGGCTGGGAAGTCCGGCTTCCCGCCGAATCCGAATGGGAATACGCGGCCCTGTACTTTGAAGGCCGCGGCGAAACGCTGGAAAACCTTTTGGGAGGACTGTGGGAATGGTGCGAGGAACCCTACGCGCCGCTGAATTTCTTTCCCGCCGTCTCCGCAGCGGCTGTCTCCACGGCGGCCGATTCCGCGGCCCCGGCGCTTGATCCGGGTTCCCCGGAACGTCCCGTAAAGGGCGGTTCCTGGATAAACCAGCCGGGAACGGTAAACGCCGCGACCAGAGGTTCCCTGCCGCCCGGTTCTTCTTCGCCCTTCGTGGGCTTTAGGCCGGTCGTCGTTCCGCCGGCGAATCCGCCGGAGACAGGATACTATGGCCCCTGAAGGCGTCAAGATCATTGCCGTAAACCGCAAGGCCCGCTTCAACTATACGGTAGACGACAGCTACGAATGTGGGATAGAGCTTAGGGGCACCGAGGTAAAGTCGTTCAGGGACGGACGGATTTCGTTCCCCGATGCCTGGGCCGAAGTTTCCGCCGGCGAAGTCTGGCTTCGTTCCCTGGTAGTGGCGGAAAATCCGTTTTCCTCGGTGTTTAACCACGATCCGGCCAGGAAAAAAAAACTCCTCCTCCACCGGGAAGAAATCAAGCGGATCGCGAGAAAAACCGAGGAAAAAGGCTATACCCTTATTCCCCTTTCGTTTTATTTTAAAAAAGGCAGAATCAAGGTGGAACTCGGTCTTTGCAAGGGGAAAAAGACCTTTGACAAAAGGGAGGATATTCGGGAGCGGGACCTGAAACGGGATGTCGAGCGGGAATTCCGAAACCGCATACGTTAGCGCCGCGTCCGTCCGCCGAACAGATCGCGGACAAAAAAAGCGAGAAAAACGGCCAGTCCGGCCAGAACGGAAACAATCCGCAGAACTTTATCGGGAATATACGGGGGTTTTGCCGCCGTTTTTACCGACCCGACAGCCGTTTCCCGGTACCGCGCGCCGGGAAGTCCGACAATTCTGACAAAACGTTCCGTATCTTCGCCGTATCCAAGTTCCCGCGCCCGGACTTTGATTGTTTCCGAATCGTAGAGCAGGGCGTCCATCGTCCCTTCCAGCTCCCGGTTAAGCGTTTCCAGCTCTTCGAGGTTTCCGAATATTCGTTCCCGTTCCCCAAGAAGAACCTGATATGATCCGATACCCGCTGCCCCGGCAAACAGCGAAGAGAGCGCGTAGATCGCTATGGCAATCCAGGGGACAAGGAGGTATTTTCGGAATCTCATTATTCAATTTACGGGATTATCGGCCCGTTTCTTTAGGGAGGCCGCTTTTGAATTTACCACAGTACGCCATTGACAATGGTAAAAATCCTGGGCTAACATTAAATATGGGAAGGTTTGAAAATTCCGGTTTTCGGCCCTTCCCCGTATACAGCGGGAATTGGTTCGCGGGGCTTCAGACCCCACCGTGAATGAACCTCCCCGCCCTGAAGGGCGGGGTATCAGGCCCCACTGCGAATGAAATTTCAAATGAAATTTTATGAAGAGGGATAAAAAGACCGATAATACAATGAGGGAGTTTCAAAACGCCAGATTCTGGAACTCCCCCCTGCCGGCCGCAAAACCCGTGGGTTTTGCGGCCGGTTCAAACGATCCGGGGAAAACTTAAAACTCCAGTTATTGGAGGATTTTCCCAAACCCAGTGTTTTTGTTGGAGCAGGTAATGGCTGGAAAAAAAGATCCTTCAATTTATGACGATCGGAGTAATATCGGTTCTTCTGAGGAATTGGACGAATATGGGGTGTGGGTAAAAAGCGAGCCTCAGGATTTTTCGTCCGCCATGCCTGATATAGAAGAACTTCCGGATTTCGACAACGACGCGGCCGACGGCATGGATCTTCCCGATTTTGACGATACGGAATTACCGGCGGAAATGTCCGTCCCTGAAACGGAATCCATCTCCGAAATAGAATTTGAGGAAATCCCCGAAGATTCGGATCTGCCCGACGGTCTGAATCCGACCGAGGTTGACAAAGACGGTTTTACCGAAGTCTCGGTGGACGATTTTCTGGATAACGACGGGCCGGGACCGCTAAGCGGGGTAGACATCGGCAATCTCGACAATATCCCCGATTTTCCAGAAGAACTGCCCGAAACTCCGGTGGAAACCAAGGCGCCCGCCGGAACCCCGAATGTCTCCGGCTTTCCAAGCAGCGACCTTTCCAACCAGCTTTTGATGAAAATCGCCGAAGAGCTTTCGTCCATCAAAAAAGAGCTTTCGAGCCTCAAGGACGAGCTTTCGTCGGTGCGGAA
>JAIRSC010000125.1 GCA_031255645.1 Treponema sp. | reverse complement strand
GGTACTGTTTGCCGGCGATTCGCCCAACGACGAGCCGATGTTCGCCCGTTTCCCCCTGGCCTGCGGCGTGGCCAATGTCAGCCGTTACCGCGCCCACATGAAAACCCTGCCGGCCTTTGTGTCGTCAAAAGAAAGCGGGGAAGGATTCGCGGAAATTGTCGATGTCGTTTTGTGTAAAAGGCATGGAGGGTGATACCCGGCCGGGCGCGGAACACGAAAGCGCCCCGCCTGATACCATAGAAGCATTTAGCGGCGAAAAAGAAGCGACCGGCTTCGTTACCCGGCTTTCACAAAAGGTTATCAATGAATCGTGGTGAGATTTGGACGCTTCCTTGAACGTAGGATGTTTCTCAGTCTTAAATCCTTATTACATAAGGATTTAAGACTGAGAAACTCCAAAGCCAGTGAAAAAACCATAGGGTTTTGGAACTGGCTGCATTGACAAAAAAGAACTGGGAGAAAAAACAGGCGTCCTGACCAGTGATTAAATGCGTCAGATTTCGCGTCAGCTTGCGAAGCTGCTTGAAATTCGTAAAGAAGACGCCGAAGCGTGAATCATCCCGCGAGCGTAATTTGCTTTGCAAAAACGCCAAGCTAAAGCCTTCACCTCAGCGGCTTCCATGCCGCCTTTGGTTGTAATTACCATGGAGCGCCCCCATAGCTTTATGACCGCGTACACCTTTACGGGGGGAAGCCCTGATTGTTCTGTTGCCGACGTCGCCTTGATACCGAGAAAGTCCCACCGAATAGCACAGCGTCCGTAATCATCGACCGGTGGACGCCGTGCATTACCGCCACGGAAACACGAAATCTCTCCAGCTTCGCTTTCCCGTAGTTTCCATTTCTTCGGCAAGAATTTCTTTCCACGGGATTTTCGGACGGTTCTTCCCGCCGGAAACCGGTTCCGACGTTTTCTCGCCGCCGCCGGTTTCGCCGGAAGTCCGGGCTTCGAGCCAGTCGTATTTAAGGAGCCTGAGCCTGAGCGCCTGGTCAAGATAAAGCAGGGGAACAGCCGGGAAAAAAATCACCGGGATCGAAAGAACGGCAATAAAAAAAAGTGAAAAAAACGAAAACGGGATATTGTCGAAAAAGATCATAAGGCATTTTTTTACGGCCTTTAACGGACGTTTTTCCAGCCGGAAAAAAACCGGGGGAAGAAACTGAAACGCCGCCGCGAAGCTGAGAGCCGTCCAGAAACAAACGCCCGCGAACACCGCGCCGGCAAGACCGCCCAGATCAAGGTAGAACGGAACGGCGAAACGGAAAAGAAAAAACACGGCGAGAAAAAGGCCCCCCAGGACAAGACCCGGACGGCAGGCGGGCCCAAACGCCCTGAAAAAATCCCCCGCGCCAAAAGAACGGTAATCAGAGAGCTCTTTAAGGGAACGGGCCGCCGCACACACATACACAAAGGCGAAAAAGACAAGAACGGCCAGAGCCGCCGCAGCCAGGGGGGGGTAAAAAACCGGCCGCGAAAGAATGGTTAAGGCCAAAACGACGACGCATAGAAAACCCAGATTAAGCAGCACAATTTTAAAAAGATTGTCCCAGAGATCGTAAAAAAATTTCCTCAGCAGAAAGCGTATCATTCCTACAGCGCCCCGCTGCGCTTGACTTCGAGGTAACGGTTGATGAGAGAAGACGAAAGCTCCGCCTGGGAACATTCCAGGGTTAAAAGCCCCAGATGTTCCCAGTTTTTGTAAAGACGCTTTCTTGCCGAAAGATACGAAAACGCCGCGGCGGTTTCCAGCGCTTCTTCGCCGTTTTGCGGCCGCCGGCGGGCAAGCGTTTCGGCCTCCGCCTCGCGAAGGCTTACCAGCAAAAGCAGATGCCGGCGGCGGATTCGCCTGAGTATCCACGAGAGGGATTCACCGTCTTCTTCGCGGAAATTGCTTATCATAATGATGAAGGTACGCCGCCGAAGCCGCGCCAGAGCGCCTTCCATCGCGGAAAAGAGCGAGGACGGGACGGGGGCGCTTTTAACGTCGTAGAGACCGCGCATCAAAGACGGCAGGGCGCTCATTCCCTTGCGGGGAGGAAGCCAGCGTTCTTCCGCGCCGAAGCAGCCGGCGGCGACTCCGTCGCCGTGTTTTAAGGCTACCCAGGAAAGAAGAAAGGCCGCTTCGAGCGCGCTGTCGAACTGGGTTCGCAGAACGGCGGGCCGGATTTGGCGGCCGGGAACCGCGCCCGGCAGCGCGGCGTCAGCCGGCGGCGCGCCCGGCACGGCGTCCGGCAGCGCGGCGCCCGGTATCCCGGAACCTTCCTCGATACGGTGGAGCCGGTAACCGGAATCAAGAAGGAACAATATCTGCTGATCCTGTTCTTCCTGATATTCCCGGACGATGAATTTGCCCCGCCTGCCGGTCGCCCGCCAGTCTATGGATTTTACCACGTCGCCTTTCTGGTATTCCCGCAGGCTCATAAATTCCATGCCCTGACCACGGCGGCGTTTGTCTTTCAGCCCCGCCTGTTCCAGCACCCCTTTAAGGTCGCCGCCGCTGCCGGCGAGTTTTTTGAAATCGGGAAAGGTTCTTCCCCGGCTGGCGCAGGAGCTGACGATTTTCCGCCGCCAAAAACCCAGCGGGGAACCGAAGAGGAACTGGACAAACGAAAATTCCCAGGGGCCCCGTTCAAGGGGAACGATGGAGTATTCAAAGACAGCGGCGGGAAACGTGTTTTTCGGAGCGTCCAGGGCGGCCCGCGCGATTTTTACCGGAAAGGCGGAACACTCGAAACCGTCGGGGTATATGTCGAAAAGCCGTATCGAGCGGGCAAGAAACGGCCGCCTGAAACTTCTGCGGACGCTGAGCGTTACGACACTTTTTTCGCCCAAGGCCAGCGCGCCGGCTACCTCGCGTTCCGCTTCCATGGTGTCTGTCAACAACAGGAGGACCAGGCCGTCCATGATCACAAACGGCAGAAGGCAGACGACGAACAGCAGCCAGACAAGCAGCGCGGTTTCCGAGAAAAACGCCGCGCCGCCCAAAAAGAGCCAGAGGAGGACGGCGGTAAAGAAGCCGGCGCCGGGTTTCATGTACGGGGAGCCTCTGTGGAAGAAAGGATATTCTCCACAATCCGCGCCTCGGTAAGCCCTTCCAGTTCGCCTTCGGCGGAAAGGGTCAGCCGGTGGGCCAGCACGGAAACGGCCAGGGCTTTAATGTCGTCCGGGATGATAAAGTCGCGGCCCTCAAGCAGCGCTCTGGCCCTGGCGCAGCGGATCAGCGAAAGACTGCCCCTCGGACCCGCCCCGCTTTCCAGCACCGGGATAGAACGGGTGGCGGCGCAAAGCCGTACCGCGTAGTCGATCACGGCCGGATCCGAACGCAGCGCGGAAACCAGAGACTGTAGACCGGCAAAATCTTCCGGGCTCATCACCGCCTGTACCGGAGACACGGAAAGCTCCGCGCCGCTTTCCCCGGAAAGAACGCGGGCCACCATCTCCTTTTCTTCTTCGACCGGCGGATAACCGGCCAGGGCCTTCATCAAAAACCGGTCTTTCTGGGCGTCGGGCAGGGGATAGGTTCCCTCGTGCTCAAAAGGATTCTGCGTCGCCAGTACCATAAAGGGCCTGGGCAGGGGATGGCTTACCCCGTCGAAACTTACCTGGAATTCCTGCATGGCCTCGAAAAGACTCGCCTGGGTTTTTGCCGGCGCGCGGTTGATTTCATCCGCGATAAAAAGATGGGTAAACACGGGCCCCTCTTTGGTGATAAAGCTCCCCGAAGCGGTATCGAGGATTACGCTGCCGGTTATGTCGCTGGGCATAAGGTCGGGGGTAAACTGCACCCGCCTGGAATCGCCGCCTATAGCCTGGGCGGCCGCGCGCACCAGCAGGGTTTTGCCCAGACCGGGAACGCCTTCCACAAGAATGTGCCCCCCCGCCAGAAGCGTAACAAGAAGCTGGTTAACCAGTTCCTCCTGGCCGATAAAGACCTTCGCGATTTCCCGTTTGATTTCGTTCAGCGCCGAAGCGGCGGATTCAATCGTGTATTCCCTGCCCATGACCTTTCTCCTGTTGTCCGCGATATGTTTCCTTCATACCACAAAAACCAAAAACATTTAAGCCAAACACGGCCTTTGCC